>NZ_JAWOTD010000031.1:0-46527 GCF_033338715.1 Vibrio sp. Vb1337 | reverse complement strand
AAGATCAAAGAACCGTTTGTACCACCAAAGCCAAACGAGTTACAGATAGCGTACTCCATACCTTCAACTTTGCGCGCTGTATGCGGCACAAGGTCGATGTCTAGACCTTCTTCTGGATCATCAAGGTTAATGGTTGGCGGAACAATTTGGTCAACCAAAGACATAACCGTGATAATTGCTTCAACAGAGCCAGCAGCACCTAATAGATGACCCGTCATCGACTTAGTTGAAGATACAAGAACTTGCTTCGCACCTTCTTCACCAAGAGCACGTTTCACGCCTTTGATTTCTGCAACATCACCAGCTGGAGTAGAAGTACCGTGAGCATTCACATAACCTACTTGAGTACCTGTGATGTTAGCGTCACGCATCGCCGCTTCCATCGCAAGTGCACCACCAGAGCCGTCTTCGCTTGGAGATGTCATGTGGTAAGCATCACCAGACATACCAAAACCAACCAGTTCTGCGTAAATCTTCGCGCCACGTGCTTTTGCGTGTTCGTACTCTTCAAGCACCATCATGCCAGCACCATCACCTAGAACAAAACCATCACGGCCTTTATCCCATGGGCGAGACGCTTTTTGAGGCTCTTCATTACGAGTAGATAGTGCTTTAGCTGCACCGAAGCCAGCCATGCCAAGAGGCGTAGAAGCTTTTTCTGCACCACCAGCAACCATCGCATCTGCATCGCCGTAGGCAATCATACGTGCTGCATGACCGATATTATGCAGGCCAGTAGTACATGCGGTAGAAATCGCGATATTTGGACCACGAAGACCACGCATGATAGATAGGTTACCTGCAACCATGTTTACAATGGTCGAAGGAACAAAAAATGGGCTAACTTTGCGAGGGCCTTTGTCTACTAATGCAGTATGGCCAGTTTCGATAAGGTCAAGACCGCCAATGCCTGAGCCGATAGCAACACCAACTCGAGCCGCATTTTCTTCGGTAATTTGTAAGCCAGAGTTATCAAGAGCTTGAATACCCGCTGCAATGCCGTACTGGATGAAAAGGTCCATCTTACGAGCATCTTTTTTAGACATGTACTCTGTGCAATCGAAATCTTTAACAAGACCTGCAAAACGAGTTGAGAAGTTCGTAGTATCAAAGTGCTCAATATTTACGATACCACTTTGACCTTCTAGCAGGGCTTTCCAAGATGATTCTACTGTGTTGCCTACCGGTGACAACATACCCATGCCAGTGACAACTACACGACGCTTGGACACGATATAATTCTCCGGGAATTGAATATTTCTATGAGAGGATAGAAGAAGTTAGAAAGAACACAGGCGGTCTAGGAGACCGCCTGGGAGAGCTAATTACTGAGCGCTGTTTACGTAGTCGATTGCAGCTTGAACAGTAGTGATCTTCTCAGCTTCTTCGTCAGGAATCTCAGTGTCGAATTCCTCTTCTAGAGCCATAACTAGTTCTACAGTGTCTAGAGAATCAGCACCTAGATCATCAACGAAAGAAGCTTCGTTTTTAACTTCTGCTTCGTCTACACCTAGCTGTTCAACAATGATTTTCTTTACGCGTTCTTCGATGTTGCTCATTTTTCTTTTCCTTTACAGATTTCGCCTAATGCGATGATTCCGTAGTTTATTCGAACTATTGAAAGTTGCAAGGGGGTCCTTGCTGGTCAAACCACAAAATTAGCGAATTTAACCGAATTTCAATACATTTTTGACTTAAATCATGCACAAATCTTGCGCATAAGCATGACAAGTTCATGACAGTTAACTGCAACTATAGGCTATTTTTCACAATGTAAAATAGCTTATTTTGCATAAACTGTCGCATTAAACCATGTACATGCCACCATTTACATGCAAAGTTTCACCAGTAATGTACGCTGCTTCAGGAGAAGCAAGGAAAACTACTGCTGATGCAATTTCACGTGGGTCCCCTAAACGACCTGCTGGCACGTTCGACAAAGTTGCCGCACGTTGGTCATCATTTAGTGCCTTAGTCATGTCAGTTTCGATGAAACCAGGAGCAACAGTGTTCACTGTTACACCACGAGACGCAACTTCACGAGCCATTGATTTAGTAAAACCAATCACGCCCGCTTTCGCTGCTGCGTAGTTAGTTTGACCAGCATTACCCATGGTACCAACAACAGAGCCTACGTTGATGATACGACCCGCACGTTTTTTCATCATACCGCGTAAAACCGCTTTAGACATGCGGTAGATAGGCGTTAGGTTGGTATCGATGATGTCGTTCCACTCATCATCTTTCATGCGCATCAATAGGTTGTCACGAGTAATACCAGCGTTATTCACCAGAATATCGATCACACCAAATTCTTCGTTGATCGTTTTTAATGTCGCTTCGATAGACTCGACATCAGTCACGTTAAGCGCTAAGCCTTTACCGTTATCACCAAGATACTCGCTGATAGCAGCCGCACCACTTTCAGAAGTAGCAGTACCGATAACCGTAGCACCTCGCTCGACAAGAAGTTCCGCGATCGCGCGGCCAATACCACGGCTTGCGCCGGTAACTAGCGCGATCTTACCTTCGAGATTCATCATGTTGTGTTTCCTTTTCTTATCGCAAATTTATCGCTTGATGGATTACTTCGCAGCGTCTAGCGATGCGATATCATTCACTGCTGCTGCAGTTAGCGTTTTCACGATACGTTTTGTTAGACCTGTTAAAACTTTACCAGGGCCAAGCTCAAGAAGATTTTCTACGCCTTGTTCGTGCATCAGTTCAACTGTTTCAGTCCAACGAACTGGGCTATGTAGCTGACGAACAAGCGCATCTTTGATTTTTGCAGGATCTGTCTCAGCAACCACATCAACGTTGTTGATAACTGGCAGCTGTGGTGAGTTAAATTCGATAGACTCAAGAGCTACAGCAAGTTTTTCCGCTGCTGGCTTCATAAGTGCACAGTGTGAAGGTACTGAAACAGGAAGAGGAAGCGCACGCTTCGCACCGGCTTCTTTACATAGCGCACCAGCTCGCTCTACTGCGTCTTTGCTACCAGCGATAACGACTTGACCAGGCGAGTTAAAGTTTACTGGAGAGACCACTTCGCCTTGCGCTGCGTCTTCACACGCTTTTGCAATCGCATCATCAGCCAAACCGATAATCGCGTACATTGCGCCAGTACCAGCTGGTACTGCTTCTTGCATAAGTTGACCACGTAATTCAACCAGCTTGATGGCTTCTTTAAAGTCAATAACACCCGCACATACAAGTGCTGAGTACTCACCTAGGCTGTGACCGGCTAGGTTTGCTGGTTGCTCTAAGCCAAGTTCCTGCCATACACGCCAGATTGCAACAGATGAAGCTAGCAAAGCTGGTTGAGTACGGAAAGTCTCGTTTAAATCTTCTGCAGGTCCATTTTGAACAAGCGCCCATAGATCGTAACCTAGTGCGTCAGATGCTTCTGCAAATGTTTGTTTTACTACGTCATATTGTTCGCCTAGTTCTGCAAGCATACCTACAGCTTGAGAACCTTGACCTGGAAATACGATAGCAAACTTGCTCATGTTGTTTTCCTTTAAGCAAAGTAAAAAGAAATAAGATGCACCAAGTGCACCTTAAATTTTGAATTCTTGTGAAACTTAGAACTTCACAAGGGCTGAGCCCCAAGTGAATCCGCCGCCAAACGCTTCAAGAAGCAGAGTTTGACCGCGTTTAATACGACCATCACGTACCGCTTCATCTAGTGCTGTTGGCACAGTTGCAGCCGATGTGTTGCCGTGTTTATCAAGTGTAATCACGACTTGGTCTAGTGACATCGAAAGTTTCTTCGCTGTCGCTGAAATAATGCGGTAGTTCGCTTGGTGCGGCACTAGCCAGTCTAGTTCAGACTTATGCATGTTGTTGGCTTCAAGCGTATCTTTTACTAGTTTCGATAGCTGAGTTACAGCGACTTTGAATACTTCGTTCCCAGCCATATGAAGCCATTTATCCGCATCTTGCCCCCGCACAGGTACAGGTAGGCTTAGAAGCTCTCCGAATTGACCATCCGAGTATATGTGGGTAGAGATAATGCCAGGCTCTTGGCTAGCGCCTACGACAACGGCTCCGGCACCATCACCAAATAGGATGATGGTTGAACGGTCTGTCGGATCACACGTTTTAGACAAAGCATCTGAACCAATCACAAGTACGTTTTTGCACATACCAGATTTGATATGTTGGTCTGCAACAGATAATGCGTACACAAAACCAGAACAAGCAGCGGCTAAGTCAAAAGCTGGACAACCTTTAATGCCAAGCTTTGCCTGCACCTGACACGCAGATGAAGGGAAAGTATGGCTACTGCTCGTTGTGGCTACGATAATCAGGTCGATATCGTTTTTATCAATACCCGCCATATCGATAGCGTTTTCAGCTGCGTAGAATGCCATGTCTGCTACAGTTTCGTTTTCTGCAGCAATTCGACGCTCTTTAATACCTGTGCGAGCAACGATCCACTCATCACTTGTATCTACCATTTTCTCTAGATCTGCGTTTGTACGCACCTGAGATGGCAGGTAGCTGCCAGTACCTAAAATTTTGCTATACATGAAGACTAATAATGCCTCTCGAGTAAAACCGCTTCCAAACGATCGCTAATACGGCTTGGTACTTGTCGTTTGACCTCGTGTACTGCCTCGCCAAGTGCATTGACAATCGCAGATACATCCGCACTTCCATGGCTTTTTATGACAATGCCGCGCAATCCTAGCAAACTTGCGCCGTTATACTGGTCGGGGTTCAGTGTTTTTAGTTCATTAAACAGCCTAGAAAACAACTTTCTAGCTATCCAACCCTTTATCGTTGATGCCATTATGCTGGTTTTAATTTTTTCGATAAAAAGTTGAGCTGTTCCCTCACTGGCTTTTAAGCATACGTTGCCGACAAATCCATCACAAACAATGACGTCCGCAACATCATGCAAAATTTGATTACCTTCAATATAACCGACAAAGTTAATCGCATCGGTCTGAGAAAGCATTTCTGCGCAACGTTTGACTAAATCGTTACCTTTAATCTCTTCTGCGCCAATATTGAGTACAGCAACGCGAGGAGGACGACCCAAGTGTTCTTCAGCTAATGCACTGCCCATTACAGCAAATTGGAACAAGCTATCAGCATCGCACGATACATTCGCCCCCAGATCCAGCATCCAAGTACGCTTTCCGGTAATCGTCGGTAAAGCGGAAACTAAAGCAGGACGTTCAATGCCAGGAAGTAACTTAAGAATGAAACGCGATAGTGCCATTAATGCACCGGTGTTGCCACCACTAACACAAGCATCCGCTTTCTGCTCAGAAACCAAATCGATAGCCATACGCATAGAACTATTTTGGCTATTACGTAACGCCAATGAAGGTTTTTCTGAGTTCGAGATAACTTTCTCGCTGTGAAGAATAGTCAAGCGAGAACTGGTCGAGGTACCGAGTTGAGATAATTGAGACGTGATCAGAGATTGATCACCAATAAGAATCACTTTTAGCTCTGGGAAATGAGACAGTGCCTGCACGGCGGCAGGCACTGTTACGCGTGGACCGAAATCCCCGCCCATTGCATCAAGTGCAACGGTAATACTTTGCAAAGGTTCAACCTTACTTGTTGATAACCTTTTGACCACGGTAGTAACCTTCAGCAGTTACGTTGTGGCGTAGGTGAGTTTCACCAGAAGTCGCGTCTACAGATAGAGCAGCTGTAGTTAGCGCATCGTGTGAACGACGCATACCGCGCTTAGAACGAGTTTTACGGTTTTTCTGTACGGCCATTGACCCTACTCCTATACTATTGGGTTAAAAACCTGAAGAAGAATCGGCTACCACACCTATTACTTTTTCAGACTTTTCAAAACGTCGAATGGATTCGGTTTTTCTTCCTCAATTTCTTCAGGAATCTCACCAAAAACCATGTTATTTGAATCAACGCTACAATCCGCTTCATCGTGCATCGCAATTTGAGGTAATGCTAAGATGAACTCGTCTTCAACAAGTTGTATGAGGTCTAATTCACCATATTCATTTAGATCTACCAAATCATAAATTTCTGGTGCTTCCTGTTCTGTTTTCTCACCGTAGTAAGGAGTAGAAAGGAATTCAACTTCGCACTCATGTGCGAATACCTCATTACAACGCTGACACTCTAAATCGACTTCGATGTTAGCTTTACCAGAGATAACAACGAGTCGCTGTTCATCCATCCCAAATGACAATGAGACTTCTGCGTCGCGTTTTACGCCTTCAGTTGTTTCCACTAAGCGCTTGAAAAGACTAGCTTGGATGATGCCATCGTAATCCAATCGTTTCTGTGCAGCTTTAGCTGGGTCAACCGTTCGCGGTATTTTTACCTTTTGCATAGGGCGCGAATATTATCTTCCAAATCAAAATTAGTCAAAGAAAAAGGCAAAAAAGTTGTACTTTTTTACGCTTAACATACAGAGCATTAGCCAGAATCATTTTTGATCGATTATCCTATTGGAAATGCTCCCACGAATTGTAATTCAAAATGAAAAATTACCAACTGGTTTTAGCCTCAACTTCCCCTTTTCGTAAACAACTGCTTGAAAAGCTCTCACTACCATTCGTTTGTTTACCACCTGATTGCGATGAAACACCTTTTGACCAAGAAACGCCAACTGAACTTGTACAGAGACTGGCCCAAGAGAAAGCAATATCTTGCCAGACGGATAAAGCAAGTTTAGTTATCGGCAGTGACCAAGTTTGTGTCATTAATGGTGAAATCGTTGGCAAGCCTTTAAATAGAGATAACGCGATAAATCAACTTTTGGCTCAAAGTGGAAAAGTCATCACTTTCTATACTGGTCTTGCGGTACATAACACCGTCACAAACCATACAGAAGTCGGCTTTGATTCTTTCGAGGTGCACTTTAGAGATTTAACACTTGAACAAATCGAACGCTACGTCGACAGGGAAGAACCTTTTTACTGCGCAGGCAGCTTTAAAAGCGAAGGCATGGGAATTTGCTTGTTTACGAAATTAGTCGGTAAAGACCCGAACACACTTGTCGGACTACCATTGATTGATTTGATTGATATGTTGCATGTTCAAGGACTCGATGTCCTTTAACCCAAATACGATAAAAGGGAGCCACAGGCTCCCTTTTGCATCCGCGAGGAAAACATGGTTACGCGTTTCTTAAACCCGCCAACACTTTTTCTAGTTTCGGTTCCATCGGTGCGTTGATTTCCATCCACTCATCATTTGATGGGTGTTGGAACTTGATGTTTGCCGCGTGTAGGAACAAACGATCTAAACCAACTTGACCTGTGTAAGCATCAAAGCGACGATCACCGTAGCGATCATCCCAAGCGATTGGGTGACCAGTGTATTGCGTATGAACTCGTATTTGGTGAGTTCGACCAGTAATCGGACTCGCCTGAATCAATGTAGCTTGTTCGAACTTTTCCAAAATCTTAAAACGCGTTTCTGACGGCTTACCATTAGGGTTAACACGAACAATACTGTTCACTTCGTTTTTGAGCAGTGGCGCGTTCACAACCTTACAACTGCTTTTCCATTGCCCCATGACAAGAGCTAAGTAAAACTTCTTTACTGTCTTTTCACGAAACTGGGCTTGCAAGTGACGAAGTGCAGAACGCTTCTTAGCAACCAGCAAAATCCCTGAAGTATCACGGTCAATACGATGCACAAGTTCAAGAAAGCGAGCTTGAGGACGCAGAGCCCTAAGCGCTTCAATCGCACCAAACTTTAAACCACTGCCACCATGCACAGCGGTGCCAGATGGTTTGTTTAGAATCAACATATGGTCATCTTCGAAGATAATCATATTTTCCAACTCAGCGACTTTGTTAAGTTTCGTACTTGGTGCGACATCGTCATCTTTTTTCTCGACGGTCACCGGTGGAATACGAACGAGATCGCCTGCTTTTAACTTGTACTCTGCTTTTATACGCTTTTTATTTACGCGCACTTCGCCCTTACGCACAATTCGGTAAATCATGCTTTTAGGAATGTCTTTTAATTGGTTGCGCAAAAAATTATCAATGCGCTGACCCGCCATATCTTCGTCGATGTCGACGAACTGGACTTTTGTTCTTATTTCGTTCATGGGCGGTATTGTAAACTCAATTTCGTGCGACTTCACATTATTCTTGTCGTAAAAGAAACACTCGGTGGCACATACTGGTCTAAATTTCGCCAAGCTTTTGTTTAAATTATTAAAACTCTCAATCAAGTTCTCAATTTGTTTTCTGTCTTGAACAGTTTGCACATCTCAATTGCTTATGAAACAGCCAGTTATAAAATAGAAATTTTGAGTTTAGCGGCAAATTTTCTATCGTTTGCGTGAAAGCAGATTGCTGATAGCCACGCGCACTGCTATAGTTCACAGCTGCTAAGGAAGGTTTGGTTACATTTTATTCATTACCAATCATTTATCCTCAAGCAATGTGAGTAGATCGTTGAAGGTCGAGTGCAGCATTGGCGTGAGACACATCGAATTCAACACTCTTGCCACCCTACTCCTCGCATATTCACGTTGAGTACCTACCGCCCAAATAGCGGGTCACAAGTCTACGTTTCCAACAGAAACCACAAGAGGCTTGTGATGACTGAAGTGCCCGAGAGCATCCCCTTCCAGCCGGGAGGCTGCAAAATACAAGCCATGGGATCAGGCACCGTGAAAGAGCGAAAAAACAGTGGCAAGTCGACAAGAAAGATATAAAAGAAAAGACAACGAGAATTTTCAATGAAAAGAATGTTAATTAACGCAACTCAAAAAGAAGAGTTGCGTGTCGCTCTGGTTGATGGCCAGCGACTTTTCGATCTTGATATCGAGAGTCCAGGACATGAATCTAAAAAAGCGAATATCTACAAAGGACGTATCACACGTATCGAACCAAGCTTAGAAGCCGCATTTGTTGATTACGGCGCCGAGCGTCACGGTTTCCTCCCTCTCAAAGAAATTGCCCGCGAATATTTCCCTGAAGGTTACACCTACCAAGGTCGTCCAAGCATCAAAGAAGTGCTAACGGAAGGCCAAGAAGTTATCGTTCAAGTGGAAAAAGAAGAACGTGGAAGCAAGGGCGCTGCTCTTACTACTTTCATTTCTCTTGCTGGTAGTTACCTTGTTCTGATGCCTAACAACCCTCGTGCTGGCGGTATTTCTCGTCGAATCGAAGGTGACGAGCGTACTCAACTAAAAGCCGCATTAAGTACTTTGGAACTGCCTCAGGGCATGGGCCTAATCGTACGTACTGCTGGCGTTGGCAAGAGTGCTGAAGAACTTGAGTGGGATTTGAATGTACTACTTAACCACTGGGGTGCAATCAAAGGTGCAGCGGACTCTAACCCTGCTCCATTCTTAATCCACCAAGAAAGTAACGTTATCGTTCGTGCAATCCGTGACTATTTGCGTCGTGATATTGGCGAAATCTTAATTGATAGCAACACCATCTACGAACGTGCAAAAGAGCACATTCAATTGGTGCGCCCTGATTTCCTTAACCGCGTTAAGAAATATGAAGGCGAAGTTCCACTATTCAGCCACTACCAAATCGAAAGCCAAATTGAATCGGCTTTCCAACGTGAAGTGCGTCTGCCATCTGGCGGTTCTATTGTTATTGACCCGACTGAAGCACTAACGTCTATCGATATCAACTCTGCTCGTGCAACCAAGGGCGGCGATATTGAAGAAACAGCTCTAAACACGAACCTAGAAGCAGCCGACGAAATTGCTCGCCAATTACGTCTACGTGACTTGGGTGGCTTAGTGGTTATCGACTTTATCGATATGACCCCGGTTCGTCACCAACGAGAAGTAGAAAACCGTCTACGTGAAGCCGTTCGTCTTGATCGCGCTCGTGTACAAATCGGTCGTATTTCTCGCTTTGGTTTGTTGGAGATGTCACGCCAGCGCTTGAGCCCTTCTCTTGCAGAAGCAAGCCATCACATCTGTCCTCGCTGTAGCGGAACTGGTGTCGTTCGCGACAACGAATCTCTAGCACTTTCTGTACTTCGTTTAATTGAAGAGGAAGCGCTAAAAGACAACACAGCACAAGTACTTGCAGTCGTACCTGTGCCAATCGCCTCTTACTTATTGAACGAAAAACGTCGTTCAGTAAACCATATCGAACGCATTCAAGAAGTGAAAATTACGGTTGTTCCTAACTCTGATATGGAAACACCGCACTTTGAAGTTATCCGTGTTCGTGAAGGCGAAGAGTTCGATCTGATTTCTTACTTACTTCCTAAGAAACTGGAAGCAATGAAAGAAGCAGAAGGTAAAGAGCCAGCGGAAGTTGACGTAAAACCAAAACGAATTGAAGAGCCAGTTCTTAAAGGCTTTGCTGCTCCGTCTCAAACCGCACCTGCACCAGCAGCTAAACCAGCTCCTGAGGCGAAGAAGAAAGAACAAAACGTTGAACAAGAAGAGAAACCTGGATTGTTCAGCCGTCTGTTTAAAGCACTTGGTAGCTTCCTATTCGGTGGTTCTGAAGAAACAAAAGAAGAACAGAAACCTCAGGAAGAGAAAAAACCAAATCGCGATAATCGACGTAACAAGCGTGATCGCAACGATCGTCGTCGCAATAACAACCAGCGCGATAATCGTGATAACCGCGACAATCGCGATAACCGACGTCGTCGTAAGCCTCGTGATGAGCAAGCGAATGAGCAAAACGAAGCTCAACAACAAACCAATAAACAGCAAAACCGCAACCAAAAGCGTAAACCTAAAGCTCAACAGGCAGATAAAGCCCAAGAGCAGAAAGCAAACGCAAAAGTAGCGGAAAAAGGTCTGCAGCTAGCAGCGGAAGCTCGTACTGAAACAAAACCAGAAGAGAGCAAACCGAAGCAGCAAAATGCGAAAGCAGAAAAAGTGAAAGAGCGCCGCCAACGTCGCAAATTGAACAAGTCTGTACGCGTTAAGGACCAAGAAGCTATTGAGAAGAAAGCCGAAGAAACAGCGGTTAAGACTCAAGAAACGGTTGAAGCTAAAGTTGAGAAGCCAACAGAAGCAGCGGTAGAAGCACAACAAGACAACAAGCAAGCAGAGTCTAAGCAACGTCGTAACCGTCGTTCGCCACGTCACCTGCGTGCAAGCGGCCAGCGCCGTCGCCGTGGCCGCGATCGCCGTCCTAACCCGTTCCGCCTGCGTAAAGGTGGTGTAGCTTCTCCTGAGATGGCTATGGGTAAAGTAATGCCACGCTACATTCCGAAACCAGCACCTAAGAAAGAAGAGCAAGTTAAGGAAGAAACAGTAGCAGCAGTACCTACAATGCAAGGTGGTTTTGCTTGTCCAGAGATGGCTATGGGTAAAGTGATTATTCGCCGCGAGCAACCTGTTGTAACAGAAGCGCCAGTTGTTGAATCAAAGATTCAAGAAACAGTTGAAGCGAAAGTGGAAGCACCTGTTGTGGAAGCAGTAATCGCAGAAAAAACTGAATCGGCAGTAGTAGAAACAGCATCGGTAGAGCCTATCGTTGAAACTCCTGTAACTGAACATGCTGAACCGGTTGATGCCATTGTAGAAACGGCACCTACTGAAGAGCCTATCGTTGAAGCAGCAAAAGAGATTGTAGCCGAAGCGCCAGTAGCTAAATCAGAGCCTAAAGTCGAAGCCATTAAAGTTGCGGCTAAGCTAAACGCTAGCGCACCGATGACTAAAGCACCTGGCCCTCAAGAGCTACGCGAAATCACGGTTGCAGCAGCACCGTTCAAAACCGAACGTTACCAAGCTAAAGGTGCGGGTAGCCAAGTGGCTAAAAACCGCGCATCAGCAGAGATGACAAAGCCTAACTTTAACTAGGCTAAATCATTACGTTCAACTGCTTAACGGCATAAATAAATTAAAGGCTACCATCTGGTAGCCTTTTTTATCTTCATATTTGCCCTATAAATTGTTCATATAAATACCAATTCGTGATCACATTTGTACGCCATTATTCGTATCATTCTTGAACTTAATCACACTTTTCGGTAGCATGCGCCGACTCAAGTTTTCGACACCATTCTGATGCTGCTCTTTTAATACTACGGTTTACACTGCAATGTTTGATTAGAAATCAACCACTCAGTGGCTTGTGCAAATACGAATATGTGTCGGGTTTAACTCATTGCAAAGAGAACTTAAAAACAAACATGTTCGAATTTCCCCAATTTTCTAAGCACTCCGTAAAAAATGATGTGCTATCAGGCTTAACCGTTGCGCTAGCATTGGTTCCTGAAGCTGTCGCATTTGCGTTCGTCGCAGGCGTAGATCCGATGGTCGGTCTTTACGCTGCATTCATCGTTGGTCTTATTACTTCCATTTTCGGTGGTCGTCCCGGCATGATCTCTGGTGCAACAGGTGCCATGGCAGTCGTAATGGTTTCGCTTGTCGCGACTCACGGTGTCCAGTACCTATTCGCAGCCATCATGCTCGCTGGTATACTTCAAATTGCCGCTGGTATGTTTAAATTGGGTAAGTTCATCCGTATCGTGCCTCACCCTGTGATGATTGGTTTTGTGAACGGTCTGGCTATTGTTATCTTCCTAGCTCAGTTGGGTCAGTTTAAAGCGCCAGATATCAACGGCATGCTTACTTGGCTACCACAAGACCAAATGCTACTAATGCTTGGTTTGGTTGCGCTAACTATGGCAATCATTCACTTTCTACCAAAAATCACAACGGCTGTACCCTCTTCACTTGTTGCAATCGTAACGGTGACTGCTTTAGTGGTTGGTTTGGATCTGGAAACTCGTACTGTTGTTGACTTCCTGCGTACAATGTCTGGTGATGAAGCGGCAACACTTGCAGGTTCACTGCCGACCTTCTCTATTCCGGCGGTGCCATTTACGCTAGAAACTCTACAAATCATTCTTCCATACGCGATCATTCTAGCGGCCATTGGTCTAATTGAATCTCTACTAACACTGACAGTTTTAGATGAGATGACGAATACTCGTGGTCAATCTAACCGCGAATGTATCGGTCAAGGTATGGCAAACATGACGTGTTCTGTGTTTGGCGCAATGGGTGGTTGTGCGATGATTGGTCAGTCGATGATCAACGTAAACTCAGGTGGTCGCGGCCGTCTATCTGGTATCGTTGCGGCTATCGCTCTATTGATGTTTATCTTATTCGCTTCTTCGCTAATTGAAATGATCCCACTCGCTGCTCTGGTTGGTGTGATGTTCATGGTTGTCATTGGTACATTCGAATGGGCAACATTTAAGCTAGCACGCCGCGTACCGAAGCAAGACTTCTTCGTTATTGTTCTTGTGACCGTTGTTACTGTTCTTACTGACCTTGCTGTTGCCGTAGCGGTTGGTGTTATCGTTTCTGCATTAATGTTTGCATGGCAACACGCTAAGCACATCTATGCCGACACGTGCTTAAACGAGGAAGGTTCAAAAGAGTACAAGATTCACGGCCCTATTTTCTTTGGCTCTGCGGCTAACTTCCTGGAGTTGTTTAACGCGCCTGAAGATCCAAAAGATGTGATTGTCGATTTTGCAGACTCTCGCGTGACAGATCACTCTGCAATTGAAGCCATTGAAACACTGGCTGAGCGTTACAATGCTCAAGGTAAAACGCTGCACCTTCGTCACCTAAGCCCAGATTGTCGTAAACTTTTGGACAAAGCTGGCAGCTTGGTTGAAATTAACGTGAAGGAAGACCCAAGCTACAAAGTCGCAACCGACATACTAGCGGGTTAACACGAATAAAAAGGGATGAGCTGAGCTCATCCCTTTTTCTATTGTCTTCAAGCACGGCGATTATAGCTTCTTCAAAATTGCGTCTGATGCCTCTTCGATTAAATCAAGCACCAGTTCAAAGCCATCTTCCCCACCATAATATGGGTCCGGGACTTCGTCGTAACCTGACTCAGAATGACTTAAAAATAACGATACTTTGTGTCGATACTTCAACGGACAAATATCCAATAAATCGGCCAAATTTGCTTTATCTGCGGCTAATATAAGGTCAAACTTTTCAAAGTCATCAATGGTGACTTGGCGCGCTTGCATTCCTTTAAAAGAATAACCTCGCTGCTTTCCTGCTGCCATCGCTCTTGAATCCGGTCGGTTTCCTGCGTGGTAGCCAATTGTACCTGCCGAATCAACCTCTACTTCAACGCCTAGCTTTTGAGCTTTCGCTCTTAACACTGCCTCTCCAGTTGGTGACCGACAAATGTTTCCCATACAAACAACAAGTATTTTCTTCATTTTATTCCCTGAATTATCGGTGGTTTTTCTTCACGATATGTTGGTCTATCATAGCGAGATAAATCAATGAACCCAAATTAGCTTGGGCACAGCACGAAAAGGAATTGAGGAAGTATTATGTCTATCGAAGAAAATAAAGAAGCACGCCATAAAGCTCGCCAACAAAAAGTCAAAGAACAGGTAGACGCAAAAATCGCTGCTGCTCAAGAGGAAAAAGGTCTGCTACTGATCATTACCGGAAATGGTAAAGGTAAATCGACATCAGGATTCGGTACGATCGCACGCGCAGTGGGTCATGGTTTGAATTGTGCTGTCGCGCAGTTTATTAAAGGTACTTGGGACAACGGTGAGCGCAACCTACTTGAGAAACTCGGCGTTGAATTCCAAGTAATGGCAACCGGCTTTACGTGGGAAACTCAAAACAAAGCCGCTGATACCGAAGCAGCGCAAGGCGTATGGCAAGAATGTAAGCGCATGCTGCAAGACGACTCTATCGATGTCATCTTGTTTGACGAGCTAACTTATATGGTGAGCTACGGCTACATCGACTTAGACGAAGTGGTCGAAGCACTGAGCAACAGACCTAAAATGCAGTCGGTTATTATTACTGGGCGTGGCGCACATCGAACCCTGATTGAAATGGCCGATACCGTTTCTGAAGTGAAAAATGTAAAGCACGCATTTGAATCTGGCGTAAAAGCCCTCAAAGGCGTCGATTGGTAACACTCGCAGAGTAATTTAAAAAGGGTTGGCAAAATGCCAACCCTTTTGATTTTCACGCACGGTTAGTTGAAAAGATTCTTCAATAAACCATCGACCGCATCTTTGGTTTTCTCGTCTTTGATTTTGTCCGTTAGCTTCTCCACGCCACGATCGATTTCTTTTTGAGCTTTCTGCTTCAGAACATCATCGAATACGAGCTTGAATTTAGGATCTGCCCACTTACCAGACACATTGATTGGAATCGTGATGTCTTTCAGCTCATCTATATCTTTACCGCCCTGGCCTTCTAGGCTGCCTACAACTGACGTGCTGATAGTAAAGTCGACTGTTTCATTGATGTAGTTTGCGGTACCTTTACCACGAACACGTAACAATGGAGACTGAGCTTGCATATTATCCGTTGATACAACACCTTTGTTGAGTTTCAATGTCGCCGTCATCGCACTGAAGTCTGTTTTCTTAGCTACATTGGTGCCTTCAACTTTTTGCCCTTTAAATTTCGCATAGTTTTCACGAATCAACTGAGCAACGTTGATGCCATTCACCGCACCGTCAGCAAAATTGATAACAACCGTACCAGATAGATTCTTCTTGATACCGGTAGGCGTGAGACTCTTACCTGTAACATTCACATCAATGTTACCTGTCCCTTCAAGTTTGTCGTTTTCAGCAACGTCTATAAGTAGCGGTTGAACTTTCACGCCTTTGATTGACTTTTTAACACTGTAAGTCGCTGGTGATTGGCGTGCATCTAACTTCGCTGTCGCTGAGATTGAGCCTTGGTACAACTTCGAACTAAAAGATGTAAGCTCAAACACGCCACGATTTACAGTGAAGCTCGTTTTTACCGCTTCCATCTTCGCATTTGCCGCTTTGAATTTGTCGATGGTAATGTCACCCTTTACATCTAACGTTTTCAACGCAGACAAATCAGGCTCAACCTCAGGTCCGGCAGGAGCACTCTCGCCACCAGAAGCAGGCTTATTACCTTCGGCAGCTTGCTTATCTAACCCTAAGAACTCATCAAGATCGATATTGGGGCTATGGAGAGCAAAGCGTACTTTAGGAATATCACCGAGTGCCACATCAGCCTTACCATCTAAGGCGATAGCATTCGCTGTTAACTTCTCTAGAACAAAACTCAGATGGTTTTTCGTTAGGTCGAAAGACAGATCAGACACCATGTCGACTTTCATTGGGGACTGAGGTAAAGCATCACCCTCAAAAGTCGATTTAAGAGTTAACTTATCCAACTGTACTTTGCTGATAGCCTTGTCCACGCTAAGTTGACCAGCACCCTGCATATCTAACTTCATACCACCAGCGTCACCCTTAATGGCATAAGTCAGGTTATTTACTTTATCGAATTCAAACGTGTCTAAACCGATCGTTGCCGATTCAATTTTATTGGCAGGGTCAGAGTATGTCGCATCAAAGTTGATGTTCTTTAGCGCGTAGTTTGCCAAACCTTTTTCTAGCTTAAAGTCTGCCTGACCTTTCGCGGTGAACTTTTGGTCGTTCATTTCGCCCTTCACGCCAAAATCAGCCGTTGTCCAGTTGTCAAAAGCGAATTCGGAAAGGTTTAATGAAATATCATAAAGTTTGGTGTAACTACCGGCTTGCTTATCCTGCATTTCTAATGAACCGTTAGAAACCGTAACGCCAGCAAGATTAATACTCCAATCAGAACCAGAAGTTTGCGTTTCACCATTTTGCGTAGGCGCAGTATTGCTCTCTTGTTCTGCTTGTTGTGTTTGGGCTTTCGTCAATGCATCAATATTCTTGCTGCCATCTTTCTTGGTTTCAATGTAGAACTCAGCACCATCAAGCGTGACGTTTCCAATTTCAAGCTGTTGACTAAAAAGTGGCATAACAGAGATGTCTACACCAACGGTATCAACTTTGAATAAATTGGGTTTACTAAAGCCTTGTGGGTTTCGCAATTCTGTATGTCCCAACTCAAAGCCAATCGATGGGAAAAATTGCCAACTGATATCCCCTTCAATCGCCAACTCTAATCCCGTTTGCTTTTGCGCTTGCTCAACAATAAGGGGTTTAAACTGATTCGGATTGACGAAGATGGTTAACGCTAAAATTGCGACCAAAATGACCACAATCGGTATTGCTAGAATTAAGAGCAGTTTCTTCATTTGTTTTTCCTTGCTCGAGTGTTTTTACAATTATAAGCGCAGACTCCATTTACCACTGACAGTTCCACAAAAGCGTGAAAAGTGTCTGGTTTTAACCTGCAACTGACTAATTTAAAAACAAAAAAAGAAGTGGCACTTAAGGTGCCACTTCTTCTCCTAAAAATAAAGCGATATAGCCGTCTATAGGCTTAAGCTTTCAAAAGTCTTGCAATGTGAGCTTTTAATACATCAATTGCGATACGGTTTTTACCACCGCGAGGAACAATAATGTCCGCATATTGCTTAGAAGGTTCGATAAACTGCATGAACATCGGACGTACTGTTTGTTGGTATTGCTTAAGAACAGACTCCATAGTTCGGCCTCGTTCTTCCACATCACGCTTAACACGGCGAAGCAAGCAAATATCTAACGGTGTGTCCATAAATACTGTCGCATGCATCAAATCACGAAGACGAGGGTCTGTAAGAAGAAGGATACCTTCTAGAATGATCACCTTTTTAGGTGTCATTGTGGTGGTGTTAATTGTTCTTGTGTGCTCAGTGTAGCTGTACTCAGGCACTTCTACTGCTTCACCACGTACCAATTTTTCTAGGTGCTCACACAGTAGGTCGTGGTCCAACGCACTCGGGTGATCGTAGTTCGTCTTTACTCGCTCTTCCATGCTTAGGTGGCTTTGGTCGTTGTAGTAGCAATCTTCCGTGATGACACCGATTTGATGATCGCCTACTTTCGCGCGAAGCTCATTATAAATAGTGCTCGCGATCAGACTTTTTCCAGAAGCAGAAGCGCCAGCAATACCTACGATGACGCATTGATTATTATCAGACATTAGTTTGCACCCGATGATGATTTCTAGTCACATAAAAAGATAAACTGCCTGATTATAGGGAGTTCACCCCATAGTTACTAGTTGGAATTAGGGTTTAGTCATAAGTTTCTGCCTGCTCAGAGGATTAACCTCCGAGCAAACGTTAAAGTGTGCAATTATCAACCAACAGGCATAGTAAACTTAGTTCACCATTGTAAAGCTAATCGCATCTGGTTTTGCTTTGCCTTGCCAAAACATCGTGCTACATACGCGATCGGCAAGTTGCTTATAATACCCTGCATGCTCACTTTCTGGGCGTCTTGCTACCGTTGGCACGCCAGCGTCAATATCTTCTCTCATAGAGATATGAAGCGGAATTTGTCCTAACAATGCTAAGCCAAATTCTTGCGACATTTTTTCAGCTCCGCCCATACCAAAAATATGCTCTTTCGCGCCACATTGACTACAAATGTGATAACTCATGTTTTCCACAACACCAATGACTGGGACATGGACTTTGTTAAACATTGCCGCTCCCTTCCTTGCATCGGCAAGGGCTAAATCTTGCGGCGTTGTGACTAGCACGCTACCTGTTACCGGAATTTGTTGTGACAGAGTCAATTGAATATCCCCCGTTCCTGGCGGCATATCAATCACCAAATAATCCAAATCTGGCCAATCTGTTTCAGTTAATAACTGCGACAATGCTTTTGAAGCCATTGGACCGCGCCATATCGCCGCTTCTAATTTATCCACCAAATAACCGATAGAATGAGTATAGATGCCGTGAGCAAAAATGGGTTCCATCCACTTGCCATCACGAACTTCTGGTTTAGCATCTTCTTGCCCCAACATCATAGGTACAGACGGACCATAGATATCTGCATCCAACAATCCCACTTTCGCCCCAGATTGAGCAATCGCCAACGCTAAGTTAACTGCGGTAGTAGATTTACCAACGCCACCTTTCGCAGAACTGACGGCAATGATGTTCTTAACACCCTTAACCGAGTTAGCCACTTGAGTTTCTAAAGCTTTAACTCCAAGGCGAATATTAAATGGGAATTCAGCCACTTTACCCGAGGCTTGCTGCTGTTTGATCCAGTCATGCAGTACGGTTTGAAGCTCATTACTTGCGAATGGCAACGTTATATCAATAGAACCCTGTGTCGTAATCGAAATTGCGCCATGAATATCTGCCCAGTTTTCCACCAACTGTGGATGTTGGAATTGGTTAAACCAGTGACAAAAATCTTGTTTTGAAGTGAACTGATGCATAAGCCCTCCTTTTAGATGTCATGCTACCACCGTCCAGGCTCAACCAGAACCCCAAAAAAACTAAGGCATTCCGCAGTTTGACACCTTGGAGTTAGTCAGTTCATGGGGTAGTATTATCCATCAAAATTTATTTATACCTATCAAGAAAAGCGAATATTAAGTATGGCAAACGATCCAAAAAACTTTCCGTCAAGGAAAATGCTGGTAACTTGTGCCCTTCCGTACGCTAACGGTTCGATCCACCTTGGTCATATGCTTGAGCATATCCAAGCGGACATTTGGGTTCGTTACCAACGCCTACGCGGCAACACTGTAAACTTCATCTGTGCTGACGATGCTCACGGCACGCCAATCATGCTTAAAGCGCAACAGATGGGTATTACTCCTGAAGAAATGATTGCCGCAGTTAGCGAAGAGCACCAAAAAGACTTCGCTGGATTTGATATCAGCTTTGATAACTACCACAGCACACACTCAGATGAGAACCGTGAGCTAGCGTCACACATTTATCTTGAGTTGAAGAAAAATGGCTTTATCTCTAGCCGCACTATCTCTCAGCTGTTCGATCCAGAAAAAGAGATGTTCTTACCGGACCGTTTCGTAAAAGGTACCTGTCCAAAATGTAAGTCTGAAGACCAATACGGTGACAACTGTGACAACTGTGGTGAGACTTACAGCCCAACAGAACTGATCAATCCTAAATCTGCGGTTTCTGGTGCGACGCCAGTAATGAAAGATTCAGAGCACTTCTTCTTCGACCTACCTCAGTTTGAAAGCATGCTAAAAGAGTGGACTCGCTCTGGCTCGCTACAAGCTGAAACAGCGAACAAAATGCAAGAATGGTTCGAATCTGGTTTGCAGCAATGGGATATCTCACGTGACGCACCATACTTTGGCTTCGAGATCCCTGGTGAGAAAAACAAATTCTTCTACGTGTGGCTAGACGCGCCTATCGGCTACATGGGCTCTTTCAAAAATCTATGTGACAAGCGCGACGACCTAGATTTCGACGAGTATTGGAAAAAAGACAGCTCAGCAGAGCTGTACCACTTCATCGGTAAAGACATCGTTTACTTCCACAGCCTATTTTGGCCAGCAATGCTAGAAGGTTCTGGCTTCCGCAAGCCTAACAACGTATTCGTACACGGTTACGTAACCGTAAACGGCGCGAAAATGTCGAAGTCTAAAGGTACGTTCGTAAAAGCAAGCACTTACCTAGAGCACCTAGACCCTGAGTGTCTACGTTACTACTACGCTGCGAAGCTAAACAGCCGTATCGATGATCTAGATCTTAACCTTGAAGACTTCACTCAGCGCGTAAACGCTGACGTTGTTAACAAGATCGTTAACCTGGCATCTCGTAACGCAGGTTTCATCGCGAAACGTTTTGAAGGCAAACTGTCTGACAACTTTGCAGAGCCTGAACTTTACAACGAATTTGTTGCTGCTGCTGACCGTATCGCTGAGCTTTACGAAACGCGTGAGTTTGGTCGTGCAATCCGTGAAATCACGGCATTGGCAGACAAAGCTAACCAATACGTTGATGAAAAAGCACCGTGGGTTGTAGCAAAAGAAGAAGGCAAAGATCAGGAACTACAAGACATCTGTTCTGTCGGTATCAACCTGTTCCGCGTACTGATGACTTACCTGAAACCAGTAATGCCATCGCTAGCTGCGCGTACTGAAGCGTTCCTAAACCAAGAGCTAACTTGGGAAAACATCGCTGCTCCACTAACAGGCCACGAGATCACTAAGTTCAAAGCACTGTTCAACCGTATCGATCCGAAGAATGTTGAAGCGATGATCGAAGCGTCTAAAGAAGATGCGGCGGCAGAAATGGCGGCGAAAGAGAAAGCTGAAGCGGAAAAGAACAAGGCTAGCCAAACCGAGCTAGACAAAGAACCAATCGCTGAAGAGATTGAGTTCGATGCTTTTGCTGCAGTAGATATGCGTATCGCTCGTATCATCTCTTGTGAAGAAGTACCAAAAGCCAACAAACTGCTTAAGTTCCAATTGGACATCGGTGGTGAAACTCGTCAGGTATTCTCTGGCATCAAGTCAGCTTACAAACCTGAAGAGCTAGAAGGTAAGCTAACGGTAATGGTAGCAAACCTAAAACCTCGTAAGATGAAGTTTGGTATGTCTGAAGGTATGATCCTAGCGGCAGGCCCTGGTGGTAGCGACCTGTGGATCCTTGAGCCACACGAAGGCGCTCAACCTGGCATGCGCGTAATGTAAGTATCTTTATTGAAAAGGCTTAACTAAATCAGTTAAGCCTTTTCTCGCAGTTAAGCTTATCGATTAAGCTTGATTGTACTACAAAGAGAATTCTTCTGGACCCCAAGTAATAATCGCGCCACATGCAAGGAAAAGTACAAAGCTGATCGTGACTACAAAAGCGAGAACTCGATCAAATGTCGTTGCGTATTTTAGTATTAACTGATCATCTACAAGTGATACTTTCGCAGGCTTGCCTCGCATTAAAACTGTAGTATACATTGGGAATCTAACCCCCCAGGTATCTCTATCCCAACCGACAGGGCCATGACCATCCTTCGACATCTTTTTCTCGATCCGCTTTACCGAAACACGAATGAAAAGCAAAGTACTAACTAACCAAGTACATCCGATAATCATATTTGTCATATCAAAATAAGACACGTTGATCCCTTTAATTCCAATGAATGTTAGAACTAACTTCATAGGCACCTTTGGCTAAATTTTGCCCTGCACTATCAGCCATCTTAGCTGCTGCATAGCCGACACCTAAGCCTACACCAATTAAGACTACTACTCCAAATGGGCCAGCAGCCAAAGCGACTCCCATCCCAGATACAATCACTTTGGATGTGGTCCAAACGCCAGCAGCGTTGCTCGCACCAAACCCTGCAACTTCCATTGCTGCTCTTTTTTGCCAATTTTCTCCGTTATTCTTGGCATTTCGAACATTGTTAAAGCGAACACCAGCATCAATCATGATGATCTTTTTACCCACAATACTAGAGCTTTGTTCAAGAAATCGAATTGAGCGGATGTTAGCTATAGATGTTAAATGTAACTTAGTTATATCCCTGCCACTTCGCGCGATATTGACAGCCCTATTCGGGTTACTCCAAATGTTTCCACGGCTACTTTTAACTCTTCCTGCATAATGGGCAAGCTCTTTTTTAAATTTTGCATTCAAAGAACTGTGAGCTTCTTTAACTCTATATCCAAGCTTCACAAGCTCCTTTTTCTGCGCACCACTTCGTGAGGCTGTACGTACATCTAGTAAGGCGTTTTGATATTTGAGCAAAGCTTTCCCGAAATTACTCAATCTGACTTGCTTTTCATTAACAGCAGTAGCGGCAGCACCTACTGCAGTATACTCATCGATTCCCCCCATAGTATGATTAGTAGCATCTAAAAAGGCTTAATCTCTTTTTCATAGAGGAGGGCTACCGCTTGTTAGTTTTCATCGCCAAACTCACGTGTTAGATTGGCTACATTTCTTTTGGTTTCTTGTGACCAACTTTTTACAGTATCAAGAGCACAAGCTATATCAGGTCTCTCGCTACGCAACTTAGCTATGTTGATCACAGAGCCTTCGTTCAGTATGAAAGGAGTACCTGCGGGAATAAAACTACCAAATATATGTGGGTTGTCCTTACGAAACTGAAGATACCTATCCTCATCATTTGTATCGATAGGGAGCGTTATCTTTGAGTGAGTACTGAAGCATAGGTCGAATTTATTAGACAAATTAATTACCTCGAACAATCAACAAAATAGACAACTTATATCATATGAAGTGTTCGAGTATTTTAATTTCTAAACATTTTGACTTGAATCAGACTACAAAAAGTAATCAATATGTAACTCACAAAGAATAACGCGTACACCAAGCATCGACACCGAATAATCAACCATATTCACAAATTTGGTGAATCCATGCACCAACAACGACCATTCAAAAAGAACATTCAATATAACCAATTGTTTAAATTGAGTTTTTGTTTGGCATCAAAACTGCAATCTTCCTTGTTAGGTCCAAACACTAACAAGGAGTTGGTTATGTTTGTTTTGATTTCCACACTATTGTCCATCGCTATTTTAGCTGGAATATATCACTTATCTTCTAAACGAGAGCAGCAACATGCGCGCAAATATCAGCTGTTAACATTGTTGCGAGATGTTGTTCACCTTCTGAGACACCACCGAGCTGCTACTCACTACTCGCTTCAATTCCAACAAAACGATCAACAAAAATTGGACGCTCTTCATGATGCTCTGACTAACAAGCTGCATCTTTTAGTCGAAACATCACGGTTTGAAAACAAACCCATGTATCGCGTATTACAGATTAAAGTAGGGAAACTACTTGAACAATGGAATGACCATAGTGTTGCAAGAAACCAGATGGAGCATGGTAAGTTAATTCGTCATTGCTTGTTTTTGATGGATGAAGTAACCATCGCATGGCTAGCGGTTGAACAAAGAGAT
Organism: Vibrio sp. Vb1337; assembly: GCF_033338715.1. Classification (NCBI taxonomy): domain Bacteria; kingdom Pseudomonadati; phylum Pseudomonadota; class Gammaproteobacteria; order Vibrionales; family Vibrionaceae; genus Vibrio; species Vibrio sp. Vb1337. The sequence continues at coordinate 22,919 of NZ_JAWOTD010000031.1, read as the reverse complement.
GACTTACATAATGAGTATCACATGAACTGGCAAAACATTATGGATAGCTTGGAGACCCTGACTCAGTTGCGAATCAGCATTCAAGATTTAGGAGAGCAAGGCGGAAATGAACGTTTCAAAAATTATGCATCGGTCATGATGCGTAAGCTAAACCAACTAGCGGTTATCGCTCCACTTAGCATTACCTCTCCTGCTTCCACGCGCTCAATACAGACGCTAAATGAATACGTGACAGGGAGTCATGTCGACTTAACAGAAGCAGAGCTTTATGGCGTCACATCGGACTTGTCATTGACCATCTTCAATACTTACGACCATGTCCTTTCAGATGTCGTAGAGTCATTATATCTACCGTTACCCAGACTCTCGCTAGCAGGATAAACGTTCCATGCCTTATTATTGGTGCTTGGGCCGTCGCCGACTTATAAATAAAAACAAAAAAACCGCAGGCCTAAGGCACTGCGGTTTTCGCTTATCCAACTTGTCAGCGCTTAACTGTCGTCTTCCGTGAAGTTCGTTGGTAATTGCTTTTTCATTTCGTTCCAGATCAACGCACTTTCCATACCATAATGACGAATCACTACTGGTAGTTGTTCACGCTGGCCACTTTCACAAGTTTCGAGCAATTGATGGTAAAACTTCAGAGCTAGCTCACGAGAAGCTGGATTTGAGAAGTAGTAGCTACCGACACGATCGTAGAGCTTCTTCAAACCATTAAAGATCAAACCGTAAATTTGATTTCCTGAATGGAATGCTAGGCGCTGGAAAAGCATATAATCGTAAAAGTTGAACGTTTTAGCAATCAAGATTTCTTGACGCTTCGCTTCATCTTTCTCGTTATCTTCTTTCACATTCTGCAGAACTTTTTCAGCATACGGCGAAGAAGCGATGAATTCGTCCCAGGAAGCCGCATTCATTAAAGCTTCACAAGATTCGATTACGTTCTTAATTGTACGCTCAGAGCTCTCTTTGTTCGCTTTAAATGCATAGCGCATAAAGATAGGACTGATGTTAGTACGTGCCGCAAGCAGATCTTCTACAATGTTTGTCGCATTATCAACGTCTAGCGTCATTAAAGTATCCAAAATATGCAGACCAGAGGTCTCCATAAATTGGTTAACTTTCGTAGGTTTGCCGTGCTGGATAGTCAGCCATCCATCACGGGCTAGTCGTTGAAGAACCTCTCTTAAAGTCGTTCGAGTAACACCAATCAGTTCGGACAGCTCGCGCTCAGCAGGTAAAATTGAGCCTGGAGGAAAACGGCCGTTCCAAATGCTCTCGATAATATATTTTTCTGCGAATCCCGCAGGGCTTTTCGCCTTTATGACCATTCTACTTTTTATCCAATATTGATTTCTGAGGGTCGATACTACTCATCATACCACTACTTAGCGGTTTGAGAAAATTTACGATCAATAGTGGAAACGACTCCATAACATAGAGTTAATACTCTATATGTTGTGTCAATTTAAGAGGCTCTAACATGCAAGCGAAAGCAGTAAAATATGAATTTTCATTTAATTAAACAGCTCACAAATCTCGGAGAAATAAAGACAACCGTGTCACATTTTTATATTCAAAATATGAAAAATTACTTTGTATATCACAGTTAATATTCTTTCTTAATTTGCCTTTTCTCGTCACTGACCGTCATTTAAAATCCAAGAGGATTTTTTTAAGACTTTCATGGTATAGTAACGCCGTTTTGATCGCGTTATTACATTTAAAAAGTCATTTTAGTCGGTAGCATCACGTTTTGTTATTGACTAATAAATGCCTGAGTGTAGAGTTTGCGGTCGAAAGTGAGCGGTGCTTGAGTTCAGGGGAAGTAACTTGGCAAGACTACAATAAACAAAGGATTGTTGTTTTACTAAGTTATTGTTTTTAAAGACTAGTTAATAAGTCTAACAAACAGATACTTAAGCACTATTGTAGTGTCTATTCATAATTTTGTTATAAAGAGAATTATCATGCCGATATCGCTCGGAAACGCTTTTATCAAGAACTTCCTTGGTAAAGCGCCTGATTGGTACAAAGTTGCCATTATAGCCTTCTTAATAATTAACCCGATTGTATTCTTCCTAATAAACCCATTTGTAGCTGGATGGTTGTTGGTCGCTGAATTTATTTTCACGCTAGCAATGGCATTAAAATGCTACCCATTACAACCTGGCGGTTTACTTGCTATTGAAGCCATTGCTATCGGCATGACTAGCCCTGCGCAAGTTAAGCACGAATTAGTAGCAAATATCGAAGTACTGCTACTTCTGGTATTTATGGTTGCGGGCATCTACTTCATGAAGCAGCTATTGCTGTTCATTTTTACCAAAATTTTACTTGGCATTCGCTCTAAAACCCTACTATCACTCGCGTTCTGCTTTGCTGCGGCATTTTTGTCTGCATTTTTGGATGCCTTGACAGTTATCGCCGTTGTTATCAGCGTGGCGATCGGCTTTTACTCTATCTATCACAAAGTAGCGTCTGGTAACCCTATCGGTGACCATGACCATACACAAGATGACACGATCACTGAACTAACGCGTGATGACCTAGAAAACTATCGTGCCTTTTTGCGCTCTTTGTTGATGCATGCTGGTGTAGGTACTGCCTTAGGTGGCGTAACCACGATGGTTGGTGAACCTCAAAACTTAATTATTGCAGACCAAGCGGGTTGGTTATTTGGTGAATTCCTAATCCGTATGTCTCCAGTGACACTACCTGTATTTTTCTGTGGTCTCATCACTTGTGCTTTAGTTGAAAAGCTTAAAGTGTTTGGCTACGGCGCGAAGCTTCCTAACAACGTTCGTCAGATCCTCGTCGATTTTGACCGTGAAGAGCGTAAAACGCGAACAAATCAAGATGTCGCAAAACTCTGGGTTCAAGGTCTTATTGCGGTTTGGTTGATCGTTGCACTCGCTTTGCACTTAGCGGCTGTCGGCTTAATTGGCCTTTCTGTGATCATTTTAGCGACCGCATTTACTGGTGTCATTGAAGAGCACTCCATGGGGAAAGCGTTTGAAGAGGCCCTGCCCTTCACTGCACTGCTTGCAGTATTTTTCTCGATCGTTGCTGTAATCATTGACCAAGAGCTGTTTAAACCAGTCATCGATGCGGTGCTTGCCGTTGAAGATAAAGGTACTCAGCTAGCTCTGTTCTATGTGGCGAATGGCTTATTATCTATGGTGTCGGATAACGTGTTCGTTGGTACGGTTTACATCAATGAAGTAAAAACTGCACTCATTGAGGGTCTCATTACTCGTGATCAGTTCGACTTACTGGCGGTGGCAATCAATACTGGTACTAACCTGCCTTCTGTTGCAACGCCAAACGGTCAAGCGGCATTCCTATTCTTACTCACATCGGCTCTCGCTCCATTAATTCGTCTGTCTTACGGTCGAATGGTTATCATGGCGCTGCCTTACACCGTCGTTCTTGCGATTGTCGGTCTGATGGGAATCATGTTCTTCCTAGAGCCTGCAACCGCTTCTTTCTACGAAGCTGGTTGGATTTTACCTCATAGTGGTGATCTGACTCCCGTAGTATCCGGTGGTCACTAAAATTTGAGTTGATTAGGAAACTTATCCACGATAAAAAGCTCTGAGTATTCAGAGCTTTTTCTATTTCAGACAGGAACAAAAACGTGACTATTTTAAATTCACTTAACCAGTTTTCAAAGGGACGTTTATCGTGGCTACTGCTTCTGCTATTCGTCGTTTTCTTTGAAGCATGTGCCCTCTATTTTCAGCACGTCATGATGCTTGCACCATGTGTCATGTGTATTTATGAAAGAGTCGCGATGATTGGAGTGGGCGTCGCTGCAATGGTTGGTATATTGGCACCCAAGAACCCAATTTTCCGCTGGCTAGGTTTGATAGGCTGGGGATTAAGTGCTTACAAGGGTTTGTTACTTGCGATGCAGCACGTTGACTACCAGTTTAATCCATCACCATTCGCGACTTGCGATTTATTCGTCACATTCCCTAGCTGGGCTCCGCTCAATCAGTGGGTTCCTTGGATGTTTGAAGCATATGGTGATTGCTCTAAGGTTGTGTGGCAGTTCCTTGATTTATCAATGCCACAATGGTTAGTCGTAATTTTTGCAGGCAATTTAATCGCTTTGGCATTAATTGTAATTGCACAATTCTTCCCTGCAAAACGCGTTAATCCAATTCGTTAATCCTACTGACGCGTAAAAATTAACAAAAAGCCGACCATCTGGTCGGCTTTTTGTTAAGTGGATAGCGCGGCGATTCGATTTAGCCGCGTGATTGACCACAGCACTGCTTGAATTTTTTTCCGCTCTCACAAGGACAGGGATCATTGCGCCCGATACCTTTGAATGGGTTTAGGCTTTGAGCTTTATTGCCTACCATCAACTCATCCGCGCCCAGCGCGACTTCACCGACCATTAAATCAAGCTGGTCGACTAAATCTGTCAGGGCCGGTGGCGTTTCAATACCTGCGTCGCGCATCTGTTGCTGCGTTGCTGGCTCATCGATAGCCAGCATCAAAGTGGTCAGTAATGCTTGCAGCATACGCTGTAATCCATCATTGAGCTCAACGTCTTGCCACTGTTCTTCAATCATTGGCCAAACAGACATAAAGCCTTCGGCAAAATCAGCAAGTTGTTCAGGTTCTTTGCCTGTTAGCTCTAGCACAGAATATTCGTTTCGTTGAATTCGGTTATGCTGCTTGTGAATTTGCTCTTCCACAGCTGGTTGAATCGCTTTGAATCCCTCACCTAATAGCGGCTCTAACCACTTTTCAGGAGCGAGTGGTTTTGTCGTCAGATTCGCAGCTAACACTGCGCCTTCGATAAATAGGCAAGATTCATCGACGTGAACTTCACCTTTTTCAATCAATGTGTATTGCATGACATCTGGTTTCCCATAAATTTGGCGGCATTATACCTCAGAGCTCAAAAGCACGTAACCTAACGTTGTGTGTTTGACTGCATTGGGCGCTTCGAGTCTTTTAATGACAAACTTAACTTACATCGCTACAATCGCCCTCCTTTTTACCACCAAACTGTATTAGGCAAGCTATGCGAGTTGTACTAGGCCCAATGGAAGGCGTTTTAGATCATTTGATGCGCCAAATCCTGACCGAGATAAACGACTATGACCTGTGTGTTACGGAGTTTGTTCGCGTAATCGACCAGCTATTACCCGATCATGTGTTTCACCGTTTATGCCCAGAGCTGTTGCAAGGTTCTCAGACTGCATCTGGTGTGCCAGTACATGTGCAATTGTTGGGACAAGAACCGAACTGGATGGCTGAGAACGCAATTAAAGCGGCAAACCTTGGCGCCAGAGGTATTGATATAAACTTTGGTTGCCCAGCCAAAATGGTCAACAAAAGTAAAGGTGGAGCAGCGCTACTCCAACATCCAGAGCTCATTCACCGTGTGGTTAAAGCTTGTCGAGAAGCCGTTCCAGAAGCCATTCCCGTAACTGCAAAAATTCGTCTTGGCTGGGAGAACCCTGAAGATTGCTTTGAAATTGTCGATGCCATTCAGTCTGCTGGCGCAAATGAACTGACCGTACACGCACGTACTAAACAAGGTGGTTATAAAGCTTCTGAGATAAAATGGGATTACATCAACCAAATTCGTGAACGTTTTGATATCCCACTGATTGCGAATGGCGAAATTTGGAATTATGAAGACGGTCAACGTTGCATTGAAACGACTGGCGTTAACTCTTTGATGGTGTGCCGAGGCGCTTTCAATATCCCTAACTTAGGCAATATGGTAAAACATAACCACCAGCCAATGTCATGGCCCGAGGTGGTTGAGTTGCTCATCTATTATTCCAAGTTTGAGATGAAAGGCGATAAAGGCTTGTATTACCCAAACCGCGTAAAACAATGGTTCTCTTACTTACGTCAGGCTTATCCTGAAGCAAAAGACCTATTTAGAGAAATCAGAACGTTCAACAAAGCCGCACCAATTGTTGAGCATATTCAACGCTACCGCGATGACTTAAACTCTCAGGTTGCATAACTCCCGAACACAAAAAAGGACGAATATCTCGTCCTTTTTTGTATCTAAATCCTAGTAACAGATCTTATTTTTGCCGGTACTTTTGGCTTGATATAACTTTTCATCCGCCGCTTTAAACAATTCATCAAAGTTTTCTACTCGGCTCTCTTTACTAAACACCACACCGCCAGAGATCGTAAAGCCTTCTTTCGTTACGCGTGTCGAGCGCTCATCTATGGCCTTTTTTACTCTGTCTAAAATGAGTTTAATGCCCTCTGAATCTTCGTCATAAATCGCTAAAACGAACTCTTCGCCACCAAACCTTGAGGCAACATCGGTATGGCGAATATTTTCACGTATACATTTTGCAACAAGCTGAATTGCAGAATCACCGACATCATGACCATAGGTGTCGTTGATCTTCTTGAAGTTATCAATATCGAACACTGCTAAAGCAACCTGTTTTTTTGTCATCTTATTACGCCACACGGTTTGCATACCTCGACGATTCAATAAGCTGGTCATTGGGTCTCTTGCTGCCAGTTCTTTAAAGTAGCGTCGCTCGCTATGCATATTCACATAGAACAAGACGACGGTACTCAACACGTAAATAAATAGTGCGACAATAAGGCTGTATTTTTCAAAAACCGCTAGGTTCTTAGCTTCATCCCAAAGGTTGTACTCGTAGTACATGCTGTGATTCGCACTCAATCGCTCTAATTCGACTGGTTTGATTCGTGTACTGTTTGAAGGAATGGATTGTAAATTGGAAACCAAATGAAACTGACCTACAAGACCTAGCGACGAAGCCATAAGCGTATTGATGTCAAAATCAATAGATAAAACACCTTGATGTTCTCCTTTCTCATAGACGGGTACCGTCATACTAATGACTTGACCTTCCATCGAGTCCAACACAGGCCCTGGTCCAGCCAAGGTAATGTTCACTTTATCTTGCGCGGTTTTTTGCCAAAAAGGTCGGGCTTTTAGCGTTGACAAAAGCTCTTTTGTGAAATTTTTTGCGTAGGTATCGGGTGAGGAGATAACGTAACCGCGCTTGTCAATGTAATGGATTCCAACAATGTGCGATTCAATATCGTGCAGAAATGACAATGACGGCGCAAAACCCGCCTTTTGTTCAGCTAACTGGTTAATCGTTGAACCTTGCTGACATAAGCTTTCGTCCCCTACGATCATATAATCCAGGTCAACCGCAGGTAACCCTTCACTATAAACACTTTCGAGTAATAACACATCTATAGGCCAAAGATAACAAAGCCCTTCTTTGACTAAAGAATTATGTTCTTCAAACAGTGGGTTAGCGTAATTGGTATAGTTGGTGAAGCTGTAATCTAAAGCCGTGAGTACTTTAATACCGCGAGACATTGCACGCTCGATACGCGAATACTCAGAATCGATATAGCGGTTAACCGCATCATAGTAATTTTTCGTTGTCACGAGTAAAACCACTACAAATAACGCCAGAGGAAAAAAGATGACAAATGAGAGGCTAAATCGCCTTTGGTTTACCATTGAGTACCATGCATATGAAAGGTCAATAGTCTCTTATGACTGCTATTAAATTGATACTCGTTATCTGGTGACGCATGCAATGCAGCACCAGATAACAAGAGACCAAACAAATGTGTGCGCGCTGTTTGAGACCGTTTATATATTAAAGGAGTTTAATCAATATAGAGTGTGGTGTCACTTTAGTCGCCATAATTTGCAGCTCTGTGCCGACATATTGACAGAGATATGACCTTTATAATCAACCTGTTCTGTGTCATCTAACAACGATATAACTTGGCTAACCTCCAAGCCCAGTTGCCACATAGGTAAATCGATTGAACATTCATTACCACTGAGATTAATCATAACAACGACTGCTTCGCGACCCAGTACACGTGCGTACGCCAACTGGTTGTTAGTGCAATGAAGCCATTGAATACAGCCCGACTGTAAAGGCTTACATTGTTTACGTATCTTGATCCATTGTTGGTAAAGCGATAGCCATTGTGAACTTTCAATTTCATTCCAAGGAAAACAACGACGATTATCCGGGTCTAGCCCTCCTTCTAGACCGACTTCACTCCCGTAGTAAATACAAGGCGTGCCAACGTAAGTCATAAGCATTGCTAGCGCGATGTTCATTTTACGCTTATCACCATCAACCAATGTGATAAACCGAGCAGTATCGTGACTATCGAGTTGATTTAGCTGCGATAGCTGATTAGAAAATGGGATTTTTGCTCTGGCTTCGTCCAACCATGCTTTAAACTCCAAACCATCAATGTTGATTGGATCGTACATAATATCTTGTCGTGCGATAAAAGCTCGGACTGGATGAGCAAAACCGTAGTAGTTCATCGCCCCATCCTCTTGATCACCTTGCAACCACTGCGTTGCTTCAAAAAAGTGCTCACCTAACACATAAGCATTCGGGTTTACTGACTTAGTCGCATTACGAAACGCTGCCACATAATGAGCATTGTTTTTCGCGCCGTCCCCTTCGCCAAGCATATGGATTACATCAAACCGCCAGCCATCAACCAAGTACGGTGGCTTCAGCCAATACTTGATGACAGAATCTTCACTTTGGTAGATGTAGTCGCGCACCTGTTCATTTTCGAAGTTCAGAACCGGTAAGTTACCAATGCCTTTCCAACCAATGTAGTGATTGGTTTCGCCTTCGAAAAAGTAGTAATCACGGAACTTTGACTGCGGATTGCCATATGCTCCTTCTCCTTTTTGTTGGATATCAAACCAAGGATGATGCACTGACGTGTGGTTAAACACCGCGTCTAAGACAATCTTCATATTCTTACCACGGATTTTCTCACACAGTTCAGCAAACTGATCGTTGGTGCCGAACATAGGGTCAACAGTGAAGTAATCAGTGGTGTCGTATTTATGATTACTTGGTGAAGAAAAGATCGGATTGAAATAAAGCGCAGTAACGCCGAGCTGTTCAAGATAGTCCAACTTTTGTTCTACACCTTTGAGGTCGCCGCCAAAGAATTCACGCGCCCCGGTATTTTGGTGAGAGCCTACCGCGTCTCCCCACGCCTTGACGATCGATGCAGAATCATACTGAGCATAAGCGTGGCGAATATCGGACTCACTTTTACTAGCAGAAAAACGGTCAGGAAAGATTTGATAGAAAACTTGCTCTTGGACCCAGCTTGGTGGTTGATGCTCCACATTCAACTTAAAGTGGAACTCTTTGGGTGGAATACGCTTTTGTACGCCTCGTGCATCGAGCCAGTATTGTTGTCCGTCTTTGAGGAGCTTAAACACATAATGTGTGACATCTCGATCTTGATTTGGTCGAAACGATGCCTCCCATAGTAATAATTCACCAGACGTTCCTACTTGAGCCATGTCGACCAGATATTCTTCATTGTCCGGCTCAATACGCACATAGACGGAATCAAAATCCAATGTCTCGGTTTTCAGTCTGACTGTAACTTGCTCGTCATTAAAAGCTAAACCATCAATAGTTTGACTATGAAAAATAAATGGCAGGTTCATTATGGGCACTCCTCGTCATCGGATATGCCACTATGTTATTGAAAAATTAGAGACAAGAAATCCTCCCTGCGAGTTGACATATCAGCCAATTTTCCCAAGGAGGATCACACTTAGTAGGCGTAGTGACTTGTCGGATACCGCTTAGTTCAACAAAAGACTGTCATCTGCCAGCTCTTCACCACGCACTTTGGAGAACATATCCAACAAGTCTGGTACTTGCATGTTAGCACGCTGCTCTCCAGCCACATCAAGCACAATTTCACCTTGGTGAAGCATTACGGTCCTATCGCCACATGCTAATGCGTCTTTCATCGAATGCGTCACCATCATCACGGTTAAGTCGAACTCATCGACAATACGTTTAGTTAAGTCGATAACAAACGCCGCCATACGAGGATCAAGCGCAGCCGTGTGTTCATCAAGCAATAACAACTTACTCTCCGATAACGTCGCCATCACAAGGCTAACGGCTTGTCGTTGCCCACCAGACAGCAACCCAATGCTATCGCCCAAGCGGTCTTCTAAACCAAGACCAAGGATGCTAATTCTCTCTTGGAACAGCTTGCGACGTTTAGTAGAGAGCGCCAACCCCCAGCTGCGTTTTTTACCACGCATGTGCGCTAGAGCCATGTTCTCTTCTATCGTCAGTTCACCACAAGTCCCGGCCAATGGATCTTGAAACACTCGGGCACATTGCGTCGCACGTTGGGCTATCGTCTGCTTGGTGACGTCTTTGCCATCAATGATCACCTGACCACCTATCATCGGCGTCTCACCTGTCACCGCACCAAGCAACGTCGATTTTCCTGCGCCATTAGAACCAATCACGGTAAGAAATTGATGCTCTGGAACCTCTAAAGAGACGCCTTTCAATGCACGATTTTCCAAAATCGTCCCTGGGTTGAACGTGACCTGAATGTTATTTAGTTCGATCATAATGCCTCCCCAGAACCATTTTTTGATGCCGCTTGTTTGGCATCAGTAACGCGTTGTTTCGCTCTCATGCTCTGTTTTAGCTTTGGAGCAATAAGCGCCACAGCCACCAATACTGCGGTAACCAGGTTGAGGTCTGAAGCTTGTAAACCAAACATGCCAGAACTCAAAGCGAAAGCCACTGCAAGACGATAAAGTACCGAACCGATGATGACCGCAAATACCGCAACCCAAATCTTGCGCCCGGGAATAAGGGTCTGCCCCAAAATCACAGCAGCCAAACCAACGACAATGGTGCCCACGCCAGAGGTCACATCCGCAAAGCTGTTCGTTTGTGCAAACAACGCGCCTGCGAATCCCACAAACCCGTTGGATAAAGCCAAGCCAAAGTAGGTATAAAAGCCAGTGCTAGCCCCTTGCGCAGAAACCATACGCGCATTCACACCCGTGGCTCGTAAACCAAGACCAAAGTCGCTGTTCAGCAGGCGAATGACAAAGAAAGCGGACAGAAGAACTAAGACCCCAACAACCAGAGGGCGAATAAACATCGCATCGCCCAATGCTTCAAACGGAGTGAGAATAGTATCCTCTCCAAGCAACGCCATATTAGGTTTGCCCATAATACGAATATTAATTGAAAATGCAGCGATCATGGTAAGAATGGAAGCTAACAAGTGTAAAATACCACACCGAACAGCCAGAAAAGCGGTTACCCACCCCGTCATACTACCAGCTATCATCGCCATTATTGTCGCAAACCAAGGATTAATACCTGCGACAATCGCCGTTGCAGCCACCGCAGCTCCCATTGGAAAGCTGCCATCCACACTCAAATCGGGGAAATCGAGAACACGGAACGTAAGATACACACCCAGAGCGACTAGGCCATAAATCAAGCCAATTTCGAGTGCGCCAAAAAAAGCAAATGCAGACATAACTGCTCCTTTCTGCATGCTCAGGCTGGCTAATACCAACCTGAACTTAAGACTTCTAACGTATACTCCCCTTCTTCTCTAGCAGAATGCTTTACACGAGAAATCTGGAGAGTATCAGTTTTGGGGCAAGCCTCTATCAACCAACGTGACAGGCTTAACCCCAAAAAGCGTTACTTATTGCATGCTTGTCGCACGTTCAATCACAGAACTTGGCAGCTTGATACCGAGCTTAGATGCTGCGCTTTCATTAATAACAAGGTCAGAGCCCGTCGCGACTTTTACATCCAGCTTGCCTGGTTCTTGACCATCAAGAATCGCCGCCACGTAATCCGCGGTTTGTACACCAACCTGGTAGTAGTCAAAACCTAAGCCTGCAATTGCACCCTTTTCGACATACGACGTCGCGCCACCAAATACAGGTTTCTTCGCTTGATTCGCTGCCACAATCATCCCTTCAATCGCACTTGCAACTGTATTGTCTGTTGGGGCGTAAAGAATGTCTGATTTCGCTGCAATCGCTTGAGTCGCAGACTGAACATCAGCACTTTTTAGTGCGGTCGCTTCAACCACTTGTATGCCTTTTGCTTTTGCGCTTTCTTTTAGTAATTCAACTAAAGTCACGGCATTAGCTTCACCGGGATTAAATACAACCCCGATGCTTTTCACCTGAGGAAGAATTTCTTGGATGAGATCGACATGCTGAGCAACGGGTGAAAGATCAGACAGGCCAGTTACGTTTTTGCCTGGTTGTTCCATCGACTTAACCAATTTCGCACCAACCGGATCTGTTACCGCAGTAAAGACAACAGGAATAGAGCGAGTAGCCGACACCAAAGCTTGTGCCGAAGGTGTCGCGATGCCAACTAACACATCAGGATTTTCACCGACGTACTGACGGGCAATTTGCACCGCAATCGCTGGATTACCCTGTGCGGTCTTATAATCAAATTCTAGATTTTTGCCTTCTTCGTAGCCTTTCGCTTTCAAACCATCAAGTAACCCTTGGCGCGTCGCGTCTAACGCCGGGTGTTCGACAATCTGTGAAACTGCGACAGTTGCAGTGGCGGCCAGTACATTGGTAGAAGAGAAAATAGCAGTAGCAGATAGAACGGCGGTGGCTAATAAACGTTTCGTTTTCATCATAACTCCTTGATGTGACTTCGTCCTTGTTTCACGAGCTTTCAATATGTGTATCGACTCGTGAATTCAAATGTTTGAAGGCGGTATTGTTGTGTTCGTATAACTGTGCACTTCTTGCGCATCTTGTTTTTATTATTACTACTAAGTCTTAGTAAAGAAAAGAAAGATTTAACACTAAAGCAACATTTGTGATCGGGGGACTTCTTCATCCGGAAAGAATCTTTGGTAAACAAAGCTTCGCTCGCTTCATCAACGACCGTCAAAGTAGGTAATAGAGGCAGGATCAAAAATGGAGCGGCCAGTGCACACTCCATTTCAAACAATTTAAATTAGAACCAACGCTCTAATGACGATTTATCGAGCTGGCGAAACGCTCGGTTCAATATTATCGCAAGCTCTTTGTAACGAGGGCGAGCTTTGACAGGCTCTAATGCAAAACCTGTTTCCACAATTTTTTGATGCAACTCCCGATACCAAGAGGCCAAAGAAGGCGGCAATTTCGTGTTGGATCGAGCACCAAGCCACCAAATGCCTTGAAGTGGCAAGCTAATCGCAAACAAGGCGACAACAATGGATTGAGGTAACGCGTGGTAATTGTTGAATGCCATTTGAGTGAGTACGCTGATCGCAGCAACGGCCGGCATGACTTTAATGCCAAAGCGAGTCGCCTTAATGATACGCTGTTCCGGAAATATGGCGCTTAGCTCTTTACGAACCGGCCAGATCTCCATGTAATTCTGGCCATCTTTCAGGCTATGGATCAATCCGACTTTATTACTCATACCGCTCTCTCACTAAAAAATAGTTGAACATTTCAACTGAAGGTACAAAAAATTGATGAAAGTTAATATTCTTTCAAATTTTTTTTGTTATCATTGCTTATTATCGCTATCCTTTGCAGACCCTCAATCTCATTGTTGCTGTTATTTACAATTTAAGCAACTCCGAGATATCTATCTGCACGGATCGCATCATAGTGATGGAAGGGTTCATCACTATTTCTTTATATGGAATTAGAACAATTTTTGACCAGGATTAGTACGCAGCCTTCTGGGTATCGGCTATTCTTGTGATTAATTTTTCATTCTTTAACTGATTTTTTATCAGACGAATAACAGGTAGTCATACATGTCTAAGCTAGTTTTAGTTTTAAACTGCGGTAGTTCTTCTCTTAAATTTGCCGTTGTTGATGCCGAGAACGGCGACGAGCACTTGTCAGGTCTTGCTGAGTGTCTTCACCTTCCTGAAGCTCGCATCAAGTGGAAACTTGATGGCAAGCACGAAGCTCAACTAGGCAATGGTGCAGCTCACGAAGAAGCACTAGCGTTTATGGTAGAAACTATTCTTGCTTCTAAGCCAGAGCTTAAAGCTAACCTAGGCGCAATCGGTCACCGTATCGTTCACGGCGGCGAGCAGTTCACTCAATCTGCACTAATTACTGATGAAGTTCTAAAAGGTATTCAAGACGCTGCAACATTTGCACCTCTTCATAACCCTGCTCACATCATCGGAATCGAAGCGGCTAAGAAAAACTTCCCAGAGCTGAAAAACGTTGCTGTATTTGACACTGCGTTCCACCAAACTATGCCTGAAGAGTCTTACCTATACGCTCTTCCATACAACCTATACAAAGAACACGGTATCCGTCGTTACGGCATGCACGGTACTTCTCACTTGTTCATCACTCGTGAAGTTGCAGGCCTACTAAACAAACCAGTTGAAGAAGTAAACATCATCAACTGTCACCTAGGTAACGGCGCATCTGTATGTGCGATCAAGAACGGTCAATCTGTAGACACTTCTATGGGTCTTACTCCACTTGAAGGTCTGGTAATGGGTACTCGCTGTGGCGACATCGACCCTGCTATCGTCTTCCACCTACACGACGCTCTAGGTTACTCTGTTGATCAAATCAACACGATGCTAACTAAAGAGTCTGGTCTTCAAGGTCTAACTGAAGTGACTTCTGACTGTCGTTTCGTTGAAGACAACTACGGTCAAAAAGAAGAAGCAACACGCGCAATGGACGTGTTCTGCCACCGTCTAGCTAAATACGTTGCTGGCTACACTGCTTCAATGGAAGGCCGTCTAGACGCAATCACTTTCACTGGCGGTATCGGCGAGAACTCTGGCCCTATCCGTGAAATGGTTCTAAACCGTCTTGGCATCTTCGGTATCGAAGTAGATAGCGAAGCTAACCTTAAAGCTCGCTTCGGCGGCGAAGGCGTTATCACGACTGAAAACAGCCGTATCCCTGCAATGGTTATCTCTACTAACGAAGAGCTAGTCATCGCTGAAGACACTGCTCGCCTGACAGGTCTTTAATTGAATTCCTGGCTAGCCACTCGGCTAGCCAGATTTTCATTCAAACGAATTTCTTAGGGGCTCAACTCCTATTCTTCGAGCTTCATGGAATAAGAGTTGAGCTTTTATCCCCCAAATAGCTAAAGGTACTCTACGAATGTCTCGTACTATTATGCTTATCCCTACTAGCGCAGGCGTTGGCCTAACAAGCGTTAGCATGGGTGTTCTTCGCGCTATGGAGCGTAAAGGCGTTAAAGTTTCTTTCTACAAGCCAATCTGTCAGCCACGTTCAGGTGGTGATCAACCAGATCTGACTTCAACTATCGTTGGTCGTAACAGCGATATGAAGATCGGTGAACCAATGGCGATGTCTGTTGCTGAAAGCCTAATCGGTAACGACAACATGGACGAGCTGCTAGAAACCGTTGTTGAACGTTACAACCAAATCAACAAAGACGCAGACGTTACGCTAATCGAAGGTCTTGTACCTACTCGTAAGCACCCATTTGCAAACCAAGTAAACGCGGAAATCGCGGCAACACTTGGTGCAGAAATCGTGCTAGTTGCGACTCCAGGTACTGATAACCCTGCGCAACTGAAAGAGCGTATCGAAGTAGCATGTTCTAACTTCGGCGGCACTAAAAACAAAAACATCTCTGGCGTTATCATCAACAAGCTAAACGCTCCTGTTGACGAAGCTGGCCGTACTCGCCCTGACCTATCTGAAATCTTTGACGATGCAGACAGCGCGAAACAAAACGAATTGAAAGTGATGGAAATTTTCAACACTTCTCCAATTCGTGTACTAGGTTGTGTGCCATGGAGCATTGATCTGATTGCGACTCGTGCAATCGACATGGCTAAACACCTGAAAGCAGATATCATCAACGAAGGTGACATCAACACTCGTCGCATCAAGAGCATCACTTTCTGTGCGCGTTCTCTGCCAAACATGATTGAGCACTTCAAACCGGGTTCTCTACTTGTTACTTCTGCAGACCGTCCTGATGTTATCGTTGCTGCTTCTCTTGCTGCAATGAACGGTGTGGATATTGGTGCAGTACTGCTAACTGGCGGTTACGATATCCCTAGCGAAATCGAAGGCCTATGTAAACCAGCATTCGACACTGGTCTACCTATCTTCAAAGCTCAAGGTAACACTTGGCAAACGTCTCTAAACCTACAGAGCTTCAGCATCGAAGTACCTGCAGACGATAAAGAGCGTATCGAGTTCATCAACGAACACGTTGCTGGCCACATCGACGGTAACTGGATCGAGTCTATGACTGAAGGCACTCAGAAGTCTCGTCGTCTAAGCCCACCAGCGTTCCGTTACCAGCTAACTGAACTTGCTCGTAAAGCAGGTAAGCGTATCGTTCTTCCAGAAGGTGACGAACCACGCACAGTTAAAGCAGCAGCAATCTGTGCTGAACGCGGCATTGCAGACTGTGTACTTCTAGGTAACCCAGATGAAATCCGTCGCGTAGCGGCTCAACAAGGCGTTGAGCTAGGTACTGGTGTAACCATCATTGATGCAGATGCTGTTCGTGAAAACTACGTTGCTCGCCTAGTTGAGTTGCGCGGTGCTAAAGGCATGACTGAAGTTGTGGCTCGTGAGAAGCTACAAGATTCAGTATTCCTAGGCACAATGATGCTTGAGAACGACGAAGTTGACGGCCTAGTTTCTGGTGCTGTTCACACTACGGCGAACACTATCGTTCCTCCGTTCCAAATCATCAAGACGGCACCAAATGCGTCTATCGTATCTTCAGTATTCTTCATGCTTCTGCCTGATCAAGTACTGGTTTACGGTGACTGTGCAATCAACCCAGATCCAACTGCTGAACAGCTTGCTGAAATTGCTATCCAATCTGCTGACTCTGCAGCAGCATTTGGTATCGAACCACGCGTTGCAATGATCTCTTACTCTACTGGTGAATCTGGTAAGGGTGCAGACGTTGATAAAGTACGTGAAGCAACAAAACTGGCTCAAGAGAAACGTCCTGATCTTATCATTGACGGTCCTCTACAGTACGACGCTGCTATTATGGAAAACGTTGCTGCTTCTAAAGCACCAAACTCTCCAGTTGCAGGTAAAGCGACAGTATTTGTATTCCCAGACCTAAACACGGGTAACACAACTTATAAAGCGGTACAACGTTCAGCTGACCTAGTATCTATCGGTCCAATGCTGCAAGGTATGCGTAAGCCTGTAAACGACTTGTCTCGTGGCGCGCTAGTAGACGACATCGTGTACACCATCGCTCTAACAGCTATCCAAGCAGACCAAGAAGCTAAATAATCGCTTCTGACATCTAGTTGGATATAGATACAAAGCCCTCGATTCATCGAGGGCTTTTTCTATTGCTGGCCAGAACACTTATTTGTTTTTTATACCAATCACTGCACAACCTATAATTACTGGTGCACAAAGCTTTTCTCCCTATCGCCCCCCATACCTAATCGACATTGCTCGTGCTTGTTCTTACACCGATTGACCCACTCCCCAAAATGCATTGGCTCCAAAGCAGCACGGTCCCTGTTCAATTTATCGACATTATTTACGTTTTAGCTAAACTTTTTTGCTAGGAAATACGTAAAAGCTACTGCAATGCACAAACTCATTGACTGCTAAGGAATATATATGAAGGATTTCATCAATACATCACTGATAAAGTTTGGTTTAGCTGCGTTTCTGATTAGTTTTTCTTCATTCAGCTTTTCCGCCCCGAGTATTAAAGGCGTCGATCAAGATATGTCCGGAGGAACGGTGACCGCTGAAATGGCTCATGCTGATGACAATGGGTGGATGGTTGTCCACCGAACAGACGAATCAATGAAGCCTGGTCCTGTTATCGGCTACGCTCCGTTAAAAATGGGAAAGAATGAAAACGTAAATGCAATTTTGATGGAACCAGTAGAATCAGGCGATATGCTGATGTTAATGGTCCACGGAGAGAAAGGTGGCATGAAGACTGGTGTGTTTGAGTATACGCTCGGCGCTAAAGGGGACGGTCCTGTAAAAGTGGACGGAAAGCTAGTGATGGACATCGTACGCGCTAAGTAAGGTGGCGATGAATGAAAAAGTAAACTTCCTACTCCCGGTATTTAGATGACACAAAAGTACTTAACGGCATTGCTAACCGTTAAGTACTTTTTCATTTGCGATGGAAGCAGCAAACTAGCCAATCCTTTCTCTTCCATGAGGAGTATTTAGGTCTAAATCAGGCCCTTTTGGTACAACTTGCGTCGGATTAATCCCAGTGTGGCTGAAGTAGTAGTGGCGTTTAATGTGATAGAAATCCGTCGTTTCTTCGACGCCTTCGACTTGATATAACTCTTTTAAGTAGCCTTGTATATTTTCGTAGTCTGCGATGCGCTGCTTGTTACACTTGAAATGCCCCACATACACCGCATCAAAACGAATAAGAGTCGTAAACAAACGCCAATCAGCCTCAGTAATTGTGTTCCCTGCTAAGTAACGATGCGTCGCTAAGTGAGCATCGATTTTATCTAACGCATTAAACAAAGAATCAAACGCTTCTTCATACGCCTCTTGTGTAGTCGCGAAGCCACAACGATACACTCCGTTGTTGACATTTGGATAAACAAAATCGTTCCACTCATCAATAACGTGTTTTAGATGATCTGGATAGTAGTCGTCGTGATTCCCTGTTAACGCATTGAATTCCGAATTGAACATGCGAATGATCTCTGACGACTCGTTTGACACAATAGTATTGGTCTTTTTATCCCAAAGTACAGGCACGGTTACGCGGCCCGTGTAATCGGGTTTGGCCTGCGTGTAAATTTGATACATGCGCGTGTGACCAAACAATGGCTCAGGAAGCCCCATTTGCCAACCTTGGCTGAGCATATCAGGGCAAACGACCGTGACATCAATATGTGGTTCTAAACCTTTCAGCTTGCGGAAAATGAGGGTTCGATGTGCCCACGGACAAGCAAGAGAGACATACAAATGGTATCGACCGGACTCTGGTGTAAATTCCGCATCAGGGTCGTTTTTAACCCAGTTACGGAATCCGGCATCTTCGCGCACAAATTTGCCACCATTTGATTTTGTGTCATACCAGACATCTTGCCAAACACCTTCAACCAACTTACCCATGATTGCTCTCCTCTCGTTTTGTTTGTGTCTATATTAGCGTTTCCTATCAAACAGAGAATCATCGAACTTAGGACATCATGTTCAAGAAATTCGAATGTATAAATCAGACACATAAAAAAAGCGCGACCCGATGAAGGTGTCGCGCTTAAGCCCGTCACAGGCTGAATTTATACACTAACGTGTAAACAAGATACCGCGTGAACGTCATTACCTAAAATGGTTGGCTTCGTCTTCGCACACTCTTCGGTTGCTTGTGGGCAACGAGTGCGGAATACACAACCCGACGGTGGGTTGATAGGTGAAGGAAGATCACCCTCTAGCATTTGGATTTTCTTATTGCGCTCAATATCCGGGTCCGGGATCGGAACCGCAGACATCAGCGCACGCGTATATGGGTGCTTAGGATCAGCAAACAGAGCCTCGGCCTCGCCAAGTTCCACGGCATTACCTAAATACATAACTAAAACGCGATCTGAAATGTGTTTAACGACAGACAAGTCATGCGCAATGAATACCAGAGAAAGCCCTAACTCTTTTTGAATCTCTTTAAGCAGGTTAACCACCTGAGCTTGAATAGATACATCAAGCGCCGATACTGGCTCGTCACAAATGATCATCTTAGGCTTAAGGATAAGCGCACGCGCTATCCCGATACGCTGACACTGACCACCCGAGAACTCGTGTGGGTAACGGTTAATCACGTTAGGTAATAGGCCAACTTTCGCCATCATCTCTTTAACGCGATCTTTCACTTCCTGCTTAGACAGTTCTGGATAGAATGTCTCAAGAGGTTCAGCAATGATATCACCAACAGTCATACGCGGATTCAGCGATGCCAATGGGTCTTGGAAAATCATCTGAATTTCTTTACGCGTCTCACGGCGCTGAACGCTTTTCATTTTAGTAAGGTCTTGACCCAACCAAACTACTTGGCCGTCAGTAGCTTCAACCAGACCAATGATGGCACGAGCAAACGTCGATTTACCACAACCTGATTCACCTACTACACCAAGCGTTTCCCCTTCGTATAGTCGAACGTTCACGCCATCTACCGCTTTCAGGCTCGAAGGCTTTGACCACGGCCATGCCGACTTTGAGGCAATGCTGAAGTGAACTTTCAGCTCAGAAATGTCCAGAATTAGTTTTTTGTCTACTGCGTTCATTTGTTCCAAGCCTCCCATTCAGAAAAACATGCACGCTGACGACCATCACCAAATGGTGTCAGAATTGGCGCCTCGCGCTTACAACGATCCATCACACGGTGACAGCGCTCTTGATAAGGGCAGCCCGGCGGTAGACGAAGCAAGTTTGGTGGATTACCAGGAATGGTCGGCAGAATTTCACCCTCAGTATCGAGGCGAGGAATCGCCTTCAGCAGCCCCTCCGCATAAGGATGGCTTGGATTGTAGAAAATTTCGTTTACGTTGCCGTACTCCATAGTACGGCCTGCATACATCACCAGCACCTTGTCACACGAACCTGCAACCACACCAAGGTCGTGCGTGATCATGATGATCGCTGTGTTGAACTCAGATTTCAGCTCATTCAACAAGTCCATGATCTGTGCTTGTACCGTCACATCAAGTGCTGTTGTTGGCTCATCGGCAATAAGCAGTTTAGGACGACATAACAACGCCATCGCGATCATTACACGCTGACGCATACCGCCTGAAAACTCATGCGGGTACATCGTGATACGCTTACGCGCTTCAGGGATTTTTACCGCTTCCAGCATGCGTACTGATTCTTCAAATGCTTCCGCTTTGCCCATGCCTTTGTGCAGCATAAGCACTTCCATCAACTGATCACTCACTTTCATGTAAGGGTTCAGTGATGTCATTGGGTCTTGGAAGATCATTGCGATCTGTTCCGCACGCACTTTGTTCAGTTCTTTTTCCGGTAAGTTTAGGATTTCTTTGCCTTCAAACTTTGCGCTACCAGAAATAATACCGTTCTTAGCCAAAAGGCCCATGATTGCGAATACGGTTTGAGATTTACCTGATCCCGACTCTCCAACGATACCTAAGGTTTCGCCTTGGTTGAGAGAGAAGTTCAAATCGTTTACTGCGGTTACGATACCATCTTGCGTGGTGAATTCGACGCGCAGATCTTTGACATCTAATAAGCTCATCATTGCTTCCTTAATCTTATCTTTTAATTATCTGTCTTTTGGATCCAGCGCATCGCGCAGGCCGTCACCAACGTAGTTGAAGCAGAATAGCGTCACAACCATGAACACTGCTGGGAATGCCAGCTGCCAGATTGCTACTTCCATCGTCTGTGCACCTTCTTGTAGAAGAGCGCCCCAACTTGTCATTGGTTCCTGAACACCAAGACCAAGGAATGATAGGAATGATTCCGTTAGAATCATACTTGGGATAAGCAGCGTAGAGTATACCGCTACAATACCCAGTACGTTCGGTACGATATGACGAGTAATGATTTTCCAGTTGCTTACACCACACACATGTGCTGCTTCGATAAACTCCTTGCTACGTAGACTAAGAGTCTGACCACGTACGATACGCGCCATATCTAGCCATGCGATAGCACCAATCGCAACGAAGATCAGCATGATGTTACGACCGAAGAATGTTACCAGTACAATCACCAGGAACATAAACGGTACCGCGTATAAAATTTCTAGAATACGCATCATTACGCGGTCAACTTTACCGCCGATGAAACCAGATGCTGCGCCGTAGAGCGTACCAATCAGTACCGCTACAAATGCACCCATAACACCTACCATCAACGAAATACGACCTCCAATTAGCGTACGCACGTATAAATCACGGCCTAAGCTGTCAGTACCAAACCAATGGTCAGCATTCGGTGCAACGTGCATCGCGTACCAGTCAGTATCATCAAATGTGTACGGTGCGATCATTGGCAGGATAATAACCGCCAACGTCATTAGAACAAGAAGGAATAAGCTCACCATCGCCGCTTTGTTGCGCATGAAACGGATACGAGCATCTTGCCAAAGACTGCGACCTTCAATCTCCAAGTTTTCGGAGAATTTCTCAATCGCTTCTAGGTTTTCTTTTTTCGTTAACATAACCAAACGTCCCTGTTAGTAGCGAATTTTCGGGTCAATCATTGCAAGTAAAATATCTACAATCGCGTTGAATAGAATAAATAGGAAACCAATCAGAATGGTTACCCCCATTACTAGCGAGTAGTCACGGTTAAACGCAGCGTTAACGAATAGTTTACCAATACCAGGCAGACCAAAAATGGTTTCGATAACAACGGAACCGGTGATGATACCTACGAAAGCTGGACCCATGTAAGAAACAACAGGGAGAAGTGCCGGCTTCAGAGCATGTTTGATAATGATGTAACGGTAACTTAGACCTTTAGCACGTGCCGTACGAATAAAGTTACTGTTTAAGGTTTCGATCATCGAACCACGCGTAATACGAGCAAAAGTAGCAACATACAGTAGCGACATACCAATAACAGGAAGCACTAAATACTGCCAGCTACCATCTTGCCAACCGCCCGCAGGGAAGATATTCCAGTGAAGCGAGAATATGTAGATAAGCGCAGGCGCTAATACAAAGGATGGCATTACCACACCAAGCATCGCAGTCGACATAATGGTGTAATCAATCCAAGTATTTTGCTTGAGCGCAGCAATGGTACCGACGGTAACCCCCATTATCAAAGTAAAGATAAAGGCGATGAAGCCCACTTTAGCCGAAACTGGTAAGGCAACCGCGATCAGCTCGTTTACTGAGTAATCAAGGTATTTAAATGACGGTCCGAAATCACCTTGGATAACATTGGTCAAATACGTGGTGTATTGTTCAAATACAGGTTTATCCAAGCCATATTTAGCTTCGATATTTGCCATTACTTCGGGTGGCAATGGACGCTCTGTCGAGAAAGGGTTTCCCGGTGCAAAGCGCATAAGAAAGAAAGATACGGTGATCAAAACCAACATTGTTGGGAT
>NZ_JAWOTD010000030.1:0-48909 GCF_033338715.1 Vibrio sp. Vb1337 | reverse complement strand
TGTTTTACCGTGGTCAACGTGGCCGATAGTACCAACGTTAACGTGCGGTTTCGTACGTTCAAATTTTTCTTTAGACACGATCGTGTTCCTTCCTAGTTATGATTCGTCGTGATCATTATTGATCGACGACGCGCCAGAAATTGTTATTTTATGCGCCAACGCCCGTTAGCGCAATATTTGGACGCCCTGATCTCGCAAAAAGTCGTAAACTTTTTGCAGTTCAATCGTCAATTAGTAACCACGCTCTGCAATAATTTTATCTGCGAAGTTTTTCGGCACTTCAGCGTACTCGTGAAACTCCATAGAGTAAGACGCACGGCCTTGAGTTGCAGAACGTAGATCAGTTGCGTAACCGAACATTTCGGATAGTGGTACTTGAGCACGGATGATCTTAAGACCAGCCACACCTTCGTCCATGCCTTCAATGATACCGCGACGACGGTTTAGGTCACCAACAACGTCACCCATCCAGTCTTCCGGAGTGGTTACTTCGACATTCATCATAGGTTCTAGAATCACAGGTTGTGCTTCTAGTGCACCTTTCTTGAATGCCATCGAGCCAGCGATCTTAAACGCCATCTCGCTTGAGTCTACATCGTGGTAAGAACCATCAAATAGTGTAGCTTTAATATCTAGTACAGGGTAACCCGCTAGAACACCACTATTCATTTGCTCTTCGATACCTTTCGATACCGAACTGATGTATTCCTTAGGAATCACACCGCCCACGATTTCGTCTACGAATACGAAACCTTCACCAGGCTCAGAAGGCTCAAGTTTGACCCAAACATGACCGTATTGACCACGACCACCTGATTGACGAACAAACTTACCTTCAACTTCCGCTTTACCACGAATGGTTTCACGGTAAGCAACCTGAGGTTTACCAACGTTACAATCAACGCTGAATTCACGCTTCATACGATCAACGATAATGTCTAGGTGAAGTTCACCCATACCAGAGATCAGAGTCTGACCTGATTCGTCGTCCGTTTCCACGCGGAATGATGGATCTTCCGCTGCTAGTTTACCTAGCGCGATAGCCATTTTCTCTTGGTCTGCCTTAGAACGAGGCTCTACAGCAATCTGAATAACTGGTTCAGGGAACTCCATGCGTTCTAGAATCACTTTGTGGTTCTGATCACACAGTGTGTCACCTGTTGTTACGTCTTTCAGACCGATAGCAGCTGCAATATCACCAGCGCGAACTTCTTTCACTTCTTCACGCTTATTCGCATGCATCTGAACGATACGACCGAAACGCTCTTTCTTCTCTTTTACTGAGTTGTAAACAGCGTCACCCGAGTTTACAACACCGGAGTAAACACGCATGAAAGTTAGCGTGCCCACGAATGGGTCAGTCGCAATCTTAAACGCTAGCGCTGAGAAAGGTTCGTTGTCGTCAGCATGACGCTCAACTTCATTTTCTCTTTCGTCGACACCTTTAATTGCAGGTACGTCAACAGGCGATGGCAAGAACTCAACTACTGCATCCAGTACCGCTTGAACACCTTTGTTCTTGAACGCACTACCACAAGTAGCCAGTACGATTTCGTTATTTAGTGTGCGAGTACGTAGAGCTTGTTTGAGCTCAGCTTCAGTCAATTCACCTTCTTCAAGGTACTTGTCCATCAGCTCTTCGCTAGCTTCAGCAGCGGATTCAACCATGTGGTTGCGCCACTCTTCAGCAAGTTCAATCATGTCAGCCGGGATGTCTTCGTAAGTAAACGAAGTGCCTTGATCGGCATCATTCCAGTTGATCATTTTCATCTTGATAAGGTCGATGACACCTCTGAACTCATCTTCCGCACCAACGTTCAGCTGGATTGGAACAGGAGTCGCACCAAGACGATTCTTAATTTGGTTCACAACGCGTAGGAAGTCTGCGCCCGCACGGTCCATCTTGTTTACAAATACCAAACGTGGAACGTGGTATTTGTCTGCTTGACGCCATACAGTTTCAGACTGAGGTTCAACACCAGATGAGCCACAGAACACAACCACAGCACCATCAAGTACACGAAGAGAACGCTCTACTTCGATAGTAAAGTCAACGTGTCCAGGGGTATCAATGATGTTTACGCGATGCTCAGGGAACTGTGCTTCCATACCACGCCAGAATGTAGTAGTCGCAGCGGATGTGATAGTGATACCACGCTCCTGCTCCTGCTCCATCCAGTCCATGGTTGCTGCACCATCGTGAACTTCGCCGATTTTGTGAGAAAGGCCAGTGTAGAACAGAATACGCTCAGTTGTGGTTGTTTTTCCTGCATCTACGTGAGCACAGATACCGATATTACGGTATAGCTCAATAGGAGTTTTACGAGCCACGATTGTATCCTCTTACTAAGGTGTACCTTAGAGTATAGAAAAGTGCTGCGAGAGAACCTCGCAGCACAGAAGGTATTACCAACGGTAATGAGCGAACGCTTTGTTTGCGTCAGCCATGCGGTGAACGTCTTCACGTTTCTTAACCGCAGTACCTTTGTTCTCAGACGCGTCTAGCATTTCAGCAGCTAGGCGTTGAGCCATAGATTTTTCACCACGCTTGCGCGCAGCTTCAACCAACCAACGCATAGCAAGTGCGTTACGGCGAACCGGACGTACTTCTACAGGTACTTGGTAAGTTGAACCACCAACACGGCGAGATTTAACCTCTACCGCTGGGCGAACGTTTTCAAGAGCTTCTTCAAAAATAGCTAAGTGGTCTTTACCAGACTTTTCAGCCATAGCATCTAGTGCAGTGTAAACGATTTTCTCTGCAGTAGATTTTTTACCGTCAACCATTAGGATGTTAACGAATTTTGCCAGCAATTCAGATTTGAATTTTGGATCTGGAAGGATCTTACGCTGACCAATGACGCGACGACGTGGCATGGATTTATCTCCGTTGTCTTCTTCAGGTTTTATCCAAAACTTTTCAGTTTTTTCAAAAAATTAAAAATAATTTAGTGTTTGGCCTTACTTAACGGAATCCATTAAGACTTAGGACGCTTCACACCGTACTTAGAACGACCTTGTTTACGGTCATTTACGCCAGCACAGTCTAGTGCGCCGCGAACAGTGTGGTAACGCACACCTGGAAGGTCTTTAACACGACCACCACGGATTAGAACAACTGAGTGCTCTTGAAGGTTGTGACCTTCACCGCCGATGTACGATGTAACTTCGAAGCCGTTTGTCAGACGTACACGACAAACTTTACGAAGTGCTGAGTTAGGTTTTTTAGGTGTAGTAGTGTAAACACGAGTACATACACCACGTTTTTGTGGGCACGCTTCTAGTGCAGGCACGTTGCTTTTAACAACTTGCTTTGCACGTGGCTTACGTACCAACTGGTTAATAGTTGCCATTAACTAGCTCCTGATTTACTTGAAAGTAAGCTTTGTGAAAAATCTATCCCCAACTGCCAATGCAGTTAGGGACGCAAAATTCTATGCAGCAGTGAGAGGTGTGTCAAGAAATATACGGATCTTTTTTGTTCAATTAGAACAATTCATCCGTAAAGCTTTGTCGACAGCAAATCTTGTTCAATCCCAAGTTAGGGATTTATCCTGTTTTGCTGTTAGTTCAACGAAGCCTGAGTAATTCACAATCGTCAGCGATGGACTGATACGATTTGCAATACCGCGAGCTTGCGCATCGCTCTCTAACACAAATACGCTGCGGTTTTTTAGATGGGAAAATGCTTTATGTTGCGAGTTAGCAGCGTACACTGCATCTTCTATAAGTAAGATGTCATCCTGTTCACTGCATAAGGGCATGGCGTCTTCTAGAGCAGAGACTGTTTTTATGATGTGTAACATACCTTCCTCAAAAAGACAGTAGCTTGCCAGCGTGTTGTAACTTATCTTTGAGCTGTTCTGAGCTTAACGCTTGGGCTTCAATGACTAAATCCGCTTGCGCCAAACCTCGCTGGGTTAACGACTCTGAACACACAAAGACTTGTTCGATGTCGTATAAATCGAAAAGCTTTAACATCGGCGCGTAATCTTTACTCAAAATATTGTTGGGGTCTTGTCCGAGTAGAAGCTGGTATACCCCGTCACCCATGAAAATGACGCTGATATCTTCACAGTAAGCCGACGCAGCTAACAGTGCATCCACACCTTCACGACCAGCTGCACAGCCATGTGGCGCACTACGAAATAGATAAGTTAACTGACTCAAAACTGTACCACTCTGTCTTGGGTTAACATCGCTTCAGCTAGGCTACCTAAGCCTGCTTGTTCAAAACCATCGGCTAGATTGTTCTGAACCAAACCATGTTGATTCGCTTCTTCTTCACTTACAATCCCGCGACGCAAAGCGGCCGCGACACAAGTTTCTAGGCGAACACCATGCTCTTTAGCCAAAGACTGCCACGCCTTATTGAGATCAAATTCATCGTTGGCTGGCACACTCAAAGCAGTACCATTAGTCACACCATCTTGATAAAAGAAGACGCTCACTAGCTGATGGCCTTGCTCTATCACCGCTTGGGCGAACTGATAAGCACTGCGCGCTGACTGGCTGCCATAAACGGGACCATTCACCACTAACGTGTAAGTCAGTTTACTCACCTTTCATCATCCTCGGTTTTACGTTGACGAATGTACAAGTAAACGGTGTGTTTTGAAATATTAAGGCGATCCGCGACACGGTTGATGGCATCTTTAATATCGAAGATACCTTTGTCGTACAACTCCATCACGATCTGGCGATTTTTGGTGTTGTTAGACACGGATTTATCCGCATTGATCTCTTCGATGGTGCGTTCAACAGTTTGGTCCACCAGCTCTTCTACGTCACTAGCAAAGTTGACCGAGGAAGCCGCTTCTTTCGCTTCTTGCGTCGGCATGAAAGACTGAAGAACTTGCGAGAAAGGCGCATCCAAGTTGACGTTGATACACAACAGACCAATCACGCGATTTTCGCCATTACGAATGGCGACAGTAATCGACTTCATCAACACGCCACCTTTTGCACGGGTAAAGTACGAACGTGAGAAGTTGCGCTCCGAGCCTTCGATGTCTTTTAGCATCTTAAGCGCTAAATCAGTGATTGGTGAGCCGACTTGGCGCCCCGTGTTTTCACCGTTAGCGATTTTAATTGCAGAGGTATTTAAGTCTTCTAGAGAGTGAAGAACGATTTCACAAAATGGACCTATCAGGCTGGCGATACCATCCACGACCGCCTCATAAGATCTTAAAATGATTTTGTCGTGCTCGGTAAACGGCATCACGTTAACGGATTCCATTTCGAGCAACATCTCCGCGTTTATTGTTTCTGTAGTTGTCATAAGCCTTCGAGCGAAAAATCAACAAATTGGTGTAAGTTTATCAGAAAATTTGAAAAGCAACCTAGCAAACTCACCAACTAGTGACCTAGAACAAAAAAGGCCCGTTAAACGGACCTTTTTCAATAACTTATCGCAGCTTATTGTTATTGCTCTGCGTTGTCGTTCTCAACTTTTAGCAGCTCAACTTCAAATACTAGCGTTGAGTTAGCAGGAATGCTTGGTGTGTCTTGGTCACCGTATGCTAGCTCTGGCGGGATAACGAATTTGAATTTAGAACCCACAGACATTAGCTGAACACCCTCTGTCCAACCTGGGATTACACGGTTAAGTGGGAACGTTGCAGGTTCACCACGATCGTATGAGCTGTCGAACTGAGTACCGTCGATCAGAGTACCTTTGTAGTGTACTTGAACCGTATCAGTGTCTTTTGGCTTCTCACCTTCAGCTGGTGTCATTACTTGGTATAGAAGACCTGTATCTGTCTTCACTACGCCTTCTTGCTTCTCAAACTCAGCACGGAAGTCATCGCCAGCTTTTTTCGCTTCAGCTGCTTTCTCAGCCGCTTGTGCTTGCATCTTTTCTGCAACACGCTTGTCTAGAGATTCTAGTGCTGCACGTGTTTCTTCTTCATTCAATTCAGCATTGCCTTTGAAGACGTCTTCGATACCTTTTAGTACCAAATCTTTGTTAAGATTAATGCCTATTTCGCTTGGCTTGTCGATGCTTGTGCTTAGGTAGTTAGCAAATGAAACACCGATTGCGTATGCCGCTTTGTCGTCGTCGGTTTTAAAGTGAACCGCTTTACCGGTTTCTGCTTGAACTTGTTCTGCTTGAGGTGCGGTTTCTGTTTTAGTTTCTTCTTTCTGACAACCTACCGCTAGCATAACTGTTGCAGCAAGTAGCGACACTTTTAAAACTGATTTCATTAAATTCTCCCAATAATGGCTCTGCCATTGGTTGTTGTGCACAAATCTTCTATGAGACTAGTGAAGACAATCGTTATACCAATATACTAGCTATATGTCTTAAGACACAAACCGGATTATTAGATGTGATGCAAAGAATTTTTCATTTATTCCTATATTTAATTGTCATCACCACGTTAAATGGTTGCTTTTTCGCCGAGCGTGAAGTGCAGCGTTGGCCGATAGAACCTCAAGGTGCGACGAGCTTCGCACTTAGCAGAGATGGGCGGTTTGCTCTGCTCTATTCTCAACAACGTCATTTGATGTTGTGGGACCTAGAGCAAAATGAACAACTAGCCAACCTGGGTGAACTCGATGCCGATGCCAATGTGGTTTCCCATATCCGCATATCTGACAATGGTCGCTACGCAATTACAGCAAGCCAAATGAACTTCGCAGTTTGGGACCTAGGCTGGACGCAATCCGAAGGCCTTTGGTCTATCTCTGATGCGCTCATTCGCGACGTTGATATCACCAGTAATGGTGAACAAGTTCTGCTTGGGTTATCCAACGGTAAAGCAATTTATGTCAACTTAGTCACCGGGCGTCGCATGGAGTTCCTTGCACATCGTGAAAAAGTCAATTCCGTGGCCATTTCTCCTAATGGGCGCTTCGCCCTAACCGGAGGTAATGACTATAAAGCGTATCTGTGGGACACCGAAACCGGACAAGTACTACGAATCTTCGAACATGAACAACGAATTGTTCGCGTGGCCCTGCAAAGAGATGGAAAATTAGCAATGACATCTGATGGCGGAAACCAAGCGATTGTTTGGGATTTAAAAACTGGACAAGAAGTCACACAGTTGAGCAGTTGGTCACGCCAATTAATTTTCTCTACCGCACGATTTTCTGACGACGGGACTCAACTAGTCACAGGAAGCCCTTCTGGCCGTGTGTCGATATGGGATACTCAAACCGGAAAACGAATGAGTGGATTTGAAGTGGAGCCCAAAAAAGACACTCGCCCTCCCCGTGCGGTCGTGTATGATGCAGCCTTTGATTCAAAACAACGCGTAATTACTGCTACTTCAGCAGGTATTGCCCAAGCTTGGCAGTTAGAGAACGGATCATGACAGAAAAAATCATTCAGCAATTGGAAGCACGCATTAATGACTTAGAATGTCAGCTTGCGTTCCAAGAACAGACTATTGAAGATCTGAACGGCGCTTTATCGCAGCAACAACTGCAAATTACCAAGATGCTCGATCAGATGAAATATGTGGTAGGTAAAGTAAAAAATATGGACTCGTCGAATTTAGCCGATCCGTCAGAAGAAACCCCACCACCGCATTATTAAAATGCAGGCTCAAATAGCATAAAGCCCAGAACATGTTCTGGGCTTTGTTGTATTAATTACTTAAGAAGGTACTCAAGAGGAAGCTATTCGTCGGCGTAGATTTTAACGCTCAGCTCGCCTTGCGTATTAATGCCTGCTCGGTACATGCCAGAACTGTTCATCGCAAAGTGCATCTCACCTTTAGCATCAATGGCAATCAAACCGCCCTCTCCGCCCATCTGTTTGAGAGCACCTTGGATAATGTGTTCACAAGCCGTATGAATATCTTCTTGTAAGTAACGCATACGTGCTGCAACGTCTTCCGCAACACGTTTACGAATAAAGAACTCACCGACACCCGTAGTGGAAACTGCCACAACGCCATTTTCGGCCACCGTACCACAACCAATCAGAGCCGAATCTCCGACTCGGTTGTATTTCTTATTCGTCACGCCACCCGTACTGGTGGCAGCGGCTAAGTTGCCTTGTTGGTCCAATGCCACCGCACCAACCGTACCGTGCTTACGGTCATCTGGGTAACGAGATTCCGACAAAGCAAATAGTCCTTTCTCACGCATAGACAGCAACTGCTCATATCGGCGATCAGTAAAGAAGTAATCTTGCTCGGTATACTCATGGCCTTGCTCAAAAGCAAACGTCTCTGCGCCCTCACCCACCAACAACACATGATTGCTGTTTCGCATCACGTCACGAGCGAGTTCAATTGGGTTTCTGATATGACGAACCCCAGCGACCGCACCTGCTGCAAGGTTTCGCCCATCCATCACAGAAGCGTCCATTTCAACCATTTCGTTGTTGGTCAGCACTGAGCCTTTACCCGCATTAAAGTTAGGAGAGTCTTCCAATACTTTCACTGCCGCTACGACGGCATCTAAGGCTTCACCGCCCGTTTCTAGAATTTGATCTCCCGCTTTTACCGCAGCTTCTAAATCCGCCAAGATGGATTGTTGCAGCTCATCGCTCATCTGTTCACGCAAGATGGTGCCTGCACCGCCATGAATGGCAATCGAGAAAGGTTTCGTCATCGCTTTGTCCAACTGTTATTCCTTGTATGGTTGGCACTACACCTTAGATAAACAAAAAGCGCAAGTTGAAAACTCAACTTGCGCTTTTCAAAGCTTTGCTAGATAAGATTATCTAGTGAAGGCGCTTATGATTAGTGAGAACCACAGCTACCGCCGCCACAGCAGCCGCCTTCTTCTTCGTGATCGTGGTCATGATCGTGACCACCACAACAGCCACCACCTTGATGGATGTGACCGTGTTCGATCTCTTCTGCTGTTGCTTCACGTGTAGACATAACTTCTACTTCGAAAGTTAGTGTTTGACCAGCTAACATATGGTTACCGTCAACAACCACTTCGTTGCCGTCAACTTCTGTTACTTCAACAGGGATTGGACCTTGGTCAGTGTCAGCTAGGAAGCGCATGCCCACTTCGATTTGCTCAACGCCTTGGAACACGTCCGCAGGAACGCGCTGTACTAGCGCATCGTTGTGCTCACCGTAAGCTTCTTCAGGAGCTACCGTTACTGAGAACTTGTCGCCAGCCACTTTACCTTCAAGTTCTTTTTCAAGACCTGTGATTAGGTTGTTGTGACCGTGAAGGTAATCTAGAGGTGCTTCTGCTGTTGATTGATCAACAACGACACCGTCTTCCATCATTACTTTGTATGCAAGGCTTGCAACAACGTTCTTTTCAATTTTCATACTAACTCCAGGGAGATTAATTGACTTAACCTGAATGGGGTTAAGTACTGAGATATCTGGGTGTATTATGGGGATCAATTATCGAAGTTCAATTACTCCGGCTTAAAAATTCCGATCATTTCCTGATCTGAGTGTTTATTTTTCTCTACAGATTGTGGTTTACGCTGCTCTGTAAACTCACACTCGACACACTCAACTAACTCGATGTTATTTTCAATCCACCAGCGCAGGGTATCTTGCTGGCTGCAATTTGGGCAGCTAGCGCCGGCAATAAAACGTTTCTTGATTTTCACGCTATTTCCTTAGCTTGAGTCTTGGCTCAAGTACTACTTCCAATGATTAGGTGACTGATGGTCGCTCTCCATTTCACGACCAAATATTTCTTCTAGCTCTTTGCGTGCCTCTTTCGCCCTTTGAGCTAATTTCTTATCTTCATTGTGTTGAGGCAATAAGTCCTTAAGCATAGCATTATCCAACTTGCGAAAATGTGCTTCTGCCCGCTTTGCTTGATAAGGATGCATACCCAGTTCTACGAGCGCTTGGCGACCGAGATCTAGCGCCCCTAAAAATGTTTCACGAGAGTAATTCTCTACACCATGACTCATTAACTGGTAAGCCTCGACACGGCTTCTTGCTCGGGCTAACAACTTAAGTTTCGGGAAGTGCACGCGACAAATGTCCACGATAGCCATCACCTCATCAGGTGAATCAGTACAAATAATCAATGCTTCCGCTTTATCAGCGCCAGCAGCCCTCAATAGGTCAATTTGTGTAGCATCGCCATAAAACACTTTGTAACCATACTTACGTAATAGGTGGATTTGGCTGGCATCACTTTCTAATACTGTCACTTTGATTTTATTGGCATACATTAAACGTCCGACGATCTGACCGAAACGTCCAAAGCCTGCAATGATAACGCGTGGTCGGCGATCCACGACTTTCGTGGTCATGCCCTCTTCTTCTTGATTCAGGGTATGAGCAAACCACTTCTTTTGTCCCATCAGCAAAAGAGGAGTCGTCACCATGGATAGACTGACCACCACCAACAGAAACGCCACTTGCTCTTTGGACAAAATGCCCTCTTGGCTCGCCGCGGTAAATATAACAAAGGCAAACTCACCGCCTTGGCTCAAAATTGCAGCCATACGGCTTCTCGCTTTGGCTCCGACACGGGCAGCTCTCGCCAATGCATACAAAACCAAACCCTTAACCACGACCAAAGCCACCACCGCACCGAGAATCTCTAAAGGATGTAATGCCAATAACCCCAAGTTTACCGCCATGCCCACCGCAATAAAGAATAACCCCAACAACAGACCTTTAAATGGCTCGATAGCGATTTCCAACTCATGGCGATACTCACTCTCTGCCAGCAAAACGCCTGCTAAAAAAGTCCCCAATGCCATCGAAAGGCCGAGCTTTTGCATCACGACCGAAATGCCAAGCACGACTAAAAGTGCAGCAACGGTAAAGAGTTCACGAACGCCGCTCATCACGACAAAACGAAATAGCGGACGTAGTAAAAAGTGACCACCAATCAACAGTGCTACCACACTGCCTAAAATAGTGAAGACATCCAACCAACTTCCACCACTATGCCCGCCTGCTAGCAAGGGCAACATCGCCAGCATCGGGATCACTGCAATATCTTGAAAGAGCAGCACCGCAAAACCAGATTGCCCCGTTTCGGTACCATTAAGCCCTTGCTCTTCAATGACTTTAAGCGCAATCGCCGTCGAGGACAGCGCCAACCCCATCCCGATCACTAAACTCACTTGCATGCTTACGCCAAACATACTGACGACACTACCAATCACGGCGGTCGTGACCACAACCTGCGCACCGCCTAAACCTAAAATCGGCCCTCGCATCTGCCACAATTTTTTAGGGTTTAATTCCAGCCCTATCAAAAACAGTAACAACACAACCCCAAGCTCGGCAAAATGCAAAATGGCATCAACGTCGCTAATTAAGCCAAGCCCCCATGGGCCAATCAACACACCAGCGAGTAAATAACCTAAAACCGAGCCAAGCCCAAGGCGCTGAGCAATCGGCACCGCAATAACCGCAGCCGAAAGAAAGACCACACTGCTTTGAAGAAACTCACTGGTGATCGCCATACTGACCTCCTCGATCTGCCGCTTGCCAGTTTTCAAGTGGGTTACTCAGCCATCCACGGTATAACTCGGCATGTTCGTAGCGTTCAATATCTGAAACATTTCTTGACCAATACAACACCAGTGGTTCAATCCAGTGCATCTGGCATAGGGCTGCCGTCAGTTCAAACGGTTGCAAGATTTGCTCAAGTGGGTATTTGTTGTACCCCTTCGCGCTGAAGGCTTCTTCTTTACCACCTGTTGTAATGACACTGCGCCAGTATTTTCCTTCTAGCGCCGCACCTCCGCCAAACGCAAAGCCTTTACCTAACACTCGGTCTAGCCACTCTTTTAATAGGGCTGGACATGAATACATATAAAGTGGGTGGTGAAATACGATCACATCGTGAGCGAGCAACAACTCATGTTCATAATTCACATCAATAAAGAAATCGGGGTAAACACCGTAAAGATCGTGCACAGTGACGTGATCAAGCGACTGAGCTTTTTTTATCATCACTTGATTGGCAATCGAGTTATGTGGCTCTGGATGAGCATAAATGACCAGAACTTTTGGGAGAATAGACGGTGCAACAGCCAAATGGTCGTCCTTGTGGTTATTTTTATCCGTTATCAAATTGTTATA
Source organism: Vibrio sp. Vb1337 (assembly GCF_033338715.1). Lineage (NCBI taxonomy): Bacteria > Pseudomonadati > Pseudomonadota > Gammaproteobacteria > Vibrionales > Vibrionaceae > Vibrio > Vibrio sp. Vb1337. The sequence goes on along the minus strand of NZ_JAWOTD010000030.1, from coordinate 36,910 downwards.
CTTTTTTGTACAGCATAATGCAATTAAAGCGAATCAATCGACTTTTCCGGTCAATACCCCTACTATTCACCGCTAGATATATACCCAAGTGGCTTTAAAACGATTGAAACCACTTCGCTATGTAACCAAGCAACGCGCACTGCGCAAAGTGAATGAAAACTTTATGATTACCTTCTCTGATATTCAGTTACTGCGTGGCGGTAAACCTCTTTTAGACCAAGCTTCTGCGACTATTCACCCTGGCGATAAAGTCGGTCTTGTGGGCAAAAACGGCTGCGGTAAATCAACGCTGTTTGCCCTACTGAAAGATGAACTGTCAATTGATGCTGGCTCATTTAGCCAACCTCAACATTGGGAGTTGGCCTGGGTCGCACAGGAAACGCCTGCGCTAGAGCGCACTGCACTGGAATACGTCATTGATGGTGATCGCGAATACCGCGCTCTCGAAAAGCAGTTAGCTGAAGCAGAAACACAAGACAACGGAACCCTAGTTGCCGAGATACACGGTAAAATTGAAACCATTGGTGGTTACAGCATTCGCGCTCGCGCGGCAGAACTGCTCGATGGTTTAGGGTTCAGCCAAGAGCAAATGAGTTGGAGTTTGACCCAATTCTCGGGTGGTTGGCGTATGCGTCTTAACTTGGCTCAAGCGCTATTGTGTCGTTCTGATCTACTGCTACTCGACGAACCAACCAACCACTTGGATTTGGACGCGGTAATGTGGTTAGAGCGTTGGCTACAAAACTACCCTGGCACGCTGATTCTGATCTCGCACGACCGAGACTTCCTTGATCCAATTGTTGGTCGCATCATTCACATCGAGAATCAGCAGCTGAACGAATACACGGGTAACTACTCGTCATTCGAAAACCAACGCGCACAAAAGATGGTGTTACAACAAGCGATGTTTGAAAAGCAACAGAAGCAGATGTCGCACATGCAAAGCTACATCGACCGCTTCCGTTACAAAGCATCAAAAGCACGCCAAGCCCAAAGCCGTATCAAAGCTTTGGAGCGCATGGAAAAAGTACTGCCAGCTCAATTCGATAACCCATTTAGCTTCCAATTCCGTGAGCCAGCTGCGCTGCCAAACCCAATCATGATGATGGATGAAGTATCTGCAGGTTACGGTGACAACCTGATCTTAGAGAAGATCCGCTTGAACTTGGTTCCTGGCAGTCGTATTGGTCTACTCGGCCGTAATGGTGCGGGTAAATCGACCTTAATCAAGCTGCTCTCTGGTGAACTTAACGCGCAAGGTGGTGACCTAACTTACTCACAAGGCGTGAAAATTGGTTACTTCGCTCAGCACCAGTTAGAAACGCTTCACCCTGAAGAAACGCCGCTGCAACACATGATGCAAATCGCACCCGATCAAACCGAACAGCAGCTACGTGATTACCTAGGTAGCTTTGGCTTCCAAGGTGACAAAGCACTAGAAAAAGTTGCGCCGTTTTCTGGTGGCGAAAAAGCCCGTTTGGTATTGGCTTTAATTGTGTGGCAAAAGCCAAACCTGTTGCTACTTGATGAACCGACCAACCACTTAGACTTGGACATGCGCCAAGCATTGACGATGGCACTGCAAACGTTCGAAGGTGCAATGGTGATTGTTTCGCACGACCGTTACCTATTGCGTGCTACAACCGATGACTTGTACTTGGTGCATGATCGTCAAGTTGCGCCGTTCGATGGTGACTTAAACGACTACTACAAGTGGTTAACCGAGCAACAAAGAGCGGAACGCAAAGAAGCACAAGCCGCACAGCCAGCCAAAGATAGCGCCAACAGCGCGGCAGCGAAAAAAGAGCAGAAACGTCGCGATGCAGAATTTCGAAAACAGACAGCGCCAATTCGCAAAACGCTGACACAACTAGAAAATAAAATGGATAAGTTAGGTGCTGCACTGGCCGAAGCTGAAGAACAATTGGCGGAGAACTCACTGTATGCGGCCGAAAATAAAGCTAAACTTAACCAAGTGCTGGCACTTCAAGCTTCTAGTAAGGCTGAGCTCGAAGAAATTGAAATGGAATGGATGTCTGCTCAAGAAACATTGGAGCAGATGGAGCTAGAGTTTAATCAATGAGTAATCAACACGCTGAATACACACTCACCCTAGAACACCTTTGGCAGTTTAGTCTGCAATTTTATGGTGTGCGAGAAGTGAAAGAGGCGTGTTTATCATTACAGAACAACTACCACGGTAACGTGAACCTACTCCTGCTGCTCAGATGGCTCGATGAGCAGCAACTCATTTTCCAAGAAAAAGACTGGCCCTTGGTGCAAGACTGTCTAGGTAGAAGCGAAACTTTACTTCACTCCTTTCGCGACCTTCGTCGCCACCTTAAGTCTCAAGTCAATGACGCTTTGTATCGTGAGACCTTGCAGTTTGAGCTGCAACTAGAAAAGCAGCAACAAGCGGATTTGGTGGACTGCATTAACTCACTTACACTACTCAAAAATGATGGTGACCCACTGACGTTGAGATACTGTCGTCAACTCGGTGGGGAGCATTTGCAGCAAGCCTTTGCTATTCCGGTGCCAAACATTCAACCACCAAAACGCCCATAAATCTGTAGAATACCTATAATCTTTATAAAGGATTATATTAATAAGTTCTTCAACGGACACCGAAGGACCGCATAAGAGCAGTTAGGTATGACACAATTTTTCGCAGCCGCCGGGATCAAAAACCCGCATCTCCAAACGCTTTTGCCGCGTTTTATTCGCAAAAAAGCGTTATTTACGCCGATTTGGCAAACCCTCGATACATCCGATGGCGACTTTCTCGATCTCGCGTGGAGCGAGGACCCAACCCAAGAGCCTGCACAAAAAAAGCCGATTTTTGTTTTATTTCATGGGTTAGAGGGGTGCTTCTATAGCCCTTATGCCAATGGGTTAATGAATGCATTTGCTCAATCTGGATGGCTGTCGGTGATGATGCATTTTCGTGGCTGCAGCGGTAAACCAAACAAAAAAGCACGAGCTTACCACTCGGGTGAAGTGACGGATGCTCGTTACTTCCTAGAGCACCTTGAACAACGTTTTCCTGATAACCCCAAAGTTGCAGTTGGTATTTCTCTTGGCGGTAACATGTTGGCGAATTATTTAGCCCAATATAAAGACCACCCTATTTTGAATGCAGCGACTATTATCTCAGCGCCTTTAGACCTAGCGGCGTGTGCGAACCGTATAGAACAAGGCTTTTCAAAAGTGTATCGCCGTTACCTGCTTTCTTCACTGAAACGTAACGCGTTACAAAAGCATCATCTACTGCATGGTGAGCTTGCGCTGTCCTACAACTCAATAAAACGTGTCACACGGCTGTATGAATTCGATGATTTGATCACGGCACCACTGCACGGTTTTAAAGACGCACAAGATTATTACGATCAATGTTCTGGCTTAAGTAAATTACAACAGATCACGCTACCGACACTGATCATTCACGCCAAAGACGATCCATTCATGACCGACGATGTGATCCCGAAATTTGTTCTGCCAGATAACATTGATTACCGTCTCTTTGAACACGGTGGCCATGTTGGTTTCCTGACAGGAACGGCGTTAAAACCTAAGTTTTGGTTGGAGGAAGCGCTGCCCGCGTATTACGAAAGTATCGCCGCAGATTACCTTTCTGCTGTATCCAAGCAACGAACGCAGTAAACTAGCCGCTCATCATAAAAGTTAGAGGTATTTATGATCATTCCATGGCAAGACATTGCGCCGGAAACATTGGAAAACTTAATTCGTGAATTCGTCTTACGCGAAGGAACGGATTACGGAACCGTCGAGGTTTCTTTGCAAGACAAAATTGATCAAGTTAAAGCTCAATTGGAAAAAGGTGAAGCGGTTATCGTGTTCTCTGAGCTACACGAAACCGTCGATATTCAGCATAAAACAAAATTTTAGACCCTTCACATTTTACCGTATCCCACTCGATGACAAGGTATTGTTACGTGCTATAGTGGGATATCGACCGTGCAGTAGTAACTCTACTGCACATTACAGGTAAGTAATTTTCGACAAGGTTTGTCATGTCAGCTAAACACCCAATTATTGCGGTTACTGGTTCGTCCGGTGCCGGCACGACCACTACATCTGAAGCCTTCCGTAAAATGTTCAATATGATGAACGTTAAACCCGCATGGGTTGAAGGCGATAGCTTCCATCGCTTTACTCGCCCAGAAATGGACATCGAAATTCGCAAAGCCCGCGAGCAAGGTCGACACATTAGCTACTTTGGCCCACAAGCTAATGACTTCCCGGGATTAGAAGAGTTTTTCCGTAAGTTCGGGCATGACGGCACTGGCAGCGTGCGCCGTTATCTGCACACGTTTGACGAAGCGGTTCCCTACAATCAAATGCCAGGCACGTTTACACCGTGGCAAGACTTACCCGAAAACAGCGACGTTCTGTTTTATGAAGGGTTACATGGTGGCGTGGTCGATGGCGATGTTAATGTTGCTCAACATGTGGATTTCTTAATCGGCATGGTGCCGATTGTGAACTTAGAGTGGATACAAAAATTCGTACGTGACACTCGCGATCGCGGCCATTCGCGTGAAGCGGTAATGGACTCAATCGTGCGATCCATGGACGATTACCTCAACTATATCACTCCGCAGTTTTCTCGTACTCACATCAACTTCCAGCGCGTACCGACCGTTGATACTTCCAACCCACTTAATGCAAAAGGCATCCCTAGTTTGGATGAGAGTTTTGTGGTGATTCGCCTACGCGGTATCAAGAATGTCGACTTCCCATATCTGCTGGCCATGATTGATGGCTCATTCATGTCACGCCACAACACGATTGTCGTACCCGGCGGTAAGATGAGCTTTGCAATGGAGCTCATAGTTCGGCCTATCCTACAACAGCTCATCGAAACAGGGAAAATTGGCTAAAAACCTGCCTGCGAAGATGTTTACTTTTCATACCGTGATCATGTGCACAGTTTTGCTTACAAAATCTCAATCATGGCACGATTAAAATCAAGAAATCGTTTTCGAAAAAGGATACTATTTCTTACCGAAACACAAGAGAGCTTGCAGCATATAAAAAGTGCTCTTATTCTAGTAGGCCTAATTCAGGCTTAGCTAAAATATGGATAGCGCAAGCGTACCCTGCAGAGGAAGTGAGATATTATGGTTCTAGGTAAACCTCAAACCGACCCAACATTAGAGTGGTTTCTTTCACACTGTCATATTCATAAGTACCCTTCAAAGAGCACGCTAATTCACGCGGGCGAAAAGGCAGAAACTTTGTACTACATCGTTAAAGGTTCTGTTGCGGTTCTTATCAAAGACGAAGAAGGTAAGGAGATGATCCTTTCTTACCTAAACCAAGGAGACTTTATTGGTGAACTTGGTCTATTCGAGGAAGACCAAGAGCGCACAGCTTGGGTTCGTGCTAAATCTCCTTGTGAAGTTGCTGAAATTTCTTTCAAGAAGTTCCGTCAGCTTATCCAAGTAAACCCAGACATCCTAATGCGTCTTTCTGCGCAGATGGCTCGTCGTCTTCAAGTAACTAGCCAAAAAGTGGGTGACCTGGCGTTCCTAGACGTAACTGGTCGTATCGCTCAGACGCTTCTGAACCTTGCAAAACAACCAGACGCAATGACTCACCCAGACGGCATGCAAATCAAGATCACTCGTCAAGAAATCGGTCAAATTGTTGGCTGTTCTCGTGAGACAGTAGGTCGTATCTTGAAGATGCTAGAAGAGCAGAACCTAATCTCTGCTCACGGTAAAACCATCGTGGTTTACGGTACTCGTTAATCTCGAACTAGAGTGACACGAACAAAATTATAAAAGCCACCAATGGCAACATTGGTGGCTTTTTATTTACTCATGACCAAATGAGATAGGGTGCAGCGAACACTAATGAGTAAGCTTAACAGGTTAACCCTAAAACTTAGCCATTCGTACTTTCAAAGATTTTGTCCGCTGAAGCGGCCACGAAACCTGGGTACAAATCACCATTTTCCATCGGATAGCGCTTAGCAAATTCATAAAACCCGCCAGGGATAATTTCAGTGCCTTCGCTAAAACGAACCGCTACTTTATCTGCCATGGTCGATGACTGCTCTAGCAACACCTCAGGAGTACCCTTCACTTCACCACCATTTTCATTAATGGTAAACCCAGCGGTACGCAGATGATCGTTTACCTGCTTCACTTCTTCATATTCATTGAGCTGGTTAACGCTCACCGTGAAGTGGTTTGCTCCGTAACCATGCGCCGCAAGCCAAGATGCGTACTCACTTTCTTTAGCCAATGTTTGGTAATCAGCAAAGCTTAAATCCCACAAGCGTCCACCATGTAAGAATGCGCTATCGTTCAGTTTGTCAGCATCGACTTGTGCCACCAAATTTTTCACAATTTCTTGTAGCTCAGGTGAGCACTCTTCAACTTTTAGCTCACTAATAAATACTTTAGGTTGCTTCGGATCTGGGTGCTCATAGTGCTTAGCAACCAGCTTTTTGCTTTCGAAAACGTAATCACCACAAGCCTTGTAACCAATAGCTACAAATGGCTTAGCTAGAGTTTCAATACCAAGAGGCGCGATATTGAAGGTACGTAAAGCTATATGATCATTAATCAGAGGCTCATCTTCTTGAAGCAGCTGATGCACTTTAGCAGCCGAAGGGCAAAGACGTTGAATGTAATCTTGCCATAGCGATTCAAATAACACATCGGGCGTCATAACGACTCCTTGTTACGAGATGTAGAGTTTAAAGGTAAGCGGACGTTGGCTGCTCGTTCACAACAAAAGTTGTCCAGAATAATGAACGAGCAACCATCAACCTGTGACGGTAAATGCCAGTCAGTCAACACGCTTTTCCGAGTCTTTGCTCACTTTTCGTGTTCTGCCAACGATCACTACAACCCATACCTAAATGATGCGCCGGCAAGGTGAGCCGCAATGCATAGTTGCGACTCTATAATTAAAACTTATAGCGCTACACCTGGACTCAATGTTGCAGGCAAGACAGTTTCTTGACCTTCCATTGATGCCATTGGGTACGCACAGTAATCTGCTGCGTAGTAAGCGCTTGGGCGCAAGTTACCCGACGCCCCCGGACCACCAAATGGCGCATCACCGCTTGCACCAGTGAGCTGGCGGTTACGGTTCACGATACCTGCACGAATGTGGTCAACGAAGTATTCCCATTCTTGGTCGTCGGTTGAAACCAAACCAGCAGATAAGCCAAAGCGCGTATCGTTTGCTAGCGCCACGGCTTTGTCTAATCCTTCGTAGCGCACCACTTGCAGAAGTGGGCCGAAGTACTCTTCATCTGGTAACTCAGCAATGTTCGTTACATCAATGATACCAGGAGAAACAAACGCCGCCTCTCCTGCTTTCGCTTCAATTAAGCTTTCACCGCCAAGAGACTGTAGGTTAGCTTGTGCATCAAGAATAAACTTGGCTGCCGCGACCGATATTTGCGGTCCCATAAATGGCGCAGGTTCTGCAAATGGTTGGTCTACGCGAATATTGCGTGTCGCTTCAACGAGCTTGGTGATAAGCGCATCACCTTTTTCACCCAATGGCACATACAAACGACGAGCACACGTACAACGCTGCCCAGCACTGATAAACGCTGACTGGATGATGGTATAAACCGTGGCATCCAAATCACCATATTTATCAGAGATCACCATCGGGTTATTACCCCCCATTTCTAGTGCGAGCATCTTGCCCGGTTGACCCGCAAATTGACGGTGTAATACATGCCCCGTATTCGCGCTACCCGTAAACAGTACGCCATCAATGCCTTTTGCGTCAGCTAGGGCGATACCAGTTTCTTTCGCGCCTTGAACAAGGTTAATCACGCCTTTCGGCAGACCGGCTTCTTCCCATAACTTCATTGCCAATTCACCCGTCCATGGCGTTTGCTCAGACGGTTTGAAGACTACCGTGTTACCAGCCAGTAGCGCAGGCACAATGTGACCATTTGGTAGGTGGCCTGGGAAGTTGTAAGGACCAAACACCGCCATCACGCCCAATGGGCGGTGGCGCAATACGATTTGGTTGCCTGCTGCTTCACGGCTCGCCTCACCAGTACGGTCATGATAAGCGCGAATCGAAATGGCAATTTTACCTGCCATGGCTGCTGCTTCAGTGCGCGTTTCCCAAATCGGCTTACCAGTTTCTTTGGCAATCACTTCGGCGATTTTTTCGCTGTTCTCTTTTACTTTCTCCGCAAAAGCCAACACGATTGCCTCACGCTCTGAAAATGGACGCTTTTTCCAGTCAATAAACGCTTCACGCGCTGCAGATACCGCCTGGTTCACCTGCTCTGCCGTTGCACCTTTGCCTTGCCAGATCACTTCTTGGTTGTACGGCGACAGAGACGTAAATGCTTCACCCTGACCTTGTACCCATTCACCTGCAATCCAATGTGTCATTGTTTCTATCCTTAAATTCTGTCGTCTGTTACTGCGGAAGAAGGCGAACGAAATCCCCTTCTTCAACCGAAAGTGCATCCGCAACGTCTGGTGCAATCATCACGCTTTGTGTTTCTGCGTCATACGCCGCTTTAGTGACTGTCGCACGGAAGTTCTCGAAAGATGAATTACACATCAAGAAGTCTTGTGTGCTGGAATGTTCAGAGATTATGACTTGCGCACGGAATGAATGACGTACCGACTCAATATTACGCAGATCACACTCAACCGTTGGGCCACCATCGAAGATGTCGACGTAGCCTCGGTTGGTAAAACCTTCACGCTCAAGCAGCTTCAGCGCTGGACGCGTGTTGTCATGTACTTGACCAATCACGGCTTGCGCTTCTGGGCTGAGCAGGTTGATGTAAATAGGCAGTTTCGGCATCAAGTCGGCGATAAAGCCTTTCTTGCCGATACCTGTCAGGTAATCTGCAAGCGTGAAATCGATAGAGAAGAAATGCTCTTGAAGCCATTGCCAGAATGGTGAATTACCTTCGTCGTCTGAAACGCCACGCATCTCCGCAAAGATCGTTTCAGAGAAGCGCTCTGGGTGCTCTGCCATCATTAGGAAACGACACTTCGACATTAGACGACCATTCAGACCTTGGCGGAATTTCTCACGCAAGAACAAGGTACAAATTTCGCTGTTACCCGTGTAGTTATTACCAAAAGTAAGCAGTTTAACGACGTTGTTAACGCCAAGCTTTGGCGACGAGTGCACGACTTTACTAATGTGATATGAGTAAAATGGGACATCCCAGCCGATAGATGCTTCGATTCCGGTGGTACCCGCAACCTCACCCGTTTCAGAGTCAAAGCCAACCATCAGGTAGCCTTCATCGCCTGGTTCTGCCACATCTGGCTTACCAAAGCTGTACTCTGAATGTTTGATTCGATTGGTTAACAGTTCTTCGTTAACCGGTAGAGATGTAAATCCGTGACCAGACTCCACCGCACAAGTGTGCAGTGCGTCGTAATCCGACATCGCGATAGGGCGAACTACTAGCATCAATACTCCCTCCAGATGCAAGAAGATCCTAACTATATTGTAGGAACAATTCCCCCATCAGAGATCCTTGACGGGGGTGTCTGCGTTGACGTTTAAACTGATATCGCGCTTAAACTAAAGTCGCGATCGCTTTATCCAGTTTCGCCAAGCCTTCTTCAATTTCTTGTTGTGTGATAACGAGTGATGGTGTGAAACGTACGACATTGGCACCCGCAACCAATACCATGAGACCTTGTTTACCTGCAGCAACCAGCACGTCACGCGCACGGCCTTGCCATTCTTCATTTAGTGCAGCGCCAAGTAATAGGCCTTGACCGCGCACTTCTGAGAAGATGTTGTACTTCGCGTTGATCTTCTCTAGACCTTCACGGAACATTGCTTCGCGTTCTAGCACACCAGCCAACACCTCTGGCTTAGTAACTTCATTTACAACCGCTTCTGCAACCGCACACGCTAGTGGGTTACCGCCATATGTAGAACCGTGAGTGCCCACTTTCATGTGCTCTGCCAATTTTGCTGTCGTTAGCATTGCACCGATCGGGAAACCGCCACCAAGTGATTTCGCAGTACTTAGAATATCTGGCGTGATACCTAAACCTTGGTAAGCGTAGAAGTTACCTGTTCGGCCATTACCAGTTTGCACTTCATCGAAGATCAGTAAGGCGTTGTGTTTGTCACACAGCTCGCGAACCGCTTGAGCGAACTCAGGCGTTGGTGGCACGATGCCGCCTTCACCTTGTAGTGGCTCCATCATGACCGCACAAGTACGATCAGACATGTGTGCTTGTAAAGCTTCGATATCGTTGTAAGGAAGGTGTGTCACGTCGCCTGGCTTAGGACCGAAGCCGTCAGAGTATGCAGCTTGGCCACCAACCGTTACGGTAAAGAATGTACGACCGTGGAAACCTTGTTTGAATGCAATGATTTCAGACTTCTCAGTGCCATGAACGTCTGCTGCATAACGACGTGCCAGCTTCAAAGCGGCTTCGTTTGCTTCTGCGCCAGAGTTAGCAAAGAACACACGCTCAGCAAAACTCACTTCTGTTAGCTTTTTCGCCAGACGAAGGGCTGGTTCGTTCGTCATAACGTTACTTAAGTGCCAAAGCTTGTTAGCTTGCTCTGTTAGTGCGTTTACCATTACTGGATGACAATGGCCAAGACAGCTCACTGCAATACCACCAGCAAAGTCGATGTATTCATTACCTTCCTGATCCCAAACACGTGAACCTTCACCTTTAACAGGGATCATTTCCATCGGGTTATAGCAAGGTACCATTACCTCATCGAATAAACCGCGCTCTACTTTAATTTCCGTTGTCATTGCACATTCCTTCTTGATACCGCATGCGTAGCAGATAAGCGAATTTAACCGGCTCTCTTTGCCAGCAAATAATGTTTTGCATTTAAGCTATTGCGGCATTGTATTTACATTTAATTAACCATTTCAATAGTGATTTATTCTTTTCGTTCTCGAAAGCAACTTCCATTAATCACTGCTTATGACTATTTATGCATCAAGAAAGTAAAATAGAGAAGTGATTTTTTATAAATGTTATGTAATACAGGGGATAGAAGGTTTAAAAAGACATGAATAGACAAAGAGACTCGAGAGAACCGCATAGTTTTGCAATCCGCTCACCTCAGCAAAAAGATGAATGATTTGTTAAGAAAAGTGATCGCGATCAGATCGCTTTGCGCGCTAAAAAGTTCGCAAGCAACTCGTGACCTTGCTCAGTTTTGATTGATTCTGGGTGGAACTGCACCGCATCAATTGGCAAGGTTTTATGTTGGTAACCCATTATTTCATCCATGCTTCCGTCAGGCAGTTCTGTCCATGCAGTCAGTTCAAACACGTCGGGTAAAGTACCGTTTTTCACCACAAGAGAGTGATAACGAGTTACCGTGAGTGGGTTATTCAGATTTTTAAACACACTACGACCGTTATGACGAATCGGTGAGGTCTTACCGTGCATCACTTGTCGTGCACGTACCACTTCGCCCCCAAACACTTGCGCTATCGCTTGATGGCCAAGGCAAACACCCAATATTGGAAGCTTACCAGCGAAGTGTTCTATCGCTTTCAGTGAAATACCTGCTTCGTTCGGCGTACATGGCCCTGGCGAGATCACCAAATGAGTTGGGTTGATCGCCTCAATGCCTTGGATATCGATTTCATCGTTACGCACCACCTTTACGTCTGCACCAAGCTCGCAGAAGTATTGGTAAAGGTTGTAGGTAAAAGAGTCGTAGTTATCGATGATCAACAACATAAAGGGTCGGTTGCTCCAATCCGTTTTGGCAATGCTTACGTAGTGAATCGCCACGTTCGTGACAATCAAGGGCGGTATTTTGCTATACCAAGCAAGAAAGGCAAGTTTTTGCTGAATAAAAAGGCCAGCATAGGCTGGCCTTTGGTCTTTACAGCTATTTAGGAACTGTTTGTCAGAAAGTAAATTCGCTTAGCGGCGACGACGGAATAAGCCGAGACCTAGCAGCGCAAATAGCGCGCCAAAACCAAACGAACCACCATCTGAATCCTTCGACCCTTCTGTTCCAGTTTCAGTTTGCGTCATTGAAACATCACGAACAGAGCTAAACTTCACGATATTACCTGTCGAGTCAGTCACTTTCTCTTCTAACTGATAATTACCTTGCTCTGGCGTTTGTTCAAACTCAATATTCACACTACGCGCATCAATATCAGCTTGAACTAAGGTTTGGCTAGCCGAGTAAGCTTTCGTATCGCTACTTGCCGCAGCCGCTTGTGTGGATGGCGTTAAGTTCACCGTAACAATATCACCTACAACCGCCGTTGGTGGTAAACGGACATCGACGGCTAAGTTGTCACCTGCTTTCGGTAAATCGATGTCATCATCTGGTAAATCAATCGCGATGATCACTGGATCGTGGTCAGAGGCAGAGAACGCATCTTTGTACTTCGGCATATCACCTGTGTACTTGCTGCTGTATTCGAACAAGTTACTCTCTAGTGAGTTGATGTGCCAATCTTCAATTGCTACCACTTTTTGCGCTAGGCTACTGCTTGCCAATGCGTGGTCCAAATTACCCAGCTCGCCCGAATAGATGTAAGAAAACGTATCAGTGCCGTGCAGCAACGTATTTAAGTTGTGCAGACCGTAACCTTTTTCAATTTTGGTCTTCTCTACTTGAAGTTCACCATCACCAATGGTTGTGTAAGCAGCAGTATAAATGTCACGGCCGTATTTCTCTTTCGAGTAATCAGTCAGTGTCAGAAGTGGGTCTTCCATGCCATACGCATTGAGGTCGCCCATGAGCAATACATCGCCTTTCACCTCTTTCAACGCTTCACCCACTGCGTGCGCAGCAGAAACGCGGAAGTTGTTACAGTTGCCTTGCAGATCCGCTGGCTCAGAATCTTCTACACCAGCAATCCACTCTTCAATACACTCAGAGCCTTTCGACTTAAAGTGGTTTACGACAATAGACAAATCTTCACCCGTCTCTTTCACCGTAAAGGTCTGAAGTAGACTGTGTCGTTGGTACTTATCGTAAGCAGGGTTACTTTCTGTGCCCTCTTTACGAGTAATTGTGTTTTCTGCAATGTGCTGCTCTGGCGTGATGATCACTTTTGCAGCGTCTTTTGGCGTTACTGCGTTAGCACGATATAAAATCGCCACCATGATCGCATCACTGCCAAAGTATTCGTCTTGGTATTTGTCTTGCTCTTCGATTTCGACATACGTGTAATGATCTTCAGCGTCATCAATCTCAGCATTTAGGGCATCAACTAAGTTTTGGATAGCACTGCCATCACCAAAGCCATTGTTCTCGACTTCCATCAAACCAATGATGTCAGCGTCCATCTTGTTCATCGCCGCAACGATTTTCGCTTGTTGGATCAGGAACTCGTCTAGGTTAGTCGCACCACGGTTTTGTCCGGTTGGGTTTTCATGACCACTGTCAGCCACGGAGTTGAAGTAGTTCAGTACGTTGAAGCTTGCAATACGCAAATCTGATTCCGCAATCGCTGGGGCATCTTTACGAGCCACATCGAAGCCTTCACCTGAAGTCACAAAGTTGGTGTTATCGACTTCATTGGTCGCAATCAGACGGTATTCGTTGTAGCTGTAAGCCACGACACCCTGTAGACCTTCTACTCGAGAACCAAGGCGAATGTGCTGCTCTGAAGAGCCATCTTGGTCTGCATCTTTTGCAAAATCTGGGTAGTAAGGGATTTGGCCGTTTGGTGCTTTGCCATCAGATTCTAGGTATACGCGGTTCGCTGCGTTGTCTTTTGCTAGCTCAAAGGCTGCATCGCTCTCTGCTGCGTGCAATTGAGTCGGCTTAAACAATGGCGCTTCATGAGACAACATCATGTTGTTACGACGTGAATCGTAGTCGTAAGAGAAGTTGCGAGTTACAAACAAGTCACTTGCCGAAGTTAGTTCAACTTGCATACCTTCATGACGCTCTAGCGCATCACGTAGTGTTTCACCTTCTTTGATAACAAGATCGGTAACTCGAGGAATATCCGATGTGCCTGTTTTCACATAGCTGTTAGCATCAGAAGCAAGCTGAGTATTGCTGTAATACTCTTGAACTTTACCTTTCACACAAACAACGTCACCAGCTTTCAGCGCCGTGTCTGCCGCGTCAGTATGAATGAACAAGCCTTCTGAGGTCTTGTCGTTGTTGTCGCTTTCTAATGCTTGTAGGTAGAAACCTTTGGTTAGGCCAGTGGTAACAGCAGTCACGACACCCGTTACGAAATGATCTTCGTCAGTAATGTATGGGTAACCATCAATGAATGGAGACGTATCGCCTTCACCTTGAATATCTTGGATGGTAGTGAAGTTAGGTTGCTGACCGTCGACTTCACAAGCGAATGGTGCTGGTGGCTCAGTCGCATTTAGCTCACCAAGGCCGTCAATGTTGTCTTTCTCAAATGCCGTCCACTGAGATGCATCATAAGTAGCAGAAGGGGTTAGTGCATCACTGTTACGAACTAATGTGGTGTCTTTACCAAAATCTACGTCACCCATCACACCGATGATGTCGTGCACTTCACCATCTTTAAGCAGTGCGATCGGGTCGTCACCGTTAAAGTTCGCAACGCTTTTATCTGTGATATCCGAGACAGCTTTGATGGTATCGCTCGCGTCACCATGCGCCAGTACATACACTTGGTGAGCTTGTAGCGTCACTTGGCTAAGGTCGAATGTGCTACCCCAAGTACCACCACCGTTTGATGATTTCGCCAACTCGTAGCCAGTGAGTGTCACCGCAGTATCACCCGTATTAGCGATCTCTACCGCTTTATTATAAGCGCCGCCTTCTACGTATTGGGAAATAATAATCTCTGCGTTCGCGTTTGCACTAAGTGCACTGGCGATGGTTAATGCGAGTATTGAGGGTTTGATTAACGTGTCCATTGTCATACCTGATATTTATGTAAATGCAAACTTAGCTCTGGTTAGAGCCTGCCATTTGCGTCTACTATCAGGTTTATTTATGAAATAAATAAGAATGAGTAATTAAAGCCGTGAAATGAATCACATGTGAATATAAGAAAATATGCCAGAGCATCCCATTCAAACATTTTTTGTAATAAATACAGAGCGCTATTGATAAACAAGTCAGAATTTAGATTGATTACTCAGTTTACTTTTTCACTTCATGTTAAGGAGTAGAAAATACATCACTTGTTGAGTAGCTTATTAACCCAACCGTTCCTGTTACAAATAAAAAATATAATTAGTCACTAATTTAGAATGCTTTAATTTTCACTTGTATCACTGTTCAAGCCCAAGAATCTATTACTCGCTTCGCTCTCTCTTTTACAGGCCCCTCATACTTCAAAGTTTTCATGATTTATTCAATAACTTTTCATTACTCACTAGCCAAAAACATACACAAAAGATATAACACCTGCGCGAGACAATAAGATCTCATTAGCTGTAAACCCAGGAACGACAAATGAAAAAAATTCAACGCAGTGTGCTAGCTCTCTCCCTACTTAGCTTAATAGCGGGGTGTCAGTTGACCGCCAGTGAGCCACTTCAACCTACCGCGAATCAAGACATCATCGAATCAGCCAAAAATGAACTGGATGGTATTGAAGAGCTAGAAGTCAGTGACGAGGGTGTTATTACCTTTACTCAGCGTCTAAGAACGCCAGGAACCTACTGGATTCCAGCGAGAATTAAAGAACTGAGCTACGATATATCATGCGTACAGCTTAGTTACTTCATTGATAGAGGCATGGTTGTGAAGTCTGCCTTTCTAGGGGCTCGAGGACGTGTTGAATATTACGACATGGAACGCTGTATGAAAGACACGCCATTTCAATAATACAGGCATAAAAAAGCTCCACCAAAGTGGAGCTTTTTCGTATTTGTTCTTAGCCGACTATGGGCGAGCTACAAAACCTACTGCTTCGTATGCTTTCTTAAGCGTTTCAGCCGCACGTGCCGATGCTTTCTCAGCGCCTTGCTTCATCACTTCGTTCATGTAAGCGCGGTCAGCACGGATACGGTGGTATTCAGCTTGAATAGGCTCAAGCATAGTAACTAGAGCTTCACCAACATCTTTCTTAAATGGGCCATACATTTCTACGCCTTGGTATTTCGCTTCAATCTCTTCAAAGCTCATACCTGTTGCCGCAGAGTACAGACCCATTAGGTTAGAGATACCTGCCTTGTTGTCCCAATCGTGAGCGATACGAGGTGGCGTTTCTGTGTCAGTTTGCGCTTTGTTGATCTTCTTAAGGATCGACTTAGGCTCTTCCAGCAGCGTGATAACGTTCTTACGGTTGTCATCAGATTTAGACATCTTCTTCGTTGCGTCTTGAAGGCTCATTACACGCGCATTTACTGTCGGAATGTAAGGCTCTGGAACTTGGAAGATTGGCTGCTCTGGCGAGTAAATATTGTTGAAACGCGTTGCGATATCGCGCGCTAATTCTAGATGTTGCTTCTGGTCACTGCCTACAGGTACTTGGTGTGCACCGTAAAGCAAAATGTCAGCCGCCATCAACACCGGGTAGTCAAATAGACCGACGTTTACGTCATTCGCGTAACGTGCCGATTTGTCTTTAAACTGAGTCATACGGCTCAGCTCACCCATTTGAGTGTAGCAGTTAAGAAGCCAACCTAATTGAGCATGCTCTGGTACATGTGACTGAACAAATAGCGTGCTCTTCTTCGGGTCAACACCAACTGCCAGACAAATTGCCAGTGCGTCTAGAGTTGCTTCATGCAGCGCTTTAGGGTCCTGACGAACCGTAATCGCGTGAAGGTCTACCACACAATATTGGCAATCATAATCGTCTTGCATCTGCTGCCATTGACGTAGAGCACCCAAGTAGTTACCGATACTTAGTTCACCTGAAGGTTGAACACCACTCAATACAATGGGTTTGCTCATTAGAATGATTCCTTTGACTTCTTAATCTAATTAAATGAAAAAAACCGTGCAGTAATAGGTGCACGGTTTACTCAGTGTACTCATTAACGAGTATTTTGGAAGCTCTTTTGTAGCCGTTATGCAGAAACCGCTACAACGTCCAATAATTCTGCCAAACTGTCAGCGACGAAATCTGGATTTGATGCTGAAATAGGTTCACCGTGGTTGTAACCATATGTCAGACCAAATGAGGCACAGCCTGCATTCTTTGCTGCGAGAATGTCGTTTTTCGAGTCGCCAACCATCAGCATTTCACTTGGTTGGATTTGGTGCTTTTCCATTAGCCAGTTCAATGCTACTGGGTTTGGTTTTTTCTCTGGGAATGCATCACCGCCAAGGACATCAACGAAGTATTTTGCGATGTCGTGCTTTTCCAAAACGTCAGGCACAAACTTTGAAGGTTTGTTGGTCACCAGCGCCATAACAAAGCCCGCTTTGTGCAGCTCTGCTAGTGTCTCTTTTACCGTTGGGTAAAGATGACTTAGCTTGTGACCGCTTTGCTCGTAGTAATCATCAAACAATACACGCGCTTTAGCACGAAGCTCTTCACTCAGCTCTGGGTTGATGGTCAGGCTTTGGCTTAATGAGCGACCAATAAGCACGTCTGCGCCGTTACCCACGTAATCACGAACTTGTTCTTCTGAAACCGATGGAAAGCCAAGCGCCTGTACTGCTTGGTCTGCCGCGACAGCTAGATCTGGCACGCTATCAAGCAAAGTGCCATCTAGATCGAAGGCGATGAATTTAATGTCTTGTTGAGTCATAACTTCCCTGAGGATTTTTATTTATAAATCGGTGAAAACGACAAAGGATGGCACCCCATCCTTTGTTTTTATCATTATGTCTGACTTTGCAGTAACTGTTTGTTTATTAACTTGTTTAGCAATTACTTTGCAGCAATACGCTGACGAACTGCCTCAAACAAACAGATGCCGGATGCCACAGATACGTTCAAGCTTGAAACGCTACCAGCCATTGGGATCTTAATCAAATCGTCGCAGGTTTCACGAGTCAGACGACGCATACCGTCACCTTCTGCCCCCATTACGATAGCAAGGGGTCCAGTCAGTTTTGCTTGGTAGATGTCGTGCGTTGCTTCGCCCGCCGTACCAACAAACCAGATACCTTGCTCTTGCAGTGTACGCATAGTACGAGCCAAGTTAGTCACTCGGATCAATGGCACGACTTCAGCTGCACCACAAGCCACTTTGCTTACGGTTGCGTTCATCGGTGCAGAACGATCTTTCGGTACGATGATCGCCGCAGCACCTGCCGCATCTGCGTTACGTAAACACGCACCAAGATTGTGTGGATCGGTCACGCCGTCTAACACTAATAGCAGTGGTGATTCGTGCTGCGCCAGGATGTCATCTATATCGTTCTCATTCAGCTGCTTCGCTGGTTTCACACGAGCGATGATGCCTTGGTGATTTGCACCGCGCGCTTTGTCATCCAAGGTTTTACGTGTCATCTGCTGAATAGAAACGCCACAAACCTGAAGATCATTTAGGATTGGCATTAGGCGATCATCTTGACGACCTTTTAAAACGTACGCCTCGATAAAACGCTCTGGTTCGCGCTCCAATACCGCCTTCACTGCGTGAATGCCGTAGATAAATTCGTTACTCATTGTTTAACCTGTTGTTCTGGTCGTATTGCCTGCGCCAACCGAGTTTGAACTAAGTTGGCGCTTCAACCTACTGCGCTTCTTTTTTAGTGCGCTTGGTTTTCTTCGGCTTACTGTGCGGCTTCTTTTTACGTGCTTTTTTCACTTTAGGCTTCTCGTTGCCTTCGGCGTCACCACGTTTTGGGCCATTACGCTTACTCGTTGCACCCGTTTCTTCTGGGCGTTTAGTTGGCTCTATCGCAGGAACTGCACGAGCCGCGCCACCTTCTTTCGATGAAGAGCGAGTCGCAGCGCGTTTTTTATCTTTCGCTTTGCGTTTTGCTTCCGCTGCGCGTTTCTTCGCAGTCTTACCTTCGCCGCGTAGCTTACGACTTGTTTCGACCAATTCAAAGTCAATTTGCTTATCATCGAGGTTAACAGCCAGTACTTTTACTTTTACTGCATCACCTAAGCGGTAGATGTTACCGAAACTTTCACCAATAAGTCGTTGACCAATCGGGTCAAATTGATAGTAGTCGTTCGCAAGGGTAGAAATATGTACCAAACCATCGATGTGCAAATCCGTTAAACGTACAAAGAAGCCAAAGCTAGTGACATTAGCAATAACACCGTCTAGTTCGTCACCGACGTGGTCTTGCATATATTCACACTTCAGCCAATCCGCAACATCACGTGTTGCATCATCAGCACGGCGCTCTGTCATCGAACATTGTTCGCCGTAAAAATCCATGTCGTCAAACGAGTAATGATAGCCACCTGTTGGTGTCCAGCGATCTTGATTACGACCTTCTTCTTTAGCAATCAGATACTTGATTGCACGGTGAAGTAACAAGTCAGGGTAACGACGAATTGGCGACGTAAAGTGCGCATAGCGTTTCAATGCCAACCCAAAGTGCCCCGCGTTATCTGCGTTGTATACCGCTTGCTTCATTGAGCGTAGCAGCATGGTCTGAATCAACTCTTGATCTTGACGCCCGGAGATTTGACGTGCGAGATCAGCATAGTCCGTTGGTGAAGGCTCTAAACCACCTTTTAGCTCAAGACCAAGTTCACTTAAGAAGTCACGGAAACCTTGCAGGCGTAATTCACCTGGAGATTCGTGGATACGATAAAGCGCGGGCTCTTTCGCTTTTTCTACCAGCGATGCCGAAGCAATGTTGGCTAAAATCATACATTCTTCGATGATCTTATGCGCGTCATTACGAATTACTGGCTCAATACTTTCGATTTTACGTTCCGCATTGAAAATAAATTTGGTTTCAACGGTTTCAAATTCGATTGCACCGCGTTGATCTCGTGCTTCTTTCAGCACTTTGTACATCTTGTGCAACTCTTCTAGATGAGAAACAAGCGGCTGGTAGCGCTCACGTAGTTCTTCATCCCCTTCTAGAATCGCGCTCACTTTGCTATATGTGAGACGAGCGTGCGAGTTCATCACCGCCTCGTAATGCTTGTAACCAGACAGCTTACCTGTATCGGAAATGGTCATTTCGCACACCATACACAAGCGATCTACTTGCGGGTTAAGCGAACATAGGCCGTTCGATAGTACTTCTGGCAACATCGGCACAACTTGCGACGGGAAATATACTGAGTTACCACGATTGATCGCTTCTTTGTCCAACGCAGAGTCAGGACGAACGTAGTAACTGACGTCAGCAATCGCTACCCATAAACGCCAACCACCTTCTTTGTTCTTTTCACAGTAAACGGCATCATCAAAGTCTCGTGCGTCTTCGCCGTCAATGGTCACTAGTGGCAAATCACGTAGATCCACACGACCAACTTTGGCTTCTTCTGGTACTTCTTCGCCCAAGTTTTCGATTTGTTTATCGACGGCTTCTGGCCACTCGTGAGGAATTTGGTGTGTACGAATCGCAATTTGTGTTTCCATACCTGGTGCCATATTTTCACCAAGGACTTCAACCACTTTACCCATCATGCCGCGTGAGCGTGAGCCACGATCAGTAATTTCAATTACGACTACGTTACCCATGCGTGCACCCGCTTTGTGCTCATTTGGGATCAGGATATCTTGGCTGATACGCGAGTCATCTGGGACAACATAGGAGTATCCATATTCAAGGAAGAAACGACCAACGATTTGATCATTGCGCTCCTCTAGCACACGCACCAAACGTCCTTCACGGCGGCCGCGCTTGCTGTTGTCTGTCGGTTGCACTAAGACAAAATCACCGTGGATGATGTTCTTCATCTGATGGTGCGGTAACAGAATATCATCATCCTTGCCGACGCTGCCTTCTGGACGTACCCAACCATGGCCATCACGATGACCAATCACGTAACCTTTCACCATTTCAAGTTTTTCAGGCAATGCATAGCACTGACGGCGGGTAAACACCAGTTGGCCATCTCGCTCCATCGCACGTAGCCGACGACGCAACCCTTCGTATTGCTCTTCGCCCTCAAGCTTTAGTGCCTCAAACAAGTCGTTACGATTCATTGGAACGCCCGCTTGCTCTAGAAACTCGATGATAAACTCTCGGCTTGGAATTGGATTTTCGTAATTTTTGGATTCACGATCTGCAAAAGGATCGTTTGGAATATTGTCTGACATAGGCACGCCTATCTAGCAAGGAAGGTATATGGCTAGTATATCTGAGTCTCTCGATAAGCTACAGAATTGCTTTGAAAAAAGAATGATCGAGATCGACTCTAGGCATGCAAATGAGTTAAGGACGAGCCAGCAAGATCAAAAGTTCAGAATTGTCACTGAGCAAGGATTCAATCGTGCAATCATCCAACTCCGCCAGAAAGGCACTTTTTGCTTTCGCCAATTTATCTTTGAGGCGGCAAGCAGGGGTAATATGGCAAAAATCCACACCACAGTTGACTAAATCTAACGGCTCTAAATCGCGCACAACACCACCGACTGTGATTTCAGATGCTGGCTTCATCAGCCGGATACCACCGTTTTTTCCGCGCACGGTATGGACATAACCCAACTGTCCTAACCGATTGATAACTTTAACCATATGGTTGCGCGACACACCAAATAAATCCGTCACTTCGGTAATGCTGGTTAACTCATCTTCCGGCAACGAAGCCAAGAAAATTAAGGTTCTCAACGCATAATCAGTGAAACTAGTTAACTGCATATTCTCTCCCAAAGTGCGACTCAATAACCCGCTGGTGATACTAAAACCCCAAACTTGAGCTATCGATAAAAGTGTAAATCTTTTCTTGATCGAAAGATACATTTGAGATACAACTTTAAACATGCATTATAAATACAACTTAAAGTAGGAAGCCCTTATGCTCAGCAATCAAACTATCGAGATCGTCAAAGCGACCGCACCACTCATCGCCGAAACAGGACCAAAACTGACCGCGCACTTTTACGAGCGTATGTTTACTCATAACCCTGAGTTGAAAGATATTTTTAACATGAGTAACCAGCGTAACGGCGATCAGCGTGAAGCATTATTCAACGCTATCTGTGCCTATGCTGCCAATATTGAAAATTTGCCAGCTCTGCTTGGCGCAGTAGAGAAAATTGCGCATAAGCACACGAGCTTTTTGATCACAGAAGATCAGTACCAAATCGTTGGTAAGCATTTACTTGCAACAATCGATGAGCTTTTTAATCCAGGTCAAGAGGTGTTGGATGCTTGGGCTGAGGCTTACGGCGTACTTGCGAATGTATTTATTCAGCGCGAAGAACAAATTTACCAACAAAATGAAGCTTTGGAAGGCGGCTGGCGCGGTCTACGCGAATTTGAATTAGTCGATAAAAAGATTGAGAGCAAACACATTTGCAGCTTTGTGTTCAAGCCAACCGATGGCCAAAAAGTGGCGCCGTATAAACCGGGACAATACCTTGGCATCTACATCAACAGTGACCAGTTAGAAAACCAAGAAATTCGCCAATATAGCCTGTCTTCTGCGGTCCAAGAGAACACCTACCGTATCTCAGTAAAACGTGAAGAAGGCGGAAAAGTGTCGAACTACCTGCACGATAGCCTGAACATTGGCGAAAAAGTGCAGCTTGCAGCCCCTGCCGGTGATTTCTTTATGGATGCCGAACCACAAACACCCGTTGTTCTAATTTCTGCTGGTGTGGGACTTACTCCAACGCTGTCAATGCTAGAAAGTCTCTCAGCACATCAAGCACCTGTAACTTGGGTTCATGCAACCGAAAATGGCCAACAGCATGCTTTCAAGCAACACGTAAACCAACTCGTTGCAGAAAAAGAAAATATGAACGCGCTCGTTTGGTATAACCAACCAACGGCAGAAGACAAGCTAGGTGAAGACTTCCACTTCACGGGCTTTGTCAATCTGTATGAAATTGAAGCTGCATTAAAGCAAGATAACGTGCAGGTATACTTCTGTGGTCCTGTAGGATTTATGCAGCACGTAGCGAAACAGCTATTAGAACTTGGCGTACCAGAAGAGC
Organism: Vibrio sp. Vb1337; assembly: GCF_033338715.1. Taxonomy (NCBI): domain Bacteria; kingdom Pseudomonadati; phylum Pseudomonadota; class Gammaproteobacteria; order Vibrionales; family Vibrionaceae; genus Vibrio; species Vibrio sp. Vb1337. The sequence goes on along the minus strand of NZ_JAWOTD010000030.1, from coordinate 13,958 downwards.
AATTCCATTACGAATGCTTCGGTCCACACAAAGTGGTTTAAGCGCTACCAACTATCGGGAAAACAACAAAGCCCACGTGACGTGGGCTTTGTTGTATGAAGTTGTTTGCAATATTGAAGCGTTACCAAAAGGTGTCTCGCCGTTTAGCTCGAGCAATAACGTTTTGTGGCATGCGCTGTTCAAGGCCGTTTCTCAATACAGTTATGCGCTTATGCTGCCGCTTATCTGCTGTGACAGAGTTATATAACCAACGATACGCATCTTCGTAATCGAGTGGACTGCCATAATCACGTAAAAGCAACTCGGCCAGATGAATACGCGCGTTTAGGTTTCCCATTGACGCAGCTTCTCGCAAATATGGAATTGCACGTTCTTTATCTTGCTGTACTAAAGTGCCACGCGAATAGTATCGGCCAATCTGCTCTAGTGCAGCTGGTAACCCCTGATGCGCTGCATTTTCGATGTAGTAAAGACCCAATTCGACATCTTGCTCGACACACACCCCCCAAGCCAACATATCTCCGTATAGAAACTCATAAGCGGGTAAGTTAATTCGAGTCGCACGAGCTACGATATCCTCCACCAGCTGGCAGTTATCAGCGCGCACACGTTGTAAGTGCTTATTTTGCTCAATAAGCTTTATCAGCTCTGCTTCGGTATAGATCGGAACTGGTGCCCCCACATCAGCAACATTAGCTTTCACTGTGGTAGCAACCAAGGTCAACAACAGTGAAGCAGCCACTGTTCGTAACTTCATAAACGTACCCTTAAGGTATCTAAGAAACCAAAGATCGGTGAAGGATCTCCTCTGCTTGATAACCTTATCGGCAAAAAACAGCTAAGCTTTAGACAATTTTTGCCTCTGATTTAGGCTCAGCGGCAAAAGCTTGCCATATGAGAGTCACGCTGTTTTTGTTCAGATACAAAAAAGCCGACCAGAAGGTCGGCTTTTGCAATCTTTAACGGCTATCAATTAAGCTTCGAATGGGTGAACTTTGATGATAGTTTCGTTACGGTCAGGACCCGTAGAGATGATGTCTACTGGAACGCCAGTTAGCTCTTCAATACGCTTGATGTAGTTAAGAGCGGCTTGTGGTAGAGCATCTAGTGACTTAGCACCAAATGTGTTCTCAGACCAACCAGGCATTGTTTCGTAGATTGGCGTTGCTTTTTCGAATGCTTCAGCAGCCATCGGAGAAACTTCTAGCACAGAGCCATCTTCCATCTTGTAACCAGTACAGATTTTTAACTCTTCTAGACCATCTAGTACGTCTAGTTTAGTTAGACAGAAACCAGATACAGAGTTGATTTGGATTGCACGACGCATAGCAACAGCATCGAACCAACCTGTACGACGTAGACGACCAGTTGTCGCACCGAACTCGTGGCCAACTTCACCTAAGTGCTTACCAATTGGATCTTGCTTATCTAAACCGTCGTATAGTTCAGTCGGGAATGGACCAGCACCAACGCGAGTACAGTACGCTTTTGCGATACCCAAGATGTAACCGATGTGACGAGGACCAAAACCAGAACCTGCAGCAACACCACCAGCAGTCGTGTTAGAAGACGTTACGTACGGGTAAGTACCGTGGTCGATATCAAGTAGTGTACCTTGTGCACCTTCGAACATGATCTTGTCGCCGCGCTTACGTGCTGCGTCTAGTTCGTCAGTTACGTCGATAACCATTGACGTTAGTAGTTCAGCGTAGCCTTTAGCTTGCTCAAGTACTTCTTCGTAGCTTACTGGTTCCGCTTTGTAGAAGTTAACTAGTTGGAAGTTATGGAACTCCATGACTTCTTTTAGCTTCTCTGCGAAAGTCGCCATATCGAATAGGTCGCCAACGCGTAGACCGCGACGAGCAACTTTATCTTCGTATGCTGGACCGATACCACGACCAGTAGTACCGATAGCTTTTTTACCGCGAGCGATTTCGCGAGCTTGGTCCATTGCAACGTGGTAAGGAAGAATTAGCGGACATGCTTCAGAAATGAAAAGACGCTCGCGTACTGGAATACCGCGCTCTTCAAGAGGCTTCATTTCTTTAAGTAGAGCTTCAGGTGATAGTACAACACCGTTACCGATAACACATTTTACGTTATCGCGAAGGATACCTGATGGAATTAAGTGAAGAACGGTTTTTTCACCGTCAATTACGAGAGTGTGACCTGCGTTGTGACCGCCTTGGTAGCGTACCACGTATTTTGCATCTTCAGTTAAAAGGTCTACGATTTTACCTTTACCTTCGTCACCCCATTGGGTGCCTAGAACGACTACGTTATTTCCCATCTTTCCAAGTCTGATTGCTAGTTAAAAATGGATTCTAGCACCGAATCACGCTTCTTGCAGTCATTTTTTGTTCACAGAGTTGCTACCAGAATGTCATCTTGCCGCTTTGTTCATTTTGAAATCAGCATATCACTGATAGTATTTAGCTTTCTCTATTCGACTGGAAAGCGCTATGTCTGAATCCATATGGTTGGCGATTGGGTTCGTCTTGATCGTGGAAGGCATTGGGCCACTGATTGCTCCTAACGGTTGGCGGAATATGGTGGCTCAATTAAGTGAACAACCCAACAATCAGCTACGACGCATCGGTGGCTGCCTAGTAGTTGCTGGAGCCGTAATCGCTATCATGATGAGCTAGCACTTAGCATCAGATACAAAAAAGGCTCCCTAAGGAGCCTTTTATTTCAATGAGACGCGGAGATTATTTCTCCATGCTGCCCTTCGACTGGTTCATGTATTGGAAGAACTCACTCTTAGGATCAAGCACCAGAATATCGCTCTTAGAGCTGAAGGACTTCTCATACGCACGTAGCGAGCGTAGGAAGCTAAAGAACTCAGGGTCTTTGTTGTACGCTTCAGCATAAATCTTCGCAGCCTCAGCATCCGCTTCACCTCGTGTCACACGCGCAGTTTTATCAGCTTCAGCTAGAATAGTTGCTACTTCTAGTTCTGCTTGAGCACGAATAACTTCCGCCTTTTCACGACCTTGAGAACGGTGCTTACGAGCAACGGACTCACGCTCCGCACGCATACGACGGTAGATAGACTCACTGATTTCATCAGGCAGGTTGATTTTCTTCATTCGGAAATCAACGACACGAACACCCAAGTCTTTCATTGCGCTTTCACGCGTGTCTTTCAATACTTCAGACATGATTAGGTCGCGTTCACCATCAATCTCAAGCGCCTCACGAGCCGCTTCAGTTGCGACAACATCGGCACTTGCGTCTTCTGGTAGCACATCATCGTTACGTGGACCAGATACGATCTGTTTGATTTCACGAGCACCGATTTCAGAACGAAGCACGTCCGTCACTTTACGCTCAAGTAGTGCCTCTGCCGTTAGCGAGTTACCACCGCCTGTCGCGAGGTAGTAGCGACCAAAATCTTCAATACGCCACTTCACGTAGGTATCAATGATAACGTCTTTTTTCTCAGACGTTACGAAACGGTCTGCACGACCATCCATTGTTTGGATACGTGCATCAAGTTGTTTCACACGGTCAAACAAAGGCATCTTGAAATGCAGACCAGGCTCGTAAATTCGAGTGATGTCGTTATTGTCTTTCAAGACACGACCAAATCGAACCACTATACCGCGCTCACCTTCAGGAATCACAAACAAAGACATCAACATTAATGCCAGTGCGATTACCAGTACAGGGATCATTAACTTACGCATTCTTAGTATCTCCCTTGACGTGAACCTGTTGAACGAGACTGCGTGTTCGAAGTGTCTTCTTGTGTACGATCAGACTCAAGTTGAATTTGATCATAAGTTGAAGATGACTTCGATTTACGTTTGGTATCTGCTTTGCCCTCTTGTCCCGCCAACTTATCGATTGGAAGGTAAAGAAGATTGCCGCTTGATTCCGAGTCAATCAACACTTTCGAAGTGCTTGAGTACACCTCTTCCATTGCGTCAATGTACAGACGATCACGCGTTACACCAGGCGCTGCTTGGTATTCTGGTAGTAGTTTTTCGAACTGTGCTACCTGACCAAGAGCCTCGTTAGTGACACGCTCATTGTAACCTTGTGCTTCTTTCTTCAAACGCTCTGCACGACCCGTTGCCTTAGGCAAGATTTCGTTCTTGTATGCTTCAGCTTCACGAATGAAACGCTCTTCATCCTCACGTGCTGCGATTGCATCATCAAACGCATCTTTCACTTGCTCTGGTGGACGAGCAGACTGGAAGTTCACATCAACAAGTACCAGACCCATATCATAGCTATCAATGATTTGGTTCAGTGTTTCTTGCGTAGTTTGACGAATTTGCTGACGACCACTGGTTAGAATGCTATCCATCAATGAGTCACCAATTACTGCACGTAGTGCAGAATCCGTTGCTTGACGCAAGCTGTCGTCTGCATTGGTTACACGGTACAAGTATTTGTATGGGTCAGTCACTCGGTACTGAACATCCATCGCAACTGTTACAACGTTTTCATCTTTGGTCAGCATTAGACCAGATGCACGTAGTGAACGAATCGCTTGTACGTTTACCGCTTCGTACTCATCAATAAAGCGAGGACGCCAGTTAAGACCTGGGTCTACGATACGATCGTATTTACCTAAACGCAGTACAACACCACGCTCTGCTTCACCGATGGTGTAAAAACCAGCGAAGAACCAAACTGCAACAGCAATCAGAGCAATCACGCCAAAGCCAATTGCACTACCACCACCGCCGCCGATTGGAGAACCACCGCCGCCTTTTTTACCAAACTTGCCGCCCAGCTTTTGACTCAGTTTGTTGAACACTTCATCTAAATCTGGCGGACCTTGATCTCGGCCACCAGGACGCTGGCCACCACGATTATTATTACCCCAAGGGTCATTATCGCGGCCATTGTTGCCGTTGTTATTTCCAGGCTCATTCCACGCCATTAGAAAGCTCCATCATTTGATATGACGTTATACTGTAGCAGTCCTTTAAGTGACTATAAAGCCAGTCAAAACTGCCCCTTCTCTTTTTTCAAGTCTAGACCAATCTACTTGCTGCATTCGAATATCGATCAACAAGTTACCATCCTGGTCATATTCCTCACGTTGAATACACTTCATTTGGAAGAAGGTACTACGGAATCGTCCTTGATACTGTGGAGGAATTCGCAACTGATGCTCGACCATTTGTGACGCCAGACGTTCCGTCAGCGCCTCAAACAGGACATCAATGCCCAACCCATCCATTGCTGAAACCCAAACTGCGCGAGGTACGCCTTCCTCGTCTCGTTCTATACGTGGTTTCTGCGAATCTAGATTGTCGATTTTGTTCATGACAACCAGAGTCGGCACTTCATGCGCGTCGATCTCTTCTAGTACTTCATGAACAGCTTGAATATTCTCACGAAAACGCTCATCACTGGCATCAACAACATGTAACAAAATGTCAGCTTCTTGCGTTTCCTGCAAGGTTGCCTTGAAGGCCGCAACCAAGTCGTGTGGCAAATGTCGAATAAAACCAACCGTGTCTGCCAAGATGGCAGGACCAACATCTGCTAACTCTATCTTACGTAAAGTCGGGTCCAAAGTAGCAAATAATTGATCAGCCGCGTACACGCCAGCTTCTGTAATACGGTTGAAGAGTGTCGACTTACCCGCGTTGGTGTAACCCACAAGTGAAACCGTTGGGATTTCAGCTCGATTTCGGGCGCGGCGCCCTTGTTCACGCTGCTTCGCTACTTTGTCTAAGCGTCGCAGGATGGCTTTGATTCTGTCACGCAATAAGCGACGGTCGGTTTCCAGCTGGGTTTCACCCGGGCCACGTAAACCGATACCACCTTTCTGCCTTTCAAGGTGCGTCCAACCACGAATCAAACGAGTAGAGATATGACGAAGTTGAGCCAGCTCTACCTGTAGCTTACCTTCGTGTGTTCGAGCTCGTTGAGCAAAGATATCGAGAATAAGACCAGTGCGGTCGAGAACTCGACATTGGCACAGTGCTTCGAGGTTACGTTCTTGGGCAGGAGAGAGGGCGTGATTAAAAATCACAATTTCGGCACCCGTTGATTGTACCGCTGTAGCAATCTCTTGGGCCTTACCCTCTCCGACATAGTATTTCGGGTGTGGGGATTGACGACTACCAGTTACCACTTGTAGCGCCTCTACCCCAGCAGAAGAAACCAGCATTTCGAACTCAGCCAGATCTTCCCATTCACCTTCTTGCGTGAAGTTGATATGAACAAGTACGGCTCGCTCACCGGATTCATAACGGTCAAACAAGCAATCAACTCCTTATTTTAAAAATACTCGATGAAGAATTAATCTTCTGATTTCTCTTGTGGACGCTCACCTTGTGGACGTTCACCGCTGTGATGGCTCACTGGACGAGCCGGCACAACTGTTGAGATCGCGTGCTTGTACACCATTTGGTTAACAGTATTCTTCAGCAGGATCACAAATTGATCGAATGATTCGATCTGACCTTGTAGTTTAATACCATTCACAAGGTAGATAGATACCGGGATACGCTCACGACGTAGCGCGTTTAGAAATGGGTCTTGTAGAGATTGCCCCTTAGCCATTTTTATTTTCCTTATTTAATTTGTAGTTGTAATTATTTAGCTAGTGGTGCAATGCAAAAGATACGGCTTTTGCATCTGAGCTAAACGAATCAAAAATGCACTCTAAGTAATTAGCAGCATAGTATAAAAACCGCCAACAACAGATCCTTTGAGAGTGCGTTCACGCAAAAACGATCACATTATACACAGCTATGTCAATCAGATGCTATTGCTTCCGACATCGTTTCTAATGCCTGTTCAATGTTCTCGCTATCCAACCAAGTTAAATCATCCCAGCTGCGTAACCAGGTGATTTGACGCTTGGCCAATTGACGAGTCGCGCATACGCCACGAAATACCGCTTCGTCACGTGTACACTCCCCATCTAAATACTCCCACATCTGTCGGTAACCGACGCATCGTATGGAAGGAAGATCGGGGTGAAGATCTTTTCGCGAATGTAACGCTTTCATTTCTTCTTCAAAGCCCGCTTCCATCATCTTCTCGAAACGGAGTTCAATCCGACGGTGAAGTTCTGCCCTATCCTTGGGAGCTATTGCAAACTGCTTGACTCGGTATGGTAGGCTTTCACCTTTCGTTTGAGTCAATTCAGTCAAAGTTTTACCTGAAATGCGAAATACTTCCAATGCCCGAGATAAACGTTGGGGATCATTGGGATGGATTCTCGCGGCTGACACAGGATCAACCTCTTTGAGTTCATCGTGCAACACTGACCAACCTTTAGTCAATGCCTCTTGTTCAATTTGCTGACGAATTTCAGGATTTGCAGCAGGAAGTGGTGATAAACCTTCAAGTAACGCCTTGTAATACAGCATTGTTCCACCCACAAGAAGTGGAATTTTTCCTTCTGCAACAATATCATCCATCGCTTTCAATGCATCTCGACGAAAGTCGGCGACAGAGTAAGATTCACTTGGATCCAAAATATCTATCAAGCGATGAGGCGCCAAACTTAACTCTTTTTCATCCGGTTTCGCCGTACCGATATCCATCCCTTTGTAGATCAAAGCAGAATCAACACTGATGATCTCAATCGGAAATTTTTGACGAAGACGAATCGCCAGCTCAGTTTTGCCTGATGCAGTTGGCCCCATTAAAAATAGCGCCAAAGGTAGTTTATCTGTCATGGTTTTAATTTGGCTATCGTGGCAGAGAAATCAACAGCGGATACGAATTTTGTATCTTCTAATGGCAATTGACCATGTCTTAGCTGTTCAAGTTCCGCAATAATTTGAATGGCTTCAGAAAAAGTATAGTGACTCTTCACTGTCGTGACCTGTAATGCGAGCCAATCTATCAACTCAGACAGCATCTGAGCCGCTGCTATACCCTCGTTCACACAAGATTGCGCGTAAGATAACAGATCTGGTACTAAATTTTGTAAGTTTTGTTGACGCAGCGGAGCTGGGACGCCCATCACCATTAAGGCGTGCTCGTTTCTCGCTTTCAATTGAATACCAAGCAATGCCAAATCTTGTTGATAATCTTGGGCCAGTCTCACTAATTCGGCCTCTAACTTAATAGATAGAGGAACAAGCAGAGGTTGTGCCTTAAGTGCACCATCGCTTGGAGTGAGCTGGCCTTTTATACGATAAAATTCTGCTCTAGGTAACGAGACTAACGCCGCCCCACTGTCACTGCTCATCAAAACAAATTGTTCATCGACCACCATCAGCGCTTTGCCTAATGCAGTAATCGATGGCATTGATGTGTGCGAAGTTATCGTTTGGGGCGCTATTGGAGTGACTGCCTGAGCCTCAAACTCTGGCGTTTTCAACAGCTCGTGATAAGCGCGTACTTCTTGTTTAGTTGGCGCTGGTTCTACGTGGCGCTCTTTACTGTGACTTGGCTTTGGTGCAGGTTTGGATTCCACCCAATCATTACGTTTGAATGACTCCACTACGCGCGCCTCTCGCACGGAGGTTTCACTAGGACCGCTATTACGAGGCTTCACTTCATAATCACTGCGTCCAGGATAAGCCGGTGTACTCTCTATCGCTTGATAAACCCGTTCTGGTACTGGTGAAGATGCTGGCTCTTGTACTTTTTCAGGCTCTGGCGAATGCTCAATCTCTTCGGACTCAGTCGGTTCCACGCGATGAAATGCCGATTCATTCACCTGTGGTTTATCAATCACGGCGCTTTGTGAAAGTGCATCCGTCAGAGCTTGATAGATGAAATCATGCACCAAACGAGCTTGGTGGAAACGCACTTCATGCTTAGCAGGGTGAACATTCACATCTACTTGGTGCGGATCTAGCTCAATAAAGAGCACATACGCAGCAAACTGATCTGGCTTTAAGCTCATTTCATAGCTTTGACGAATCGCGTGATTGATTAATTTGTCACGCATCATTCGGCCATTCACATAGCAATATTGTAAATCGCTTTGCTGCCTTGCTCCCTCTGGTGTGGTAATCCACCCATGTAACTTTAACCCTTGATGCTCAAGCTCGATTCTGAGCATATGCCGCACAAACGCATTACCGCAGACAGCAGCAATACGCTTTTCGGTTTGAAGCTGATTTTTCGCCGCGCGATATTGACGGATGATCTTGCCGTTATGACGCACATTGATGGTGACATCAAAGCGGCTTAACGCAATGCGTTTCAATAACTCATCAATATGAGCAAATTCGGTTTTCTCCGTACGAAGAAACTTGCGACGCGCTGGAGTATTAAAAAATAAGTCCAACACCTCAACGGTAGTGCCAATCGGGTGCGCTGCTGGCTTAAGCTTCACCTGCATATCACGCCCTTCGGAGTAGGCACTCCAGGCTTCTTCTTGTGCCGCAGGACGCGACGTGAGCGTCAAACGCGAGACTGAGCTAATACTGGCTAACGCTTCACCGCGAAAACCTAGACTCATAATGGCTTCGAGATCATCTAAGGTATGTATCTTAGATGTCGCATGACGACTGAGCGCTAAGCCGAGTTCATCTTTCGCGATACCTTTTCCGTTATCACGAACACGAATCAGCTTTGCGCCTCCTTTCTCGATATCGATATCGATTCGAGTTGCGCCAGAATCAAGACTATTTTCAACCAGCTCTTTAATCACAGAAGCAGGTCTTTCGACCACTTCCCCTGCGGCGATTTGGTTTGCAAGTCTGGCTGGCAAAATTTTAATCGTCATAATGAGTTAGAAGCTCACCTACTTGTTTGGAATGATCAGGACTTGCCCAACCGCTAGCTGATCAGAGCGTAAGTTATTCGCTTTACGAATGCTCGATACGCTAACACCGTATTTGGACGCTATTTTGCCAAGGAACTCACCCCGAGAAACCTTGTGCTTACGAATCGGTTTATCTTTTACCGCGACCGTTATCTTCAACTTTTGCCCTACCCACAAGGTATCTGACTTCAAGTTATTCTCTCGGCGGATATCTGAAACCTTCACTTTATAGTGATTCGCAATCTTACCTAAGAACTCACCAGACTTAACCTTGTGCGTAATGGTTTCTGTCTCAACAGTAATCGGTTTACTTGGCACTTTAATCGTACCAGCAGAAGGAATGTTGAGCTTCTGACCAATTGCCAAGCCTGTCGACTTCAAGTTGTTTGCCGACATCAGCGCTTTAGAGCTAAGCCCATATTTGTTCGCGATCACCGATAATGACTCGCCACGCTTTACAATATGTACCATTGGCTTCGCTGAAGGCGAGAACACCGTACCCTCTGGTGGGTTATCTTTTAAGTACTTGACGACCGCCTTAGTGATAGCCTGAGCTAACTTATCTTGGTGCGCTCGTTGAAACAGTAATCGCTCTTCTGTTGGGTTAGAAATAAAGCCCGTTTCCACTAGCACAGACGGAATCTGTGGAGAGCGTAAAACCGCAAGGCTGGTGTTGATCGGTTTGGTGTTATGCAGGTGCGCAACACGTCCCATCTCACCTAGGATTTCTGTTGCCAGCTTATAGCCTTCTTTTTGTGAATGACTAAACTGCAAGTCCAACAAAGTTTGGTTCACGTTACGATCTTTTGTCTTCGTGAAGAACGCATTACCCGAGCCGCCCAATAACTCAGACTGTTTCTCATGGTTCTCGACCCAACGAGCAATTTCGGTATTTGCACGACGAGTATTTAGTACGAAGACCGATCCACCGCGAGGCTTCGGTGAAGTAAACGCATCTGCGTGAATGGAAATCAGCAAGTGCGCATCATTTTCACGAGCAATCGCGACACGACGGTTTAAGTTTACAAAGTAATCTCCCGTACGAGTCATGCGCGTTTTAATACCAGGAGTCGCATCGAGCTGAGCAGCAATTTTTCTTGAGATACTCAATACCGCATCTTTCTCGTACTTACGACGTGAAGGGCCAATAGAGCCTGGGTCTTCCCCACCGTGACCAGGGTCGATAACAATTAACACTTCTTGAGCTCGTTGAACTGAGCTCATGTCTTTGCTGGCCGCCGCTGGCTTACTCGGTTTAGAGGTCGATGCCTTCTTACCGTGCGGTAAATCAATCACCAAGCGGTGACCATACTGCCCACCTGGTGTTGGGCTTAATTTAAATAACTCCGCTTGAACGCTCTTTTTTAGTTCAAACACCAAACGATAAGTGCCCTTCTCTGGAGGCGAGCTTTTTCGTACCAGTTTTAAAACAGGGCTATCCGTAACAGTAACAGGTAGTTTGGCCTGCATCGTCGTGCTTTTTAAATCCACGACAAGGCGATCCGGCCCTGATAAAGAGAAATAGGAATAGTCAGCTTCCGAGCCTAAATCGATGACAACACGCGTTTCATCAGGTGAAGGCCAAACTCGAAAACTCTTAACGACGTTAGCAAATGCTAAATTGGGGATGAGAAGGAGAAAAGTGGCGACAAACGTCGCCACCACTCTAAAATTTGAAAAACTCAACATAGCTCCAATCGACTGAGTAACTGCACACCATAATCATTATTAGCTGTTAGTTCGGCTACACGTTGCTCACCTTGGTAGCGAATGTTTACATCAAGATCCGGTTGTGGCAGTAAGCCATGCCCTTTTTCAGGCCATTCAACCAAGCAAATCGCATCGTCTGTGAAATAGTCTCGAATCCCCATAAACTCAAGCTCTTCAGGATCCGCAAGACGATAAAGGTCGAAGTGATATACTTGCCACTGATCCAACTGGTACGGTTCGACTAGAGTATAAGTTGGACTTTTCACGTTACCTTGATGACCAAGAGCACGGACAAAACCACGACTAAAGGTTGTTTTACCTGCACCCAAATCACCATGCAGATAAATTGTGGTTTGCTGGGAACAAAGCTGAGCCAGAGCGGTGCCTAGTGCAACCGTTTCATGCTCATCTTTTAAATTGAATTGTTTCGTGCTCATTGATGCTTCTCTAACTAATGATCGTTGACTATATAAAAATCAAAAGAACAGGAATAGTAAACCGTGTTGGTTTTGAGAGACAAGCTTTCAAATGTCATATGTGCGAAAAAAGTATCCAATAAACGGTATCTTAATCATCTTAGTATCGACCTAGATTTAGAATATATGCAAATGACTTCAATAAGCAGTATTCATAACATCAAAAACGTACCTAACTGGGTAGCACCAAAGCCAGAGATCCGTTAAGATCCGCCCCCCTTTATTCCGGTGGTTAACATGAACTACGAACAACTCGCACAACAAATCAAAGTTTGGGGAAAAGAACTCGGCTTCCAAAAAGTTGGGATCTGCGACGTTGATCTGAGTGAACATGAAGCAGCACTACAAAAATGGCTTGATGCAGGCTATCACGGCTCAATGGATTGGATGGCTCGTCACGGTATGATGCGTGCTAGACCCCATGAGCTACTCCCGGGAACCGTTCGTGTTATCAGCGTCCGGATGGACTATCTGCCACCAGAGGCTCAATTCGCTTCGAACCTCGCGAATAAAAGTCATGCCTATATTAGCCGCTACGCACTAGGGCGCGATTATCACAAGCTCGTCAGAAAGCAGCTAAATAAGCTCGGCAAACTTATTGAACAAGAGGTTGGTCAATATGGTTACCGACCTTTCGTTGATTCCGCACCAATATTAGAGCGACCTCTCGCCCAAAAAGCGGGCTTAGGTTGGACCGGGAAACATTCCCTGATTTTAGATCAAGACTGTGGATCGTGGTTCTTTTTAGGTGAACTACTTATCGACTTACCACTACCCGTAGATGAGCCAAGCGTTGATCAGTGCGGTAAATGCAAAGCATGCATTACATCATGCCCAACACAAGCCATCGTTGAAGACAAAGTTGTCGATGCCAGGCGTTGTATCTCTTATCTCACCATCGAGTTCGATGGCGTGATTCCTGAAGAGTTTCGAAAGCCAATGGGTAACCGCATTTATGGTTGTGACGACTGTCAATTGGTTTGCCCATGGAACCGCTACGCCGACATAACGGAGCAAGATGATTTCCACCGTCGTGACAGTTTCAAAAACCCTGACCTCGTCGACATGTTTAACTGGGATGAAGCGACTTTTCTAAAAAATATGGAAGGCTCCGCTATCCGTCGTATTGGTCATATACAGTGGCTACGTAACATCGCTGTCGCACTTGGTAATGCAGAATATAGTCAGCGAATCATAGATGCGCTGGAAAGTCGGCAAGGTGAAAATAAATTACTTGATGAGCACATTAAATGGGCTTTGACAGAGCAACTGAATCAACTCCCCACTGAGAGTAATTCATCTATAGAGACGAAAAAGCAACGCTTAATAAGGATAGTCGAGAAGGGACTGCCGAGAGACGCATAGAGCGTAGTCTATATGCAAGAGATTGAAAGTACTTTTGCATGTTCAATTCATGACCTTGTTCTCAATTTTGTAATGTGGAAAAAAATTTGAGATTCAAGAAAAACAAGCTAACAGAAAAAAGTTAAACACAGCTCGGAGAAATGACTAGGATCAAAAAAATACCAGTTAATGATCGTATTTTAACGTACTCGATCCGACAAAAAACTTATTTTTTCTTTATATAACAAAGATTTAATTGGTATTTCTTTGTTGTTTCAACTTCATTTTAGAGAAAAGATCTTTCTTCCCCATCATAAAAAGTCAAGCTAAAAACACTTTATCAACCAACTTATCCACAGAACGACGTATGTGGATAACTCTGTTAATTAAAGTAGATAAAACACGCGAAGCCTCATCATACTGTACGTCAGCCGATTCATATCGTGTTTTAAACACAAACGAAATCGTCCGACATCATATGATGCGGATAAAAGTTTAGCTTTTGGGGATTCATGCTTCGCAGCATTATGAAAAGAGCGATGTGATTGGTTGCGAGAAGCAGGCGTTGAATCAAGCGGCGCATCCGTAGACGACTTAACAATTGTATACTAAATAAGTACTCAATCTATCGTCTTGTATTTGGTTGCGGGGGCCGGATTTGAACCGACGACCTTCGGGTTATGAGCCCGACGAGCTACCAAGCTGCTCCACCCCGC
>NZ_JAWOTD010000029.1:0-50436 GCF_033338715.1 Vibrio sp. Vb1337 | reverse complement strand
TTACATTCACTGCCATGGTGATTTCTCCAATTGATTTTCCGGTGTAGCGGTTTCCGACGTCTCGGAAAACCAAGTAGCTCTCTCAAAGTTACCTCTATTAACGACACCAAATTCAGAAGCTTTAGAAAAAAGTTTAAAAAAATAACATTGCGAGATTTAGCTAATAAAATTGAAGAAAAGTAAGAAAAAGTGCTCAAGTTTCCACAAATCGAGCCGAGAGGGCCAGATTGTATAGAAAACCAGCAAAAGGAAACAATTGAAGATAAGTTCGCAGACGATAGACGTAAGAATTAGAAAAGAAAAAGCCCCTTTTCCTTTGAGAGAACTGGGGCTAGGTTGGTCGCCAGAGCCTATGTGGAGATCAAGAGAAATGAACACATTTCCGGCATACCGAGTGCAACTTTACATTGAAAATGATTGGCAGGTGAGAGATGAGAGAGCCGCTCATTCTATTGTAAAGCTGCTTGCCAAAAGCCTGCATTCCCATCCACGTCTGAATGTATTGAGTACAGGCTAAGTAAACTACTGCAATAGTGACATTGCAGAGTTTGGCAACTGTTTCGCTTGAGCAAGAATCGATGTCCCTGCTTGTTGCAAAATTTGTGCTTTGGTCATTTGCGTGGTTTCTTTCGCAAAATCTGTATCTTTAATTCGGCTGTTCGATGCGTCAACGTTTTCTTGGATATTCGCCAAGTTGTTGATGCTGTGACTCAAACGGTTTTGCTTCGCACCTAAGTCTGCACGTTGCGAGTCCACGTATTTCAGTGCCGAATCCAGCACAGAAATCGCGTTTTGAGAACCTTGTACCGTGGTCATATCAATATCTTGTACTGACGTTCTGATAGGTTCATCACTCAGGCCAAGCTCAGATGCTAATCCACCAGAAATAGAAATCTCACCCTGAACGTTTGGATGCGCGACAAAAACTTGCAACTTGCCATCTTCACTTACAGACGCATTAATCATATCAGACTGACCATTAATGTAAGTGGCAAGCTCTTCGATGTCGTCGCCCGCTTTGGCATTAATGTTGATTTCTAGATCATCAACATTGCCGTCTTCGTCTTCACCCATACCTGGTAGCGTGATCTTCAAGTCAGATTTAGCTGGGTCAACGCTCCAGTTTTTATCTTTACCATTTTCAGATAAGAAGGTCACACCGCCCATGCGAGTATCGTCCGCACGAATGCTGGTGAGTCCCATGATCATGGCTTCACCTGAGCTCGCACCAATCTGGAATGCTGCTTCACCGAATGAGCCATTCAATAGACGACGACCACCAAATGAAGTGGTTTCTGCAATACGGTTTAGCTCGTCAATCAATGCCATTGACTCTTCGTTGATCGCCTGACGCTCAGCCGGAGAGTTAGTACCGTTCGATGATTGAATCGCAAGGTCACGCATTCGTTGCATGACAGAGGTTGCCTCATTCATCGCACCTTCAGCGGTTTGTGCAATCGAGATACCATCGTTCGCGTTACGCATTGCGACATCTAGGCCACGAGACTGTGCAGTTAAGCGGTTAGAGATCTGTAGACCTGCCGCATCATCTTTTGCACTGTTAATCTTATGTCCTGAAGATAAGCGCTCCATCGACGTGTTTAATTCATCAGTCGCTTTGTTTAGGTAACGCTGCGCGGTCATCGCGGAGACGTTAGTACTAACTGTTACAGCCATTTTGCTCTCCTGTTGAGTTCGCAAGCTTTTGCGAAGCGGCCAGCTTTACTCTCATTTGGATAAGCACTGACCGTAAAAGTTACTTGCTAAATCTGCCTTAAACGCAGGGTTTAGAATCTCTAAATCTGTTCTGATATTTTCAATACAATTTGTGTGCCAACTTACGTAAATTATTTAACTACTTTTAAAAGAATCAAATAAACAATAAGTTAGCTTTATCATTAAGCTATTTCCGGTTTGTAAGACTCACCTCACCCCAAGTGTATTGAACGCTGCCCTGTTGCCGCCCGACTTGCCTCTCGCATCATTGCCGCTTTGGGTAAAATCGTGCCGCATGACATCTCAGACTCTCAGGTTACGTCGACTTATCGCGCTTAAGGCTTTGCACATAAGGCATCAAAATCAGACAATGTGTATGAGTGTCATACTAGATGTAGTTAAACAACGTTAGATCTTTGGTCTTACCGAATGCTTGTTGCGATGCCTGTAACGCTCGCGAGTTTTCACTGAACTCGATCACGGCTTTGGAGTAATCCAAATCCTCAAAGTTGCTCTTCGCTTTTGCCAGAGACAAATTAAAGTCTTCATGATTTTGCTCTTGGATATCCAGCGTACTCAATCGAGCACCGGCATCTGTACGCGCTTTATTCAAATGGATAAAAGCAGCGTGGAATTCTTCTGTCATTTGGTGCAATTTAGCAGTCGCCGACGTATCCGAAACCGATTTGTCTGACCATGCCATTGCATCCTTGAAGGTATCGAAAATGCTGAACTCTGCCCGCTTTTCGATCTCAATACTGTCACCAGGCGTAATTTGGCCTTTTACGTGCACTTTCAGGCCTTTGTATTCAATCCCTTTCTCTGGAGAAAACTCATCGGCATCCACTACTTTGCCGTTACGCTCTAATTGGTAACCAAATTTGCCGTTATTCATATCGACAAATGTCACGCGATACGCCGCATCATCCTTAGCGTCAACGTTAGTAGCTTTGTTTAGCAACAGCTCAGAGCCATTTTGTAGATCGTAATTCGGCTGATAGTCGCCAAATGGGTTTGGTATCTCCATAAACAGCTTGCTGCCAGGATCGTTCATTGGCATCTCAAGCATGCTAGAAACTTTCATTTTGCGCTGATAATCGTCCCCAGCGTATTGCACGCTACCATCTTTATCGCGATAAAATGGTTGGCTTTTTGGCTTAGTGCCAGCAAACACGTAGTTACCAGATTCATCTTGCGAGTTCACCAAGTTAAGGAAGTTGTTCGCAATCTCTTCTAGCTCACGCTTCTTTGCTTGTCGGTCTTCAGCAGAAAAGGCACCGTTAATCATCTCCATCGTTAAGCGCTTCGACTCGTCGGCAAAATTCTCCGCATTGGCGATATTAACTTCGTGGTTTTCTAGACGATTACGCACCAACACTATCGAGCTAAGATATTGTTGTAGCTGTTCTTGTTGCTGACTAATGTTTTGGATGTAATGCGCAGCGAGGGGGTCGTCACTAGGTTTCAGTAACTTTTTCCCTGAAGCAAGTTGCTCTTGGTTGTGGTGAACCTTATTCTCTTGACGACGCAGATCATTTTGTACGGACTGATAGTTATGGAAACTAGAAATTCGGGTTAGCACTTATCTCTTCTCCTTACCTCAGTTGTAAAATGGTATTGAAGGTATCATTCGCCGCTTGCATCACACGTGATGAAGCCATGTACGCTTGTTGAAACTTCATCATGTTGGCCGCTTCTTCATCGAGGTTAACGCCAGAAATAGAAGCAACGCGCTCTTGCGCCGCTTCATGCTCTAAACGAGCGACGGAGGCTAAACGGTTTGCTGTAGAAGATTTCAGTCCAACTTCAGTATTGAGGTTATGATAAACATCGATCAAGGTACTGGATTTTCCATCCATCATCTTGTCTGTTTGGATCTTCTGCATTTTTCTCAAGTTGCCGTTACCACCTTCAGAAGGCACCAAGTTTGCGGTGAATTTATCATTCATCAGTGCGCCTTCGCTCAACTCAAACACAGTTGCATCGCCGTTTTTATACAGCGGATGGCTTTTCGGCACTGAGATTTCAATCATCGGGTTATCTTTATCTAACGGGTATGAGTATTTGTCCGATAGTAAATTACCCTTGTTATCCGTGATCTTTAACCACGGCTTATCATGCTTCTCGTCGGCTGGTTGTACGGTAACCTCAAACTCTTTAACATCCCCCGCCTCACGAATTTTAAACTTGGCGTTACCTTGGGCAAAAGTGGTTGAGGCTTCATAACTTTGTGCGGCAATAGCTTTTGCGTCATTGGTTTCCATCTTTATGATGGCTGCACCACTTCTCGTTGGGCGGAGCAATACGCGCTCACCGGCGCCAAGGCCTTCACCAATTTGCACTTTCATACCATCCAGAACAAACGACGAATCCGAACGGTCGATGTTCAACGACATTTGCTCACCTTTCGGTGTTGTCACGCTGTATTGGTCGCCATCAAAACGCAGCGAATATTCACCACCTTTGATCGCGGAAATGTCCTCGATGTAAACCGCAACATCAGCTTGTGAGTCAGGCGCAGCAAAAACTCGAGATTTTGCCACCAGCTCAGAGTTCACGTCGGTAAATACGTCTTTACCTATCTTGCCGTTGAGATCCAGACCTTGAGATTGCAGCTGATTAATTTTGTAGGAAAAGCCCGTCGCTAAACGGCCCATTTCATCTTGCAGTTGTGGGATGTGTTTGTCGCGCATTTCAAGTAAAGCGCCGATTTTGCCATCCATATCATCAGACTTGATCGCTTTAATGCCATTCCCTTCCACCATTGCTAATCGTCTTTGATGAACATCCGGATAGCCATCGATCATTTTGAGCTGGCTTGCTTCCGTGCCAGAAACAAGAGTGTGTCCATTGCCGATATGAACATTAAACCCTTCCGCATTTTTGCGTGGGGTTACGGTAACTTTGGTGTACTCTGACAGCTCAGTAACCAGCTTTTCATGCTGATCCATCAGGTCATTATGTGGACCGGGAGTACGCATCATCAGTCGATGAATATCGCGAATTTCCAACGCAAGTTGGTTAACGCGCTCAATGCCCATATCCAATTTTTTATTGGTGACATCAGATTGCAGTCGCACGGTTTCGTGGAAATCATTTAATGTATCAGAGAAGATTTTCGCCTTTTCCAATACCACTTTTCGTGCCCCTAAATCGTTCGGGGTATCTGCCATGGTTTTTACCGCATCGAACCACTCATTCAGGTTCTCAGGAATTTTCTTCGATGCCACAGAGCTCAACATACTAGAGAGCATATCAAGATTGTCTTGGGTATCCGTTTTGTTGGCATTGTTGGTCGACGACAGGTTCAGTTCATTCACGGCAAACTGATCCCACGAGCGGCGAACATTTTCCACATGCACACCCATGCCGTAGGTAGAACCACCAAACATGCGCGGATCATTCGTGCCTTGGATAACAGACTGACGGCTATAACCCTCTGTATTAACATTAGAAATGTTATGACCAGTGGTGTTTAATTGTCTCTGAGCAGTAAGCACACTTTGAGTACCTACATTCAGAAGATCTGACGCCATACATGCCCCCGAAAACGAAATATAAATCGGCAAAACCGATCACCTAGACACATTAAAAGCAAAAGATGTGCCAAGTGATAGAAAGGCGTAGATGTTCAGATAAAGTGAAGGCTTGCACTATGGCAAGCCTTCGAGAACGTCATAAATTGTCGCAGAAACATTACATACTTTCGATTTTATCCTTCACCTGCAGGACTTTATCTGCGTAATTCGGATCGGTCGCGTAACCCGCACTGTGGATACCGCGAATAAACGACTCTGAATTCCCGCGTTGCTGTAATGCTGTCTCGTAACGTGGGTTGTCATTCAAAAATCGTACAAAGTCATTAAAGCTGTCTTCGTAACTTGAGTAGGAGCGAAACGCTGCCGTCTCTTTCACTGGCGTGTTATCGTGGAACTCTAAAGTTTGAGTCGTCACTTTGTCACCCTGCCAGCTTCGATCTGCTTTGATATTAAATAAGTTGTTGCTGCTGCCACGCGCGTTCTTCACGACCTTTTGTCCCCACCCCGTTTCCAAAGCGGCTTGCGCAAGTAGCAGAGATGGCTCGACACCTAAGGCTTTCGCAGCTTTCTCCGCGTATGGCTTCATCGAGTTAACAAAGGATTCTGGTGAATCGAATCGAGTGGGTTCATTGCTTGGTCGAGATAGCTGACCAGACTCAATCAAGCGCTGTTCAATCTCGCGCGCTTTTTTCGGGTCAACACGACGATATTCCGCAGCATTGTTTGCCGCATCACGCATAGCCGTTTCTTTTTTGTCGTTCCCTTGCCCAGCCGTTAATTGCTTAACAATCATATCGGCCAGTCCCATTGAACCAGACGAACTCAATTCACTCGCCATCTGTTCATCCAACATTTGTCGGTAGAACTTCTCGTTTTGGCTGTTCATCATGTTGGACTCAAAGCCCTCATTGGCTTCACGCATGGATTTCAACATCATGGAGGTAAAGATCGATTCGAACTGACGAGCAGCCGCATGCAATGCTTCTTGCTCGCCATCTTTTCCCTCTTTCACTGCTTTTTGACGCAGAGTATCCAGAGAACTGATGTCATGGATAAAACCAATGTCGTTAGGATTGTTCATTATACCTACCTCCTAACCATTAAATGATGATCAACTGGCCTTCAATGGCACCAGCTTGCTTCAATGCTTGTAAAATTGCCATCAAGTCCGAAGGCGCAGCCCCAACTTGGTTCACGGCACGGACCAAATCATCCAACGTTAAGCCTGGTTCGAACTTAAACATTTTGCCTTGCTCTTCGCTGACTTCGATATCCGAGTCTGGTACGACTACGGTTTGCCCACCAGAAAAGCCGTTAGGTTGGCTAACATTCAGGTTTTCTTTGATCGCAACCGTCATGCCGCCATGCGTTACTGCTGCTGGTTTAAGACGTACATGCTTACCAACTACAATGGTGCCCGTGCGAGAGTTAACGATGATTTTGGCTGCGCCATCTGCTGGGTCGAACTCTAGGTTTTCGATTGCCGATAAGAACGCCACACGCTGGCTGACGTCACGAGGAGCACGCACGCGCACTGATGTCGCGTCAACAGCGCTCGCCATTTGTGGGCCAAGGAAGTTGTTTACCGCATCCGCCATACGTTGAGCCGTTGTGAAGTCTGACTCAAGCAAGTTGAACGTGATGTAATCACCACGACCAAATGGGTTTGGAATTTCTCGCTCTACTGTCGCACCACTAGAGATAAGACCAACGGTTGGATTGTTACCTACGATTTTAGAACCGTCAGCGCCTTCAGCACTGAAGCCGCTCACTACTAAGTTACCTTGAGCAACCGCGTAAACTTGACCGTCGAGACCTTTGAGGAACGTTTGCAGCAAGGTGCCACCACGCAAACTTTTAGCACTTCCGATGGAAGAGACAGTCACGTCCACTTGCTGACCCGGTTTAGAGAAAGGCGGCAATTCTGCCGTAACCATGACTGCGGCAACGTTTTTAATTTTTGGCTTTGTGCCCGGCGGCATCTGAATGCCGAAGTTTTGCAGCATGGCGGCGAAACTTTGCTCTGTAAACGGGTTCGCTTCACCCGTACCAGGTAAGCCTGAAACCAAACCATAACCCACGAGTTGGTTGCTTCGTACACCTGCCACTTGAACGACGTCTTTGATACGTGCGGCTTGGGCTACGGTAGAAAACAGAGCAACGCTCATCAGTACTAAAAGGAGTTTTTTCATGCTTACTTATCTCTTGCAGTCAAATTGCCGTCAGCACGGCGTGTTATAGCGCTACATTAAAGAATCGTGCCAAGAAGCCTGGCTCTTGCATATCTTGTTGCAAACCAGTGCCAGAGTACTGAATTCTTGCGTTAGAAACGCGATTTGATGCAATGGTGTTGTCGAAATTAATATCATCCGGACGAATAGTGCCACTTAAACGTATGTACTCATCACCTGTATTTAGCGTCATCCACTTCTCACCGCGGATCACGAGGTTGCCGTTTGCCAGTACTTCGATCACCTCAACAGTGATGTAACCACTGATGCTGTTGCTCTGTTTTGCAGAAGAGTCACCTGCAAATGAGTTGGAGTTGTTTAGGTCATAAGAGAAATTATATTTTCCGCCAATTTGCAGCTCTTCTCCGCCCACTTGAAGCGGGTCCATTTGCGCTTCATTGGTTTTCGATAAATCGGCATTTGCGCTTTTCGTCGCACTGGTTGTCTCATCCAGTGTTACGGTAATAATGTCGCCAATACCACGTGGTTTAGAATCGTCGTATAGATCGGTAATGTGCTCGGCGCTAAACAACGAACCTGTTGCAGCAGCGTAATGCTCAGGTTTGTTTTTCGGATGAATTGGAGCCCAAGCAGGGTCGCCAGCAACCGGATCGCTTCTACCACGTAAAGTATCTACAATACCGCTGCTCTCTTCTTTCGATTTATCGCCTTCTACTGCGTCGACCACAGTGGTTGCTTGTGTCACTTCATCCGTTTCAATCGGTTCCAACATGGCACAGCCCGACATCGTAGCAATCAAAGCGAGTAGGCAAATACGTTTCATCGTGAGCTCCTCAAATCTTGCTCTTAATCGTTACAATTGCTGGTTAACGAAGCTCATCATCTTATCGACTGACGAGATCACTTTTGAGTTCATTTCGTAAACGCGCTGGGCTTCGATCATATTGACCAACTCTTCTGTTACATTCACGTTGGACGCTTCCAGCATGGATTGACGAATTTCCCCCAAACCGTCCAAACCAGGAACACCCTCTTGTGGATCGCCACTGGCACCCGTTGGTAAGTAAAGGTTCTGACCAATTGGCTCTAGGCCACCCGGGTTAACAAAGTCTGTAATGGTTAGCTGACCAACGACTTGGTTGTCTTGCTGACCTCGGACGCGAACCGACACTTCACCATCCGTACCGACAGTAATAGAAATCGCATCTTCTGGAATCACAATTTCAGGCTCTACAGGGTAGCCAGAACCCGACGTGACTAACGTGCCTTCACCATTGAGCGTGAACTGACCGTTACGGGTATAACCGATGTTGCCGTCCGGCAATGTCACTTGGAAAAAACCGTCGCCTTCCACCATCATGTCCAGTGCGTTGGTCGTTGTCTGTGCATTGCCGTGCGTGTGCACTTTTTGCGTCGCAACCACTTTAGAACCCGCACCTAGCATCAAGCCACTTGGCAGTTCCGTGTTCTGAGATGACTGGCCGCCAGGCTGGTTGATGTTCTGATAGAACAAATCTTCGAATACTGCACGGCTCTTTTTGTAGCCGACAGTAGAGGCGTTCGCCAAGTTGTTCGAAATCGTGGCAATGTTGGTTTGTTGGGCGTCTAGACCTGTTTTACTTACCCATAGTGCTGGATGCATAGTGAACCTCTAACTCTGTTAACTCATACGAAGCAGTGAATCTGAAGATTTATCCATTTCTTCAGCTGTGCTCATCATCTTGACTTGCATTTCAAACTGACGTTGTAAGTCAATCAATGCGGTCATTTCACCTACGGCATTCACGTTACTGCCTTCTATCGCTCCCGTCTGGAGGCTAACAGTCGCGTCTGCTTCGTAAGGTTGGTTTGGAGTTTTATGGCGAAATAAGCCATTGGTGTCTTTAAACAAGCTTTGGTCATTAGGCTTAACAAGCTTAATGCGATCAACCGCTTGGAATTCTTCTGCCGGGGCACCTTGAGGAAGCACAGAGATGGTGCCATCCCGACCGATTTCAATTTTGGAGAGAGGAATAGGCAAAGTAATCGGCGCATCGTTTTCACCCAGCACCAAATGACCACTTGCGTTGGTAAGCATGCCATTTTGATCGACTTTTAGGTTGCCGTTACGGGTCAACCCTTCTTTCCCTGTGTGATCGAGTACCGATATCCAACCGCTGCCTTCAATCGTCACATCCAGATCACGCCCTGTTGTAATCACGCTACCTTGAGCAAAGTTATGCCCTGGACGCTCTGTCATGCTGAATACACGTGAAGGATGGCCTTCACCATAAGCCTGCATTGAGCGAGCCTGTGCTAAATCAGCCCGAAATCCGGTCGTGCTTACGTTAGCCAAGTTATTAGCGCGCAATTGTAGTGCCTGCATATTTTGCTTGGCGCCACTCATTGCGAGAAACAGTGCGTGATCCATAAATTACTCCAAAAAATCTCTCTGTACACGGAGTAAAAGCAATAGTTATGCCAAAATAAAAATAGACTTACTAATCAATACCTTGAATTAATAACAAACTATTAAAAGAGGTCAATAGAGGCAGAAAACTGTAACGAGAGGCAAGGTTTTGATCCATACGGCGGCAACAGCGGCAAATCGTAGATCAAAGCATGCTTAGCCTGAGTGAGGTGTATTCAGGCTAAGCATCAGATGAATGTCATGATGAAAGTGAACAAAGCGGTAATTACTAAGAAGCAACCACACGCCATTGCTTACTCAAGCAGAGTATCGAATGACCCAGCTAGTGCTCTAGCGGATCTGTAAGATATTCTGTTGTAGTTGGTTGTGTACTTCTAGCGAACGTGAGTTTGCTTGGAAGTTACGCTGAGCAGAGATCAGGTCCACCAACTCCTGAGTCATATCAATGTTTGATTGCTCTAGCATACCGTTGTTGATAGTACCGAAAGAGCCTTTGTTTGATTCACCCCAGATCTTGTCACCAGAGAACTGCGTTGAATCCCATTGAGTGCCGCCTTTCTTATCCAGACCTTGCTCGTTTGGAACACGTACGAGAGCAACACGACCCAATGTAACGTTTTCACCGTTTGAGTAAGTCCCCAATACGCTGCCGTTTTCATCGAAGTCAACTTTGGTTAGGAAGCCCGTTGTTGCACCGTCTTCGTCAAACTTAGTTAGTTCGAACGGAGCCGCAAACTGTGTTGCTGAGCCTAAGCCGAAGTTAAGCGTCTGCGCAGGATCAGCACCATTCATATCGACTGGTGTCGTATTCGTCGCTGGATCGCCCAGAGCCACAGAAGTGATTGGCTGACCATTGTTCAAGCTCGCCAACGTACCATCGTTGTTGAACTTCATGGTATGCCCCACATGACCTGTTGGCGTTTGCGCATCACCAGCCGCAACATTTAAAGGCTTTTCACCTTCTTTATCTGTCACGGTGTAGTAAGTGTTCCATGTATTTGGCTGAGTCTGATCTTTCAAGTAATACGTCGTTAGCTTGTAAGACTGACCCATCGAGTCATAAATTGTCGAAGAGGTTGAACGGTTGTATGTATCTGGGTCTGAAAAATCAAACTGCGTTGGATCTTTCAAATCGCCGTTCGCTGGCAAGTTCACACCCACTTCAATGTTTGCTGTTTGTTTTGGCTTACCAAATTCAGCAGGAATATTGATGGGTTGTGGCTCGTATGAAGAAACCTCACCAGAGCTTGGGTCCACTTGGTAACCTAATAAGAACTCGTCGTTCGCGGTCACCATGTAGTTTTCTTTATTTAAGTGAAATGCACCATTACGTGTCAGTTCATTCTGTTGTGGAGTTAGACGCTCTTTCGCTACAGCGAAAAAACCTGTCCCCGAAACACGCAAATCCATTGGGTTGTTGGTGTAAATGCTAGAGCCTTCATGGAACTGCTGTGCCACTTGGCTTGCTTGTGCACCACCACCCGGTGTGGTTTTTGCGTTAGTAAATAAAGAGTTAGAGTAGACATCAGCAAACTCAGCACGGGACTCTTTAAAGCCGTAAGTGTTGGCGTTCGCAATGTTGTTACTGGTGGTGTTCAAATCCAGTTGGGCGGCGGACAAACCGCTTAAAGATACATATGACATTCCAAAATCTCCTAATCTAGCGAGCTATGACTACGCTTTGCCGACTTCCAATACTTCTGCAAGTCGAACTGGCGATTCAAAACCAGCCAGATTGAGTAATACGTTTCCGTCACCTTTGCCAAGCAATACGCTGTTTACGTTGGCATACGTCGATACTGGGAACTCTTGCGACTCCCCCTCAACTAAGCCAGACGCTTTCACTTTGTATTTGCCAGCTGGCAGTGGATTTCCGCTTTCATCTTTACCGTCCCAAAGCACACGCGTGTCGCCGGCTGGTTTCGCCCCTACCTCAAAGGTACGAACCAGTTGGCCAGCTTCATCCTCTACACGAACAAACAGATTATCGATAGATTGTGAAAGCTTAACCATTGCCGCCATTGGTGCGTCGTCCTGCTTCACACCTGCTGCTCCTGGGACCAATACGTCACGCCCTACCAAAGAGGAAGCTTGTAACGCTTGATTTGATGTCATTGACGAATTCAAACTCTCAAACTGAGTGTTCATCTTGCCAATGCCATCAACGGTCGCAAATGAAGCCATTTGCGCAATCATCTGGTCATTACTTACCGGCTTAAAAGGGTCTTGCTGAGACAGTTGCTTCGTGAGCAATGATAAGAAGTCTTCCTGTTTTAGGTCCTGCTTACCCGTGCTCTCTTCCGCTTTCTTGTTACTCTCTTGTAGACTTTTAAGCTGGTCGATATAGGACAAGCCGCTTTGACCAACGTTGTTAATTCCGGCCATACGCTACCCCCTTATCCTTATTGACCCATCTGCAGCGTACGCAGCAGCATTTGTTTACTAGAATCAGCGACCTGTACATTAGTTTGGTATGCACGAGAAGCTGAGATCATGTTTGCCATTTCTTCCATTACATTGACGTTAGGCTTGTAAATGTAGCCTTCTTCGTTTGCAAGGGGATGGTCTGGGTTGTACTCCGCACTCAGCGGTTTATCACTTTCTACAATACCCATCACTTTCACTGGCACCGTATCACCGCCACGCATGGCGTTACTTAACTCTGCACCAAACACGGCATGACGCGCTTTGTAAGTGTCTTTCGCAGAGCTGCTGACACTGTCGGCGTTCGCCAAGTTGCTTGAGGTAGTATTCAGACGAACGGATTCAGCGCTCATTGCAGAACCTGTCACATTGAAAACGTTAAATAAGCTCATCTAAATTATTCCCCTTTGATTGCTTTGGTTAAGTTCTTGAATTTGCTGCCTAGAAAGTCGAGTGATGCTTGGTGTCTGATTTGGTTTTGCATAAACAAGTTACGCTCTAAATCCAAGTCTACCGTGTTGCCATCTCCCGTATCTGGTTGCGTAGGAAGACGATATAACTTGTCCCCAACCAACGTTGTAGTGGCAGGAATATGCCGACCATCTGTGCGACTAAGACCAATGCTTGCCCCAGATGTTGCCGCTTGCAATTCCTTCGCAAAGTCTAAACCTCTTGCTTTGTAACCAGGCGTGTTTGCTTGTGCGATGTTGGTGGAAATCACCTCTGCATTGCGCTCACGTACGCCCACCGTGTGCTGGTGGATGCCTAGTGCATTGTCAAAAGATATAGCCATGTTTGCCTCTACAATTAAGAACTGACCGTGATTGATAACCAAAAAGCAATTAGCATGCCAAAACCTAAAGCATTACACCAACCTAGTGGTTACCGTGAATTGAAATAGCAATAAGTGAGCCAAAGTAACTGGAATGTCATGTCGTATCACTTTGCTCACTTAATAAAGATACACCGTGTTGAGGGCACAAGGCAAAAACGCGCTTCAACTAATTGAGTGATACATGAAGCGCTCGGCGCAGAAAGGTAACAAACAAAAAAGCCTGACACGAAGTCAGGCTTTTCTATCAATGAAGAGATACCGCTATTTAAGCTTGTAAATGATGCCCGGATTACAGCGCACCATTTCAAATTTATCAGTCAGACCAGTTAGCGACTCTGATGCCCCTAACAGCAAGTAACCACCAGGGTTTAAACTGCTCGCCATTTGGTTAAGCACTTTAGATTTCATTTCTGGAGAAAAGTAAATCAATACGTTACGACAGAAAATGATGTCGAACTTACCCATCAGTGCGTAACTGTCCATCAGGTTTTGTGGACGAAAGTTCACCAAACGCTTGACGTTATCTTTGACTTTCATGCGACCACCGTCCGCATTTTCAAAGAAGGTGCGACGACGTTCTGGTGAAAGCCCGCGACCCAAAGCCAAGTTGTCGTACACCCCTGCACGACACATCTCGAGCATACTTGCCGAAATATCTGTGGCTGTAATGGACACGTTTGGTAACAAGCCCGGCTTGCGCTGTTGCGTTTCCAGGATCGTCATTGCAATAGAATACGGTTCTTGGCCCGATGAACTGGCAGCAGACCAGATCTTAATTGGGCGCTTGCTTGCCGCTACTTCTGGCAATAATTTGTCAGCTAAAACCGTGAACGGATAAGTATCTCGAAACCACAAGGTTTCGTTAGTCGTCATCGCATCCACAGCGGCGACTCGTAATTCTCGATTACGCCCTGTAACAACATCACGTAGCAAATCTGATAACGATGCGAGCTTAAACTTCGTCACTAAAGGACTCAGTCGGCTACGCACGAGGTATTGCTTGCTATCACCTAACACGATGCCACATTGCGATTCTAGAAAACGGCTAAAGTCACGATACTCTTGATCACTGATTGTAATAGCAGTCATTAATGTCTCTTTTATTGTGTTAATGCAGATTTAACCGCGTTACCCAACTCATCTGGGTTAAATTTCGCAATGAAGGTGTTGGCACCTACACGCTCAACCATAGCTTGGTTGAATACACCACTTAATGAAGAATGGAGGATAACATAAAGGTCTTTCAAATCGGCATGTCTGCGAATTTCAGCCGTTAAGGTATAGCCGTCCATTTCTGGCATTTCAATATCGGAAATAACCAACGAAATTTGATCGTAGATATTGCCTTCTTGAGCCATTTCAATCAACTTATTGTACGCTTCTTTGCCGTCTTTGACAGATACGACCTCAAAACCGATGGATGTAATCGCACGCTCTACCTGTTTACGCGCGACCGTCGAGTCATCAGCAATCAGTATGCGGCGTACAATAGGCTTTTCTTGTTCTGCTTGTGCGATTTCTTCGCCAATAGCGGAATCCATCGTTTCATCAACTGGCGCAATTTCTGCCAGGATTTTTTCAACGTCAAGGATTTCAACCAGCTCATTGTCAATGTTTGTAACGGCAGTCAAGTAGTGCGCTTTACCTGCGCCGTCTGGCGGTGGCAAAATCGCTTCCCAATGCATATTGATAATACGCTCAACCGATGATACCAAAAATGCTTGGATCGTACGGTTAAATTCTGCAATAACAACAAAACATTTATCTAAATCAGTGGTTGGGCGGCCACCAATTGCCAGGCTCAAATCAATAACGGACACGGTATGGCCGCGGATATGAGCGATACCTTTAACCAGAGGGTGTAGATTTGGCATTGAAGTCAGCTTAGGGCACTGTAGTACTTCTTTCACTTTGAATACGTTAATGCCGTAGCGCTGTCGGCCCATCAGTCGAAAGGTCAATAATTCCAATCGGTTCTGACCGACGAGTTGCGTACGCTGATTCACCGAGTCAAGAATCCCCGTCATATGCTCATCTCCATCTCAAACTTTTTGTTTTTAAATGATACTCTACCACTGGCAAGCACGATACCAGGGAGACAGTATGGCGTATTTCACTTTCACTTCGACACCATTGACTATGACAATATGTAGAGCGCTAATTACAAAGTACGCTAAGTCTATCGGCATTTTGCTCAGTATGTTTAGCTTTTTTGTTCATTCAGCTTCAGATAATCAGATCGAGCAAATAAAAACAGCAGCAGAACAACATATTCTTGCTACGGTTGATCAGCCTGATGGTGGCGAGCTATCTGTTAATGCGGCAGAGATCGACTCGAGAATAAAAGCAACGGATTGCCCTGTTCCGTTAGATACATCTGCCTCTTCCACCAGCAGCACGAGAAGTAACATCAATGTGTTAGTGGAATGCCAACCGGATGACTGGAAAGTCTATGTCCCTGTGAGGATCTCGGTATCAGTACCAATGATCGTCGCTACACGAACACTAGGGAGAGGAGAAATCGTCAGCGCATCGGATGTTACCACTTCCATGATCGAGCTACAGCGCTTTCGTAAAGATGGATTTTCTAGCTACGATCAAGTGGTTGGGGCAAAGCTAAAGCGTAATGTTCGCTTAGGCGATGTCGTAGAGAGAAATGATGTTTGTGTGGTATGCCGAAATGAAAAGGTCATTATCAAAGCGGTGAATTCTGGCATGACGATCACAACGCAAGGCACAGCATTGCAGGATGGTTCAGCTGGCGATCAAGTAAGAGTGAAAAATGATAAGTCGCAACGTATAATAGAAGGCATAGTGACTGACATTGCGGAAATCACTGTTAATTTTTAATACCCACTGGTAGCGTGTTTAAACTGATCAATAAAAATGCAAAAAATGACTAAAGTTATTTTTGCGCTGGTCGATAGTCTGGATACCAGTATTACGATACAAGGCAAAGGTTAAACATGGCAGGTATAGATAATATACGTTCAGGGCAAATGATGACGACAACAAGTCGCGCACCTGCACGTAACGATTCCAATGCTACCAGCACGACAGAATCAAAAAAGGCGCCAGCGCAACAAGACGCAGTATCACTCAGCCAGCAAAGTAAAGCCGTCAGTAAACTCCAGAAGGATATGGCAGCTTCTCCGGCATATGACAGCGCCAAAGTTGCAGCAATCAAAGAAGCTATCACAAACGGTTCATACAAAGTCGATCCTGAAAAATTGGCTGACAACATGATTAAGTTTGAAAACGAATTGCAAGGCAAAAGCTAACTGACTTAGGCCGAAGGTAAGTATTTTATGGCAGCATTAGTCGATCTCGTTAATTTCCAGCTAGAAAATGCTAAGGCACTTTCCGCTGTTTTACGCCAAGAAACACAAGCAATAACGGCGCGTGTCTCTACCGAGATTGAGAACATTGCCAAACAGAAGATGACGCTCATTGATCAGCTCAGAACAACTGATCAGCGAATCGCCTCTCACCCGCACGTCAATCAACTTACTGAAGATGAGCACCTAAGTCAGGTTGTTGCTCAAATCCAATCGATCGTCCTCGACTGTCAACAAGTTAACCAAGTAAATGGCGAATCGCTTAGTCGCGCACAGCTGAGCTTCAATAAACTCAACAACATGCTCCAGCGAACTCATGGCAAAGTTGGCATGACCTACAATGCGGGCGGAAAAACCCACACCATCTCGACGCTTGGCACCAATATAAAAGCTTAAACGTCACTCCTACCCTCAATTCCCGCGCTCACGTAGATATAAAAAAGCGACTCATTGTTACCAATCAGCCGCTCAAAAAGATTATCTGTCTAGTGAAATGGTTTAAAACAAAGTTTGCTGACGCTTCTCAGGCACTTGCTGAACTTCTCCATAATCACGTAGCTTATCCATCTTACGGATATCCAGACGCAGCTCAGTCACATAACTGTCTTCAACAAGATAACTACGCACAACTTCTGCACCACGAATTACACCATCGACGGCACCAGTGGTGCTTTCAATACCCAAACGCTGGTCTTGCAGCTCTGCACGTCCACTAACACGCATGCCATAAACTTGCTCTGCTAGCTCACGATAAGCATCAATTTTTGATGCGCGCATTGCACGTACACGCTTTTCTTCTACTGTGCGGCCTGTTTGCTCACTGACGCTGGCGTAGCCCACCGCCACTAAGATTTCATCTTGACGCATCTGTTGTAATGGCTGACACCCAACCAATATCAGTGTGGCAACAATAAATAATAACTTCTTCATGCTTCTATCCTATGGACGGAGAATCACAGTGTACGGCTGACGAATGGTAGGGTCAGAACGAATCAACACACCATCTTGTGTGCGGATGCTATTTAACGTATCTAAGTCACGCCCAATACGGTCAGCCGGAAGGAAACCTTGCGCTGTCGCTACAACTACACGGCTTTGCATGCCAACCACGCGTGCATTGACAAGCACTCCCCCCTCTTGGCGCAGCATCGTTCCGGTCAATACATACTGAATTTGCTGCTCTTGAGCTAAATCTTGCCAATCACGACTTAAAGCAAAATCGCCCTGTTGCGTCACTTGAATAGAGCCCGTAGTTTTGAAATCAACCACTTTAAACCCTCGGCGCTGAAACTGATGGATAAAACCTTCAGAGACCGAGTTACCTAACCAGTTTGTTGCATCCATATTTTGTAGATCAACAAACGAGGTAATCGCAATCGGTGTCCGCGCTGATACTGCCACATTAGAAACCATCAGGTCTTCTGTCATGCTCTCAATGAAAAAGTCCATCGTATGACGCGGACTATCCATCAGCATGAACTGGCTTCCCGAGTAAGGTTCTTTACCATTGTAAATCGGTGAGTACGCGCACGATGTCAGAAGCGTCATCATCGATGCAGCGACAAGCCACTTTTTCATGGTTTGATTCTCCAGATAATCTTAGGTGATACCGTTCTTTATTAATTCCTTTCCAAGAAAGTGAATATTGGAACAGTCTTTGCTTTTCTTTGTTTGCCTAACGAAGAAAAACCCACCAAACTTCACTGAATTTGTTAAAGCAATATTTATACCCGAACGGTTGTAACCAATGAAAAAAATATTAAACAGTCTGTTTTCAATCACTTTAGTGATGCTTGTGCCTTTTAAGGTAATGGCATCTTGGTATGAAGTCACAGGCGTTGCCACCATCGTTTCTTCAGAAGAGACGGCAAGGCTCCATGCGTTGGAAGACGCGCTGTTCAAAGCCGTCAATTTTTCGGGCGCAGATATTGGCAGTATTAGCAACTTGATGCCGCTATTAGAAGAAAGTCGCAACGAATACCAGTTTACCAATCATGAAGTCCGTTACATTTTGGTGGAGTCTGAACGCAAACGTCGCGGTAAAGTCGAGGTAAAAATCCGCGTTGATATTTATCCATCGGCAACGGGTTGCCACACCGATCAATACAAAAAGACAATGCTGGTCGGCAATATTGAGGTCGCATCACCACAACAAGCAGTGATGGGACAAATTTATCAAGTTGGTGACGATTTTAGCCACGTAGTGAACCGTCAACTTGATCAAACCTCACGCAGCTTTGTGTCTGTTGGTACAACGGACTACTCAATAAGCAGCAACTATCCTGCTCGCACTCAAATGATCGCGCAAGACAATGGCGCACAATACATCATTGGAGGGGTCATTACCGATCTCACTGCAACGGTCGAATCTCAACTATTGCAAGATGACATCATCAATCGTCAGTTTGCGTTAGAAATGAAAGTATTTGATGGTAAAACTGGCCATGAAATCTTCAACAAAGCCTACCGTGAGGTCGCGCGTTGGCCATTTGCTAAGACGAGTCAAGTGGACACTCGTAGTGCACGTTTTTGGGCATCGACCTATGGCGAGATGATGCTTCGCGTTAGTCGCAATATTATGTTGGATCTGGAGTCGGAGCTATCTTGCAAAATTACACTGCCAGAGGTTGTGGCAGTCTTCGGTAATACCGTAACGATGGATCTCGGCCGTATGCACGGCGTAAAAGAGGGAGACAAATTACAGCTTTGGCACACCGCGTCGTTTATCGACCAAAATGGATTGCCAAGAAACAAAGTCTCGCAAAGCGAAATTACATTAACGGTATCACGCATATACGAACACGAAGCGGAACTGACGATTGATCAGCCAAATTTAGCATCTAGCGTTCAAATTGGCGACGTAATGAACAAGATCCTATAAAAGCAAACATTAAGTCTTGAGATATGCTCACTTTTGAATATCATAGGCAGCGCATCTTATTTGATTATACCAATGACCGTAGCGAATCGTTCAACGTGATGCTGATACAGATCTAGGTAGATTGCTAGATTTGAACTCAGTAAAACAGTGCAATGAACTGCAACTATTGGTATTACGCCCCCATGGCACAGCTGGATAGCGCAGTCCCCTCCTAAGGGACAGGTCGTAGGTTCGAATCCTACTGGGGGCGCCATATCATAGCCTTAGCTCCCACTTGAGCTAAGGCTTTTTTGTATCTTCAATTTCAAGCCTCGCACTGCTCCCCCTAGTACATCGTGTTAGATAATCTTCCCAATAATCAATATGATCGGATCAGGTGTTTCGGTTACGGGATAAAGCCTTCTACTGATCTGACTTCTTCCCCTTGAAATCATTTCAACAAGCCCTATTTACAGTTTTGTATTTTATTACTTTAATTATCTATGAGTTTTGCTTACCCTTTTAGCTATTAATAAAATTATTAGTTAGCACTATGTCTAAGAGCAATTTAATAACTAACACTGGACACCGCTTTATTTCTAAAGGCAAGACAGCCTTTAAGATACATATCCATACCCCCGAGGATACGGTACTACACCGCTCGGTAGGATTTGTTCGTATTGGAGAAAAGAAAGGCTTACAAAAAGCCATTAAGCTGAGAAACGAGTTAGGCCGGCAAATGTGGGGCAAATTCTGGCGACGTCTTTTGAAAGACCCTTACCTAATGACCAGGCTTCCACATAGCGTTGAGCCTAAAATCGTTCACAAGCCTAACCCTACTCTTGAAAACCCTGACAACCGAGATACGTGTTACATCGCCAAGTGGCGAGAGTTCAATGATGACGGTGAGTATAAATATAAAACGGTGGTTCGCTCTATTAGTAAGTACGGCAAACTTGCCGCCTACATGCAAACCAAAAAAGCGTTGTTAGAAGCACATAAAGATAACTTGGAGATCCTGACATTTATGGGGCGTTTAAACAGCATTGATCTTAAGTAATACCTAGCCACTTTGAACATTTCAGTCAGTTTTTAAAGAGAAATAAAAAGCCCCAAAGAGCGAACTCTTTGGGGCTTTCAGCTTCAGTCTTCTATACTACGGTCGAATAGGAGCTTATTGCTGAACTTGGTATTCAAATTCTGGAACAACGACTTCTACGCGACGGTTTTGTTGACGACCTTCACGAGTGTCGTTTGAAGCGATTGGGTTGTTTTCACCTTCGCCACGAGCTTGGATACGTGATGAATCAATACCTTTTTCAACCAGTGCGTTAGCAACAGACTCAGCACGTTTTTCAGAAACTTTTAGGTTGTAAGCTGCTGGACCAGACGTATCTGTGTAACCTACAACTTCAACGTTCGCTTGTGGGTGCTCGTTTAGGAAAGCAACTAGGTTATCAAGTTTTGCAGCGCTCTCTGGTTTTAGAGTTGTGCTGTTTAGATCGAAGCTACCTGTACCAATTGTTTGAGTTTCGAATGTTTTCGTAACTACAACTGGCTCTTCTACCACTTCTTCTACAACCACTTCTTCAACAACAACTGGCTCTTCTACGATTACTGGCTCATCGTTGCCGCCGAATTTGAAAGAAACACCTAGTGTTGCAGTGTTACCTGTCGCACGAGTTACATCGTTGCTGATGTCAGTTAGTGTTTGGTATTCCGCACGAGCTGTTACGTTTTGGCTTAGGTTGAATTCAAGACCAGCCGCGCCTAGGTAAGAGTAATCATCTTTGCCATCAAACATTACGTAAGCGCCACCCACTTTACCGTAAAGTGCGATGTCTTCAGTGATTGGTAGGCTAAATTTAGGAGCAAGAGTGATTGCTTCTACGTGGCCACCGAAAGAAGTTTGGTTAAAATCACCGATGTTGTCGAAACCCGCTTCTACTGCGAAGTATTTATTCATTTCGTAACCAACAAAAGCGCCAAGAGTAGAATCATCTTTGTCACAAGCCTGGCCCGCTACACACGCGTCTTCCATCCATGACTTACCCATCTTACCACCAACGTATACTTCTGCTTGTGCTGCTGAAGCCATAAGTAGAGACGCTGAAATTACCGCTGCTAATTTTTTCATTATTGATTCCTCTAAAGAAGTTCTTTTGTTAGATGCCGAAATGCGCCGTCTGACTGACGTTG
Organism: Vibrio sp. Vb1337; assembly: GCF_033338715.1. Classification (NCBI taxonomy): domain Bacteria; kingdom Pseudomonadati; phylum Pseudomonadota; class Gammaproteobacteria; order Vibrionales; family Vibrionaceae; genus Vibrio; species Vibrio sp. Vb1337. The sequence continues at coordinate 28,923 of NZ_JAWOTD010000029.1, read as the reverse complement.
TATTTCAATTCTTTTTATTCATTCCTTGAGTGAGATACTTAGTCAGCTTCTTTTTATGCACATGCATTTTTTTTATGGAAGCAACTTACGTACATTTCCTGTTCAGTGATACATATCGCCATCTCGGTATCGCTGACGGGATGAACTATAACGCTAAGAAATCGCGAGAAAAATCCCAATTCTGTCAATTTATTGTCATCAAAAATCTCGACAACATGTGATCTTAAGCAAAAAAATCCCCACGCAATCACGACGCAAACGTTTGCTTTGTTTTTTGGAACAACATAGCTAAAGCAAAGGTTTTTCTTAAAAATGAGACAAATAAAATGGAACTTTAAGGAAGATGGATAAAAATCAATCAGATATTTGATATATAATCGCTCGTTTTTTATTCATGCCAACGATATTTGGATTAAAAAATCTTATCCATATTGAGGTAAATTACAGGTGAAACCATCTCTTCATTCACCAATATGAGAGAAAGTTTCTCGTTATCTAAATTGAAGATACAAAAAAGCCGCGGTTGCTCACCGCGGCTTTGTGACTATTTATTCAAAAGAACGTTCAGTTCAAAGCAATTATGCGTTTGCTTCACGCTCAGCAATGAACTCAAGCGCCATCTTAATGCGAGCAATACAACGCTCTTTTCCAACCAGCTCCATTACTGCATCGACAGAAGGAGACTGACCGCCGCCTGTTACAGCAACACGTAATGGCATACCGATTTTGCCCATGCCGATTTCCAACTCTTCACATACTGCTGCGATAACGCCATCTTTGATGTTCGCTGTCGTCCACTCAGTTAGTGCTTCCACTTTCGCTAATGCAAGTTCTAGAGGCTCTTTAGCCACGCCACGTAGATGTTTCTTCGCTGCGCCCGCTTCAAACTCAGAGAAATCTTCATAGAAGTAACGGATTTGCTCAGCTAGCTCAACTAGCGTGTTGCAACGCTCACCCACTAGCTTGATCACGTCAGTGATAGCAGGACCATTCGTTACGTCTAGTTTTTGTTGATCTAGATGCCATTGTAGATGCTCAGCAACGTACGCAGGATCTGAGTTCTTGATGTAGTGGTTGTTCAACCATTGCAGTTTGTCAGTGTTAAAAGCAGACGCTGACTTAGATACTGCGTTTAGGCTAAATAGATTGATCATCTCTTCTTGAGAGAAGATTTCTTGGTCACCATGAGACCAACCAAGGCGCACTAGGTAGTTGTTTAGTGCCGCAGGCAGGTAACCCATATCGCGGTATTGCATGACTGATACAGCGCCGTGACGTTTAGACAGTTTCGCGCCGTCATCACCCAGGATCATTGCACAGTGTGCAAATGTTGGTACTGGCGCACCTAGGGCTTCGTAGATGTTGATTTGACGAGGCGTGTTGTTGATGTGGTCTTCGCCACGAACAACGTGAGTGATACCCATGTCCCAGTCATCCACTACTACACAGAAGTTGTAAGTAGGTGAACCGTCAGTACGACGAATGATTAGGTCATCCATTTGATCGTTGCGGATTTCAATGCGACCACGGATTTGATCATCAAATACTACGCTGCCTTCTTTCGGGTTACGGAAACGGATAACACATGGATCGCCATCTTTTGCCGCTTCGTTTGCTGCTTTGATTTTTGGATGGTTAGCATCGTAGCGAGGCATTTCTTTATTTGCTTCTTGCTCTGCACGGATTTCATCTAGCAGCTCTTTAGAGGCGTAACATTTGTAAGCTTTGTCTTCAGCAAGAAGCTTATCAACCATTTCGTTGTAACGGTCAAAACGTTGAGTTTGGTAGTAAGGACCTTCATCCCACTCCAAGCCTAGCCATTCCATGCCTTCAAGAATTGCATCAACCGCTTCCTGAGAGTTACGCTCAAGGTCTGTATCTTCGATACGTAGAACGAATTCACCACCTTGGTTTTTAGCGTATAGCCAAGAGTAAAGTGCAGTACGCGCACCACCAACGTGTAGATAGCCAGTTGGGCTAGGAGCAAAACGAGTTTTAACCGTCATTTGAGTTCCTTAGGGGTAATGAGCAACGAGAGATCTCTCGTTGTAATGTCAAGGATAAAAGTGGCGACATTTTACCACCGTAAGTCAATTCTACAATCGGTTTGACAACAGAAATAAAAACAGGGCAGAACCAAAAAGGCACAGCCCTGCTATTTACTGTTAAAGCACGAGACGAAATTACTTCAGGTTACGCATTGCCCATTGCATAAATTCTTGCTGCTCTTCACGGCTCAATTCATTAAACGATGCTTTGATTGTTTTGGTTTCCGCTGGAGAAGACGCAATGCTTGCCTTAGTCGATTCTTTATTCATTGCGTTATTATAGTCGGCAACTTCTCGTTCATAATCACGAAAACCTTGCAAACCACCTTTACGAAGTTGAACCATAGAGAATGCCACTTCTTTTCCGTTTTTGTCTTTCAATACCACTTTAGGATCGAGTTCGAAGGCTCTCGCCTCTTCAATAGTACGGAATGTTTGATAAGTCAGAGAAAGCTCGGTGTCTTTTTCTGCATCAAACTCTAATACCAGCGGCTGCGAATCGAATTTACGGCGCTTTCCATCTTCAAATACGATTTGTCCAACCGTTACCGCCAATTGGTTTTCCCCATCCTTTAACTCGATGCTGTTATTTTTGGAAATCCACTCAGGGTACACGAACTCACCGTTGAGAACGCGAGGAACCAGTTCAGCTTGCAGAGTCAGTTGAGCAGCAAAAGCAGGCGCAGAAAGCATTGCGCAAAGTCCGAGAAGTGTCGTTGTTTTTTTCATCGTGGTTTCTCACTTTATACCAATTTAGATAAGCCTCTGAAACTTACAGGCCAGTCATTCCAAAGGCTTATTTGAATCAGTATCAAGACAAAAAGGGCGTTTCCGCCCTTTTAGCTACTTCTTTATTAGAAGTAGTATTCAACACCCACAGAGAACTCGTCGTAGTCAGCAGACTTCCAACGTGCTTCTGTTGGTTTATCTAATTGAGACGCACCGTCGCCAAAGTCTAGAGTACGAGCACGTACGTACAGCACTGCCGATGGGTCTACGAAATACATAACTTGTGCTGATAACACATCGTCCGCTGTATCGTTAATTTTCTTACCATCACGCTCGAGATCAAAGTTAGCGGCGTAAGCCAGTTTGTATTGCCAATCACCCGTGGTGTACATGATAGCGGCAGACATTGCATCTTGCTTTTCACTCACACCATTGCTTGCGTCCGCTTCCATGTATTTGTATTGCGCAAAGAAAGAGATCCCGTTATCAAACCAGCCTTGTGCCCCTACCAAGTACGTGTTGTTTTCCCACGTTTGGCTTTCCATCTTGATATTACGGTTACCTTCATATGCCGCATCTAACTGGATAGGACCAATTTTGTAGTGTGCTGCGATACCACCCCAGTAGTCATCCCCTTCACCTAGACCTGCTTTATCACCTGCACCAGCTGCGATATCTAAGGAGAATTTGTCAGCAAACATTGGAGAGTCCCAGCGGATAGTGTTTGATTGACGGTCTTGGTACTTGGCGCCACCAATAGCACCACCCCAGTCGTATACATCGCCCAGGCCAGGGTTAGATGCTGGCCAGTCAACCAATTCGTACATAGGTGTCAAAACGCGACCCAGACGAATTTGACCCCAAGATGCACTTTCAAAACCGACGAATGTGTCACGTTCACCAAGACCTGCGCCCTCGCCACCAAAGCTAGGGTCTACATAACCGCCTTCGATTTGCCAAATAAAAGTAGGGTCGAAGTTAGCAAATTGTTTTTTACCACGGAAACCAATACGAGATTCGTTGTTTAGCTGCATGCCACCCAAATCATCGTCCGTTGCTTTGCTACCAGAATCGTAATCGCGGTACGCGGCCTGCATCGCGATGATTCCGTAAACTTCATAAGAAAATGAATCTTTGGTTAGAAACTCTTTTGCTGCGTCACTGTTTGCACCATCAGCAAATGCAGCACCACTGAACATCATGCCGGTAATTGCCGTGGCAAGTAGGCTTTTCTTTAGGTAAGACATTATAAACCCCTATATTTTTAGTTTTTTCCATTTTCAAATTCACTAACTAGGACATGGCAGGAACTTGAAACAGTGTTTGGACGGGGCAAATATGACAAACTTTTTTCGCACTAAAAAACTTTCCCTACAGCAATCTGAGCGACTTCAAAATGAGAAGATCAAAAATAAAATAAATCAATAAAAAACAATTACTTAACATCAAATATAAAAAATAAAAAACGTTAAAAGTACGTTTTGACACTGAACTGACATTGAGAGCATCTAAAAAACGTGAGCGACTTCATTCATCTTTTAGGTGTTTTAACGGAACTTTATATTCAAAGAGAAAAAACCTTGAGATCACTCGCAAGTAAAATGACCGTGCACTTGTGGGATTCGAGAGATTTTGACGAAATTGTTGTGAGTAGCAAATGGGTATTGACCTTACCCTTGCAGGAAGGTTTAAGCTCATAGCATCACTACTATTGAGGTGCAGATTATGTATCAGTTAGTTATACCTTTATCAGGGCTCAACTGCATGGGCTGTGCGAGAAAAGTTGAGAATGCTTTACATGCGAATCACGATGTGGAGATCCTCAATTTGTCCCCGACGCAAGTAGAGGTCAAAACCGAGTCTTCTCTTAAAGAGCTCGTCTCGTCGATTGAATCTCTTGGTTACCAAGCAGGAAATCACTACGAGCTAAACCTTTCAGGCTTAAGCTGTGGCGGTTGCGTCAAAAAACTTTCATCTTTATTAGAATCTAATCAAGACGTTATTTCTTTTGAGGCTTCAACAACGCACTTAGAGATTCGTACCCTCCTCTCCGAGCAACAAGTGATCGACTTAATAGCAACACTCGGCTATACCGCCAACCTTGATTCTGTTGAAGTAGAGAACGAAAGCTCACCAGAGACCGAACAGGTAGAAAAGCAAAGCAATATTAAAGATACGCAGGTGCCACCAGCGAGTATTCAATTGCAAATGCTGATTCAAGGCATGACGTGTGCGAGTTGCGTCTCTTCAGTAGAGAAAGCACTTACTAACGTAGAAGGCGTTGAGAAAGCACAGGTCAACCTTGCAGAACAAAGCGCACTAGTATTCGCAAGCCAAGACTCTGATGACCTCCTTAACGCAATTGTTGAATCGGTAAAACAAGCCGGTTACCAAGCAGAGATCCTACAAGACGCCGCAACCCAGCAAGAAAAGCAAGCACAGCAACAACGTCAGCAGCAAAAACGCTTCAAACTGGATGCTATTGCTGGCCTTGTCGTCGGTGCCCCTTTAATGATTTGGGGCGTTGCTGGCGGCAATATGATGATTCGCAGCACCAACGACCAATTAGCTTGGGGCGCGATCGGTATCGTATGTTTACTCCTTCTTGCCACAGCAGGGAAACACTTCTTCAGTAACGCTTGGTTAGCGGCTACTCACAAGCGAGCCACCATGGACACGTTAGTCGCGCTCGGTACTGGCGCAGCGTGGTTCTATTCGATGCTTGTGGTGATTTTCCCAGACTGGTTCCCTCTTGCTTCACGCCACGTGTACTTTGAAGCGAGTGCAATGATCATCGGCTTAATTTCTCTTGGTCACTATATAGAAGCAAAAGCCAAAGCAAACACAACACGCTCATTGCAAGCTCTGATTAACCTGCAACCTCAGCAAGCTACGGTAATCACGGAACAAGGCGATCAACAAATAACGGTTGAGCAAATCACGCTAGGCATGAAGCTGCGTATCAAACCAGGCGAGAAAGTGCCTGTTGATGGTGTTGTGATTCAAGGTGAATCATACATTGATGAGTCGATGCTCACTGGTGAACCAGTACCAGTGTTAAAAGCACAAGAGGCTCAAGTGTCTGCCGGGACATTAAATACCGATGGTGGATTAGTCATTGAGGCAACGGGCATTGGCGCAAATACCATGCTGGCTCGTATCATCCGCATGGTGCGCACAGCGCAAAGCAGTAAGCCAGCCATCGCGAAACTGGCAGACCAGATTTCATCGGTGTTTGTCCCTGTCGTTGTTGGCATAGCAATACTGGCCGCGCTCGTTTGGTTTGCCGTTGGCCCAGAGCCAAAAGCGAGTTATATGCTGGTGGTCACCACAACCGTCCTGATCATCGCCTGCCCTTGCGCTCTAGGCTTAGCAACCCCACTTTCTGTCACGGTGGGAGTGGGTAAAGCCGCAGAGCTCGGCATTCTGATCAAAGACGCCGACGCCCTGCAATTGGCAAGCAAAGTCGACACGGTTGTATTCGACAAAACTGGCACGCTTACCCAAGGTAAACCTAGCGTTCAGCAAGTGTTTACTCACGCCACCAGCCAAGAAGATCTATTGGCTTTAGCGTATGCGGCAGAGCGTCAGTCTGAGCACCCACTGGCAAAAGCGGTATGTGATTACGCCAAACGACACGACGCAAAGGATGTCTCATTAGACAAGTTTGAGAACGTTCGCGGGCGCGGCATTTTGGCGACGTATCAAGATAAACCGCTGCTCATTGGTTCGCTTCAATTTATGCAAGCAGAGAACGTCGAGACTAGCGCACTAAAATCTGCCATCGATGAATGCGCAAAAAATGCGTGGACTCCGGTAGCTGTGGCATTGAACGGCGAACTGATCGGTCTGCTCGCCATTGCCGACCCGATCAAATCAGATGCGAAACAAGCGCTCTCTGCATTAAAATCGCAAGGCATCAAAACGGTAATGCTGACAGGCGATAACCAACACGTTGCCAATGCTATCGGCCAAGAACTTGGTATTGATGAAGTGATTGCCCAAGTAATGCCAGATGAGAAAGCTCAGCACATTGAGCAACTTCAATCTCAAGGACATGTCGTGGCAATGGTGGGGGATGGCATTAACGACGCCCCTGCTCTCGCGTTATCCAACCTAGGTATTGCCATGGGTAGCGGCAGTGATGTCGCCATTGAAAGTTCGCAAATGACCATCCTGAACACGTCACCAATGGCGGTAGTACATGCGATTGAACTCTCTCGCGCTACACTTAAAAACATGAAGCAAAACCTATTTGGTGCCTTTGTTTACAACTCGTTGGGTATTCCAGTTGCCGCTGGCGTGCTTTACCCAGCGTTTGGATTTTTGCTCAGTCCTGTTGTCGCAGGAGCGGCAATGGCACTGTCTTCAATTACTGTCGTTAGTAATGCAAATCGACTACGACTGTTTTCAGTAAAGTAACCACTTCTTTTTGAGGGTATTATGAAGTTGAAACTATTGACCTTTGCAATGCTTGCGACCGTGTCCGCCAACGTATTGGCAGCCGGTGTTATAAACCACAAATCGCCATACTGTGGCTGTTGTGGAGAATGGACAAAACACATGGAAGAGAACGGCTTTACGGTCGAAGAAAAATTGCACGATGACATGAACGCCATCAAACGCGATCTAGGCATCAAGAATGAACAGCTTTACTCTTGCCACACGGCAGAGATCAACGGCTATCTGTTTGAAGGTCACATTCCAGCCGAAGACATTAAAGCGTTTTTGAAAAATCCACCACGTAACGCAAAAGGCCTATCAGTACCGGGCATGCCAATGGGCTCCCCTGGTATGGAATATGGCGACAAAAAAGACAGCTACACCGTTTACGCCTTTAACGAAAAAGGACAAGTGTTCGAATATAGCCACCACGAAGGCAACGGCAAATAAAAACAAAGCCCAGCGAGACAAACCGCTGGGCTTTTTCTTAATGGACAGTTAAGACAAATATAAAATTAGAAGCCGTAAGAAGCACCAAATACAAAAGCGTTATTCACTAGGCTGTCACCACTCGCGTTTTCTGCACCGTGTGCTTGACTACGGAACTCAAAGTAAGGTTGAACACCTTTACGAGTCCACGTTGCACGAAGCTCGTGGTCCATGGTTTCCGCTTCAATCATGTAGACGTTGTTGTAGCTTAGCGTCACATCCTCATTCATCACGTAACCGATGCGGTTGTCCATGCGGTAATCTGTATCCGCATCTGCGTCTGTCGCATCAATGTGCGCACGAGTACGGTTACTTAAGGAGATGCCGTTATCGAAGTTGTAACCGATCTTAACCAATGGACGGTACTGTACATTCTCGCCAGCAGAGAACAGGTGTTGGTAACCCGCGGCAACCCATAAATGATCGGTAATATTAAATGACTGCTCACCACCCACAGTGATTGCTGGTGTTGTGTTACCTGCGCCACCGTTTTCTGTTTCCAGTTTACCCAACTGAATACCATCAAATTCGGTATAAACCGTAAAGCCGCCGAATTGGTTATCAAAAGTATGACCAGCTTCCAGTGTAGACGTAACGTCCGAACCATGAATTCGACCATCATCGTGGAATTGAACATTACCTGTTACGTAAGAAGAACCAGCAAAAGCGCTAGAAGCGAAAGCGAGAGAAAGAGCACTCAGTGCAAAAATGTTTTTCATAATTACTGCCTTTATTTATTCACGTTATGCGATAGTTTTAGAGGGCATCTCTTCCCTTTTATCGCAAACTTTGGAATGTGCCTCCTTGGCGTTCGCAATATTGTTTCAATTAATTCGCGATGGAAAATAAAACATTTTAAAAAGTGATCTTGTTCAAACCGAAGCTCAAAAACCCTGATAGAAACATGGGAAATACAGGCACTTACCGTATTTTTATAAAATTATTAAAAAAATAGAAGTGTGATCGTAAACAGATAATTTATTGATATTTATCAGATTAAGTCGATCCGGTTCACAATAACCTTGACCATTACAACCCAAAACTTATTTATCAATGAAAAATAATTAGACATCGATCACGCTTAATTTCCTAAAAAAATAAAGAAAGCCCCAACATGATGTTGAGGCTTTGCCAAAAAATTAACTTACAAGAATCGAGTTATTTCACGCTGGTCACTCGACTTGCTTTCTCACCGGTTGCTGACACAGAACGGATAAACACTTCACCTTTCACATTTGGACGAGCATTATCTGCGTAAGTTAGCCAGTTCTTGCCGTCTAGAGAGTATTGAAGCTTCACACCCGGGAACTGAACGTTCATTGCCAGTTTACCCTCTTCAACTTTCGCACCTGGTACAGGCAGGCGGTAGTCGATACCCGCTTTTTCTAGCTTAGCCAGTTCGCGTTGGCCAAGTACGTTCGCAAAGCGGTTGTAGTCTTGGTTTAGCGCAGCTTTGTTTACTAGGTTAGAGTTTTGCGAGTATTCAACACCCACTTTGTAGTCGTTTTCCCAATCAGCACGGTGCCATGCACGTTCAGCGGCTGCCAGTACGCGAGGGAATACCATGTACTCGTATTGCTCGTCGTTACGTACTGTCTCAGACCACAGCTGTGCTGATAGACCATAGAAAGGTTTCGCTTTGATTTCACCTTTACCAGTGAAGCCGTTACCATCGCGGTCTACAGAGGTTTCTGCGTTCTGAGGCATGTTCTCTGGTGCAAAACCAAACATCTTACGCGTATCGGTTGCACGCGTCGCCCAGTAATAACCACGCTCTTTAGGGTCCACTTCGTATGGCATGTCCATGTACACGTAGTCTGGGTTAGAAACGATAACGTCGTAACCTTTCTTAGACCATTCGTACACTGATGATGTGCCACCCCAGTAAAGAACGTCCCAGAAGTTAACACGCGTGTTTTCTGTTGCGAACGCTTTCTCACCTTCGCTGTACTTAAGGCCATCTTGCCAAGCTTGGAAGTTTGGAATGCCCTTCTCTGCCACCATCTTCGACACTTCTTCTGCAAAGTGGCTTGGTAGATGAGCAAAATCGCTTACCGTACCGTCTGCAATTAGCGTCTGACATTGTGGTGACTGTGCGAATGGCTTGTCTTGCTTAGACAAATCAATGTTACCCTTCCAGCTTACTTTGTCTTCTGCGTTGATGTCTTGCAGACCAGCGCCTAACTTGATGTTCTTCGCTTCATCACCACCGAAGTGCCATGTTGTTAGCGGCGTACCCGCTTCTTGGTGCATTGCTGCTACTTCTGAAATCACTTTATCAACAAAACGAGTGGAAGATTCCATACATGGGTTGATGAAGCTTTGCTTGTTGTAGAACTGAACCGTCGTTACGTTCGATGTATCTTGAGGGTCCATCAGGCGGTACTCGTTCGCTTCGGCTTCTTTGCCTTCTTCCATTAGACGGTCGTAACGTGCTTCCATTGATATCACTGCGGCACGTGCGTGCGCTGGCATATCGATTTCAGGAATCACTTCGATGTTACGCGCTTTCGCGTACTTCAAGATGTCCACGTAGTCTGCTTTGCTGAAGAAGCCAGAGCCAAAGTTGTCTGTCGTTGCGCCTGAGCCAAGCTGAGGCAGTAAACAGCTTTTCTCTTCCAAATCGAAACAACGGTTAGCACCCACTTCAGTCAGCTCTGGCAGACCCGGGATTTCTAAACGCCAGCCTTCATCATCCGTTAGGTGAAGGTGTAGTTTGTTCATCTTGTACGCGGCCATTTGGTCAAGCGTTGCAAGAATCGCGTCTTTAGAGTGGAAGTTACGAGCCACGTCCACCATCACACCACGGTAATCAAAACGCGGCGCATCTTTAATAGACAGTTGTGGTAGAGAATCAGCATTTTGGCTATCTACCAGGCCAAAGATAGATTGTACTGCGTAGAAAGCACCTGCTTGGTCAAACGCTTTAATCGCAATACCGTCGCCTTTGATGCTCATTTCGTAAGCACCAGATTTTGCCAATTCACCGGTGAAGTCTGCAGGAACAACAGTGATGCTTACAGGAAGATCACCACGAACATCCACACCTACCACTTCTGCACGATCTTGAATTGCTGCGAATTGAGTCGCATCGAATGCGTCTTTAGGCAGCGCAATACCGGCCGCGATATCTACCGTACCGTTACCTGCTTCAACAGACAGTGGCGTTGGTAGTAACGTGGTTGATACGTCTTGTTTTGCTAGGTCTTCGTTCTTCTCGAAACGAGACACAGCGTTTGCAAATACGTTGTTGTCATCTGGCGTACGTTTTAGGTTGTTACCCTCAAGGCCAGTCACGAAAGATGCAACGTCTTCTGTGTTAAGAGAAGCGATCATCTTAGGCTCTGCATTTGGTGCAGCAACGAAAGCGCCTGGCATGAAGTCAGTTTCAAATAGCTGCCAGTATTCAGCAACAAGAGGAAGCACAACCTCTTCACCCGCAGCAAACCCATCAAACTTATCTGTTGGTTCTAGTTTGTGTAGATCACCCGTTACGCGAGAGATTTTGAACTGTTCGTTTTCAACATCCAGAATCAGACGAATGCTGTGGAAGTAAATAGCCCAATCTTTTGAGTCAACCGCTTCACCTTGGTTAACCAGCGTCATGTTTACCTTGTTACAAGACGCCCACTCAGCCCCTAAGTCCTGACAAGCAAGACCTTCGTTTGCACCGTGGTTAGTCAACACTTGGTATTGAATATCAAGATTATTAGCCAACGAATTTACAACTTGTTGTTCAGAGCTTTTCAGCGCAGAGCAACCTGCTAATGTAGTGATAACAGAAACAGCAATCAGACTAGGTTTAAACATCTTACTTCCCCAAAAAAGTCAGTGGTTCAAAACGACAATGATAAAAATCTCGGCCCCTCAAATGCGAGGTACCTAACCGTTACATTCAACATACAACCTGTTATTTCTAAGCGTAAAATAAATAGAAATAGGAAGTGATCCAGTTCAAAAAATGACACTCAGCAAAAACAATAAAAACCTAATTTTCATGGAGTTACAATACACGTCAAAATCGAACAACTTGTTTTGACGAGTTTGCTGCGATCTAGGTCACTTATATTCATGAGTTACGACTGATTTTGTAAGATTTGGATCACGCCTAATTATTTTGTGAACCATTAGTAAGCGAATTACCTATTTACCTTTCGTGAAGTGACTCTCATTTATTCGTCGTCAAAACTCGTCAATATTTTTAGAAATGACGATTTTGTCGAATACACCACTGGAGAAATTGCACTTAACCTCACGCTATTTTGCGTATAAAGTTTAAAGGTATCTTATCTGAGGGCCACTCTATGTTTCGTCTCTTGACGCTCATATCATCTCTACTTGTTACTTTGACTCCTTTTTCCTCTTATGCAGAGCCACAGCATTGGTTAGCGAAAAAAGGGGAAACCGAACTTATGATTATTGGCTCGGTACATGTGGGGGATAAAACGATGTACCCACTCCCTAGAACGGTCATCCAGCACTTAAGCCAAAGCGCAGGGTTGATTATTGAAGCAGACGTCAGGAATTCTGAAGGCTTGGTTTACCCACAAACAACCATTCTTTCTAAAGATGTTTTAGACAGAGCTCAACGTCGCCACTTAATTGAAATTGCCCAAGATTTAGGTTTGCCAGAAACTCAACTCCTAAATTCCCCACCTTGGATGGCTGCATTCACCATCCAACTCGCTTTAGTCAACAAACTGGGGTATGTCTCTGATAAAGGGGTCGACATGCACTTAATAGGACTCGCTGATAAAAAGCAAATCCCGGTCATTCCACTGGAGTCCGTGCAATTCCAAATCGATTTAATCGCAGGTCAATCAGAAGGCGGTAAAGAGATACTTCTCTCGTCAATTGAAGAATATGATGGCGGAGAAGAGTTGGTTCAATGCTTGATAGAGAGTTGGAAGAGCGGTGATGGTAGCATGTTGGTCGAAGCCTCTTTGACCGATCATACAACAGAAGAGTTTAACCAAGCCTTTTTATACGAGCGTAATCGAGATTGGGCTAAAAAACTCGACACTGGCAGTGTTCTACCTCAGCAAGCGGGTCGTTACACCGTTGTTGTTGGTGGCTTGCATTTAGTAGGTAAAGATAACCTGATTGAACTGCTTAAAAATCGGGGTTTTAACATCAAACCACTGGGTAAGACGCGCCAAGCAAATTGTGATATCTAGTGATTGTTTGAAAAATGCCATTTAAATACAATTATTTAAATACAACCATTTAAAATTCATTCAAACTTTCTTATAAATCGCCGTTAAGCTAAGTGGATACAAAACAACTCATATGAAATTTAAATATTTATTCCTATACACGATTGGAATTATGCTCACTTCTTCGCTGTCTTATGCTAAACCGCCATGCAACGTAGAAGCTTTTCAAGCTATTGATATAACTCCGGAAGTAAAAGGCGGTGTTTTAGATAAAGAGAGTGGTCAATTTCTTATTACCGAAAAACCAATGATGCGTTGCGCGAACATCACGTTTTCAACAGCCCACACTCGAAATCGCGTTGCACATATGATGAACCAAGGCTTTGAAGCGGTTTACTATGATGGAAATACAAGCAAATCTCACTCAGTAACGTTTGATGAAGACGATTTAAAAGCGGGTTACGTCAAGATTGGTCCAAATCACCCAAAGACCGCTTATGTCTGCTTCACTACTTCTGAAACTCCTATCAATACTATCTCGTGTGACATCAAGTAATAAATTTACTCACTCTAAAAAATGAAAAGGCCCTACATTTCTGTAGAGCCTTCCTCTCAATACGTGTCGGTGAAGTGCCATATTCGAACATCAGGCGAACCCCAATTTGATTCGATACTATTGAAGTCTAAAATTACTAGCGCTAAAAACGACGAAAGCCTGCTCATTGAGCAGGCTTTCTAAAAGTGGTCGGTGAAGTAGGGATTCGACGCGACCGAGCTTCCAGAGGCCTGGCATTCCAGACCCCGATCCTCTGGTTCCAAATAAATATCACCAAATACGAAAAAGGCTCTACATTTCTGTAGAGCCTTTTTCTCAATATGGTCGGTGAAGAGGGATTCGAACCCCCGACCCTCTGGTCCCAAACCAGATGCGCTACCAAGCTGCGCTATTCACCGATATGTTTAACTGAGGAATTGTCCCCGTCAACGAGTGCGTATATTACGGATTCTGAACTGTGGCGCAAGTGCTTTTTACAAAAAAACCTTAGGTCTTAATTCGTTTGATGAATAACTGAACACTAGCACGTAAAATGTGACTGATAACTCACAACAAAATACAGTTTATTAACCTTAGCAACATAATTGATCCAGATCAGTGTGCAACAAGACACCGCCATTTAGTTTATTCCTGTCGGGAACATCTTGGAGGAAACGTATGGACTTTTGGCTTGATCTCCTATTTGGTAATGCAGTGGGTCTATCGTCAATGATAGTAATTTTTGGGGCAATTGGTCTGATGTTATTTTACGGCGGTTTCTTCATATACAAGATCATGAACGACAAATCTCCTCACTAGATCTCGCTTAGCTCTAGAAACGCTTTGCACCGGAGTCGGTTACTTGCCTACTCCGGTTTTTTATTTGATCTCAATGCACCACTCATTGATATAATCCTATTATTCTTCCCTGTTCTTAATGAGATTACTGCTATGTCTCACGACGACGATTTTGATCTATTTCAACAGATGATGGGCGATGTAAAGCCAATCACTCAAGACACCACCGAACACAAAAAAGTACACCAAGTAACAGAAGCACAGCTCGCAAAACGCGAAGCAGCAATCTGGTTAACGGAAGATGACCCAGAATACCTATCACTTGATCACGCTGAAATGCTCAAGCCAGAGGACTTTGTTGAGTTCAAACGTGATGGTGTACAGGACGGGGTTTACCGCAAACTTCGCCTTGGTAAGTATCCAATCCAAGCTCGCTTGGATTTGCACCGTAAAACATTGAAAGAAGCACGTGATGAAGTCGTAAAGTTTTTAAAACAGTGCCTATCAATGGACATACGAACGGTCGTTATCGTCCATGGTCGAGGAGAACGCTCAAATCCACCTGCAATGATGAAAAGCTTTGTTAGCAGTTGGCTACGACAAATAAAGGAAGTCCAATGCATCCATAGTGCGCAACGCTTTCACGGTGGAACTGGAGCCGTTTACGTCCTACTTAGAAAAAGTGCGGAAAAGAAATTAGAAACCCGCGAACGTCACCAAAAACGGTTAGGCTAAATTTCACCCTAATGCTAGAATGCCCGCCCTTATTCTTCCTTCCCCTTAGAGGAAGGGAGCTTCATTCGCCGTTGTGAAACGTTAGGAGACAAAAATGTCACAAGACAACGCTAAACGATTAAATAAATTCATCAGTGAAACGGGGTTTTGCTCACGCCGTGAAGCAGACAGACTGATTGAGCAAGGCCGTGTCACCATTAATGGCAACAAACCTGAAATGGGGACAAAAGTGCTACCTGGTGATGATGTTTGTGTGGATGGTAAGCCAGTGGCAGCAAAAGAGAAGCCGATTTATATCGCTCTCAATAAACCAACAGGCATCACCTGTACAACTGAGAGAGACGTCCCTGGAAACATCGTTGATTTCATCGGCCACCAAAAACGTATCTTTCCGATCGGCCGCTTAGACAAACCCTCTGATGGTCTGATCTTTTTGACCAACGATGGCGACATCGTGAACAAAATCCTTCGCGCAGGCAACAGCCACGAAAAAGAGTACGTCGTACGCGTGGACAAGCCAATTACAGGCGAGTTTCTCAAACAGATGTCGAGTGGCGTTAAGATTCTCGACACAGTCACCCTACCTTGCAAGGTAACAAAAGAGACTAAATTCTCTTTCCGTATTGTGCTCACTCAAGGACTTAACCGTCAGATCCGTCGTATGTGTGAAGCGCTGGGCTATGAAGTATTCAAGCTGCGTCGCGTACGCATCATGAATATCTCTCTTGATGGTATTCCGAATGGGAAATGGCGTTATCTAAGTGACGAAGAAGTGGCAGAGATCCTAGCAATGTGTGAAGGCTCGGTAGGTACAGAAGAAGCATCAAAAACAGACTCTAGAGGTCGCAACATTCGTAAAGCGACCGACGCGAAGCTGTTTGATAGCCGAGAAGAAAACCAAGATTCTACTGCTCGTCGTAACCAGAAGACACGAACTTTCCGCGGTAACAATGCTGATGAATTCCGTCATGCACCAAACTCGAAAAAAGGTCAACAAAAGCGTCGTCAGCGTGATGATGAAGGCGGACGTCCAGCTAAAGAACATTACAAAGCGAAACCACAAGGTGAACGCAGTAGACCGCAAGGCGAGCATGGTAAATCACACCGTAAACCAGATGCATCGAGCAATACGCATTCAGCAAACAAGCCTCAATCACCGAGTAAGCCCAAGCAGCATTACATGAACCCAAATGCCGCGAAACCAAGTAAACCAGCTAAACGCACTGGTGGTACATTGAGTCTGAAGAAGTAACGCTTCACTGACAGGCAAGATCAAAAAAGGACGCTCATGAGCGTCCTTTTTATTTGTCATGAGTTTACAAACAAAGAGGTGCAAACTGACCGCGAGTTAAGCTCAGCAAATCTCTCGGGGCTAACTCAATTTCTAAACCACGTTTACCAGCACTCACACAGATTGTGTCTTGCTCTACTGCGCTTTCGTGCAAAAAAGTAGGTAAGGCTTTCTTCTGCCCTAGTGGGCTAATTCCACCAACGACATAACCTGTGGTCTTTTGCGCGATTTCCGGATCAGCCATATCGGCCTTTTTGCCCTTCGCTGCTTTCGCCGCCAGTTTTAGGTTCAGCTTTTGATCAACAGGGATAATCGCAACCGCAAGGTTCTTTGGCTCCCCGTTCAAGCAGAACAACAAGGTTTTAAATACTGTTTTCGGATCCTGTCCTAGCACTTCAGCAGCTTCTAAACCATAACTATCGGCTCTAGGATCGTGCTCATATTGATGGATGGTGTGTGGAATTTTTTTCTTTTTCGCAAGATTAATGGCCGGAGTCATCAAGATTCTCCTCATAAAAACAAAAAGCGCAGACTGAATTGGATCTGCGCTTTTAGTTAATGATATCAGCGAGTTTGAGTCAATCGCTTTTTCTCTGTTGGGTTACTGATCAATCGCCGTATCAACTAAATACGTGATTTCACCTGAAGGGGCATACTCATTAACATCAATAGGGCTGTGTGTTTCTAAATAATCCTTCAGAACCTCAGCATCGGTAAAACCTGTATTTACATACCCTGGATGATCGTCGATTTTAGGGTAACCATCTCCACCAGCAGCATTATAGCTTGGTACTGTAAAGCGGTAATTACCATCTAAGCGAAGTTGCTTATTACCAATAAACACATTGGTTACCTCACCATTATTGATACTCATCGCAATGCCGGCAAACTGTGCATAAGCACCAGAGTCAACAGGCTTAGTTGCAACGACATTTAGATAATCTAATACCTCTTTACCCGTCATATCAACGTAAGAAACCATATTGCCAAATGGCTGAACAGTGAGCACGTCTTTATAAGTAATATCACCCGCAGCAATCGAATCTCGAACACCACCAGAATTCATTACAGCAAAATCTGCTTTCGCACGTTCCATGTGAGCCGTTGCAATTAATCGGCCTAAGTTTGTTTGCTGGTAACGAACCACATTGCGGTCACCCTCAAGCTTACCGTTAGATTCTGCAATCTTCACGTTTAGCTTGCCCTGACCTTTCTCTTGATAAGGACGAAGAAACTCAAGCATCATTTCGTCTTGTTTAATCTCATCTTGGATCAAGACTCGTTGCGACTGACCATCAACTTTAATTTTCTTTTTCAAGTTTACAGGGATTAGATCGTAGCTCACCATCGAGAGTTCGCCATTACGAAACTCGTAATCGGCGCGTCCCACATATTTCCCCCACTCATGTGCCTGAACAATAAAGGTACCATTTTGTTTATCGGGCTGACATTCATCACCTGGTTTAAAGTTCTTTTTGATAACGTTTGGACCTTCCATGCACACAGGTTCTTGTGAGTGTCCTCCAACGATCATGTCGAGATCGCCGTCATTCAAATAACGAGCTAACGCCACATCGCCAGGAGCATTGATGCCTCTATTACCATTTTCATAGTGTCCCATATGCGTGACAGCAAAAATCAGATCTGGATACTCTGTCTCTTTCAGTTCTGCAATCAACTTCTTGGCTTCTTCTTTTGGGTCACGGAAGTCAATTTGTTCAATGAATTCAGGGTTGCCAAGTTTCGCTGTGTCTTCGGTTGTAAGACCAATGACCGCAATTTTAATGCCCTGCTTGTTAAACATCGCGTATGGTTGGAATAAACGCTTGCCAGTATTTTTATCGTAAATATTGGCAGACAACATCGGAAAGTTTGCCCACTCTTGCTGCTTGAATAGCACGTCCAATGGATTATCAAACTCATGATTACCTAGAGCCATCGCATCGTAACCAATTTTGCTCATGCCTTTAAAATCCGGCTCGGCATCTTGTAAATCAGACTCAGGTACTCCTGTGTTGATGTCACCACCAGAAAGCAATAACACGCTCCCCCCCTCAGCCTGTATTTCTTCGCGCAAATCATCGATTAACGTTTTACGCGCCGCCATGCCATATTCACCGTATCGATTTTGCCAAAAGCGACCATGATGATCGTTAGTGTGCAACACGGTCAATTTATAGGTTGTATCGGCATTCCATTCTGGTGCAGGTTGCGTAGCACACCCAGCTAACGAGGCCAAGATAGCGGCACTCAAAACAGTTTTGATCATCAGACGCTGATTCATTTATTTACCTTTTTCTTATTGGGATTACTGACGCACATTTTAAGCATTCGATCTATTTGAAAACCACGTGCACCCTAACACATTGATTTAATAATTATGATGCATTGTTTAGCAATAACAAATTCATCAGTAACAAGTTTGAGAATTTACAGTTTTTCAGATAAAAAAATAGCCAACACTCGGTTGGCTATAGTATTTGTTACCACCAGTCATCTGGCGTTTACTTGATATCGATATCTGCAAAGCTCTTGATTAGATCATCAAGCGATTTCATTTGTGCTAAGAATGGCTCTAACTTGTCTAGAGGCAGTGCAGATGGGCCATCACAACGCGCTTGGTCTGGGTTTGGGTGCGCTTCGATAAATAGACCTGCGATGCCTGTCGCTAGACCCGCTTTTGCAAGCTCAACTGTCTGCTCACGACGGCCGCCAGATGCTGCGCCTGATGGGTCACGCATTTGTAGTGAGTGCGTTACGTCAAAGATGATTGGGCTACCTTTCGAAGCATTTTTCATCACACCAAAACCAAGCATGTCTACAACTAGGTTATCGTAACCGTGGCAAGAACCGCGCTCACATAGGATGATCTTGTCGTTACCGCATTCTGCGAACTTCTCAACGATGTTACCCACTTGACCAGGGCTCATAAATTGAGGTTTCTTCACGTTTATAACCGCACCTGTTTTGGCCATAGCTTCAACAAGGTCAGTTTGACGAGCTAGGAATGCAGGAAGCTGAATAACGTCTACCACGTCAGCGACAGGTTGAGCTTGCGCTTCAGTGTGAACGTCCGTGATGATCTTTACACCAAAAGTGTCTTTCAGCTCCTGAAAGATTTTCATACCTTCTTCCAGACCTGGACCACGGTATGAATGAACAGAACTGCGGTTTGCTTTGTCAAACGACGCCTTAAATACGTAAGGAATACCAAGTTTTTCCGTTACTTTTACGTAGTGCTCACAGATCTGCATCGCAAGATCACGAGACTCAAGAACGTTCATACCTGCAAATAGGGTGAATGGCTTGTCGTTAGCAACCTGAATGTCGCCGATATTAACGATTTTCTGTTCCATTTTGATTCTCTTTTTCTGTCCACGATACGCCACAGTTCGGCACATCGATAAAATTAGTGAAGTGTGACGTGCGTTTCACTCATCACATTAACTTGTGATTTTAGTAGCTCAGAAGCCGGATCGTCAGGGCATTGGTCAATAAAGTACTGAAAATCTGATACCGCTACTTGAGGGCACTCTAGCTGTTGGAAAATAAAACCACGGTCACGAATTTCGTATGGGTCATCTGGCACAAACGTTAGAGCAAGATTCGTACAACGTAATGCCAACGTATAATGCTCTTCACGCAACATCGCACTTTTAATCAATGCCAACCAGCGACCAATAATTGTTGGGTTGTCAGCTTCCTCAAAATGTTCAGGCGTTAGCTGAGCTAACGGTCCTTCCTGGCCAATAAGCCAAGCTTGAAGAATCCTTTCACCTACATACTCACCATTAAATGGGTTGATGTAGTCTGGCTTCTTATGCATCCAATCGACTTTTAACAGGAACTGAGTAGGGAAAGTAACTCCCTTCAACGGGAACCCCAGCTTTTTGCCTAGGTATAACAAAATCGAACCTAAGCTCACAGGAATACCTTTTCTGCGCTCCAACACTTTATCGATGAAGCTGTTGTCCGAAATAAAGTATTCCTGCTCGTCGCCTTTGAATCCCCACTCGTGGAAAAACAGTCGTAGGAATGCATCAAATCGTTGCTCTTCATCGGTTTCATGAACAAGCGTGGCTTCTGCATCTTTGTAAAGACGCTCTAACTCTTGTTTCGCCCAATGTACTTTGGTTTCTGGGTTAATCGCTTTGTTTAGCTCAAGCGCACCTTCCACCAACGGTATATTGTCAAAATCTTCGTCAAAAAACTCTAACATGACGTCTATCCAAATAACGTAGGGCTCTTAGACACAGCAATGTTTGCAGCCATGACCAACCAACCTAATGCGCCGAAAAAGCCAAATATCTTCAGTAGGTTGTTTTTCGCAAGTTTCAATGAGAAGAATCCAAGCGCAATGTACGCCAGTACGCAGGTGATTTTGTTTGTTAACCACGGTGCGGCATCGGTAAACGGGATGAAACCCGTAATGAAAATAAGCGCAATACCTGACACTAGCAATGCAGTATCAACGATGTGGGGAAACACTTTCAAAAAGCGATTATTTCGCTTCGGTGAGTTCATCATCATTAACACGAATCGGATCGATAGTAGCGTCGCGCTGAGAGCGATCGTCACTAAGTGTATGTGTTTTAGAGCTACGTACATTTTTCTTCTCTTTTTAGTTAGTGTTTGCTGACTTCCATGATTAACTGGCCAGACACCCAAGCGTTACTCGATCGTTACCGCCATAATCTTTTTCCGTAGCGACCTGTTGGTAACCAAAGCCACGCATTATCTCACGCACCGCCTCACCTTGATCATAACCATGTTCAAATGCCAGCCAACCGCCCACTTCAAGATACTGACGAGCAAGATCCGAGATATGACGAATATCAGCTAAG
Organism: Vibrio sp. Vb1337; assembly: GCF_033338715.1. Classification (NCBI taxonomy): domain Bacteria; kingdom Pseudomonadati; phylum Pseudomonadota; class Gammaproteobacteria; order Vibrionales; family Vibrionaceae; genus Vibrio; species Vibrio sp. Vb1337. The sequence goes on along the minus strand of NZ_JAWOTD010000029.1, from coordinate 7,855 downwards.
CCATTCTCTTTAGCAACTAATGCAGATTTTGGCTCAAAGCGCACATCACCTTGGGATAAATGTGGATCTTTTTCATCAATATATGGCGGGTTGGAGACAATTAAAGCAAACTTCGTACCTTCTGTAATAGGCTCAAACCAACTGCCTTGAGCAAAGGTCACATTTTTGATGTTTAGCTGCTCAGCATTGTACTCTGCAAGTGCTTTCGCTTCTTGCTTAAGGTCTACGCCCATCACTTGACGCTTTGGCATTTCAGATGCAAGCGCGATGGCGATAGCTCCCGTCCCCGTTCCAAGATCTAAAATAGGCCCAGTTTGCTCGTAGGTCTTATCGAGTGCAACTTCGACCAAACGTTCTGTATCCGGTCTAGGTATCAGGGTAGAGGGAGAAACTTTAAACGGTAAAGACCAAAACTCTCGCTCACCAATAATATAAGCGACGGGTTCACCAGTTAAACGTCGTTCAAGTAGAGCGTCAAACTGAGATTTTTGCTCTGCTTCTAACGCTTTTTCTGGCCAGGTCAGCAGGTAAGTTCGTGGTTTGCCAAGGACATGGCAAAGGAGTACAGCTGCATCGAGAGAAGGCGACTCTTTGCCGCCTTCTGCCAGTTTCGCCGTCGCACTTTTCAGTGCTTGCTCAATCGATTGAACTTGGCTCATCGATTAGCCGTTCTCTGCGAGCGCCGCAAGTTGGTCTGCTTGGTGCTCTTGAATCACAGGATCAATCAAGCTCTGCAGGTCACCTTCCATCACTTCGTTCAAACGATAGATGGTCAGGTTGATACGGTGATCAGACACACGACCTTGTGGGTAGTTGTATGTACGAATACGGTCACTACGGTCACCAGAACCTAGAAGGTTACGACGTGTATCAGACACTTCTGCGGCACGACGCTCTTCTTCCGCTTGAACGATACGAGCAGCAAGAACCGCCATTGCTTTCGCTTTGTTCTTGTGCTGTGAACGCTCATCCTGACACTCTACTACCGTACCCGTTGGTAAGTGGGTAATACGGATTGCAGAATCCGTGGTGTTAACGTGCTGACCACCCGCGCCAGATGCACGGAACGTATCGATTTTCAGGTCTGCTGCTTTGATTTCTGGCAGATCCGCTTCAGGGATTTCCGCCATTACTGCTACTGTACAAGCAGAAGTATGCACACGGCCTTGAGATTCAGTTGCAGGAACACGTTGCACACGGTGACCGCCAGACTCAAACTTCAGTACGCCGTATGCACCGTCGCCGCTCACTTTTGCGATCATCTCTTTGTAACCACCGTGCTCAGCCTCGTTTGAAGACATGACTTCGATGCGCCAGCCACGCTTTTCTGCGTACTTGCTGTACATACGGAATAGATCACCCGCGAAAATGCCCGCTTCATCGCCACCCGCACCTGCACGAATTTCTAGGAAACAGTTACGATCATCGTTCGGATCTTTTGGCAGAAGAAGAATCTGTAACTCATCAGTAAGACGCTCAATCGTCGCTTTCGCTTCTTTGATTTCTTCTTGCGCCATTTCACGCATTTCTTCGTCGTCTTCGTTTGCCATCTCTTCAGCGGCGACAAGATCTTCTTGTGCTTGTTGATAAGCTTGGAAGCACTTGGTTACTTCTTCTAGCTGAGAGTACTCTCTTGATAGAGCACGGAATTTGTCCTGATTTCCAATTACATCAGGATCACCAAGAAGATGTTGAACTTCTTCGTAACGTTCTACTAGCGTTTCTAGCTTAGTCAGAATAGAGGCTTTCATAGTGTCGTTTTCTTAATAAAAAGCGTGAGTTATAGATCATCCAAGCCAAGTGTTTGGCGGATAATCGTTAATTTTGCTGGTTCGCCTTGCTCTGCTGCACTTTGCAATGCGCGAGTTGGAGCGTGAATCAGTTTGTTGGTGAGTTTATTACTCAGCTCGCGCAGCACTTTCTCCGGATCTGCGCCTGCCGCTAAAGATTGCAAACTTTTGCTCAGTAACTCTTCACGAATTTCGTTGGCTGATTTGCGATAGTCGCGAATACTATCGACGGCTTGCAGTGAACGCAACCATGTCATAAACGCAGCGCTTTCTTCACTAACAATCGCTTCAGCTTGAATCGCTTCGACTTTACGCTGCTCAATGTTGCTGTCGATGATAGATTGCAAGTCATCAACAGAATACAGATATGCGTCGTTCAGTTCACCGACTTCCGACTCTACATCTCGCGGCACCGCAATATCGACTAACAAGATAGGTTGATGTCGGCGCTGCTTTAGAGCCGTTTCGACCATACCTTTGCCAATAATAGGCAATGGGCTCGCCGTTGAGCTAATCACAATGTCCGCTTTCGCCAAATGTTCAGGAATTTCGTTCAAACTGATCACTTCTGCGCCAAATTGGTCCGCTAAGCCTTGCGCGCGCTCTTTAGTGCGGTTCGCGACAATCATTTTTGTGCAACCGTTGGACGCTAAATGCTTCGCGACCAATTCAATCGTCTCACCCGCACCAACTAAAAGCACGGTTGAATCTGATAACGACTCAAAAATATGTTTTGCCAGTGTACATGCCGCATAAGCCACGGACACGGCATTACCACCAATATCTGTCTCTGTTCTCACCCGTTTGGCGACTGAGAACGTCTTTTGAAACAGTTTATCAATCGAGGCATCGACGGCTTGATGATCTCGCGAGTCAGAAAATGCTTGCTTTACCTGCCCTAAAATTTGAGGCTCACCCAACACCAGAGAGTCAAGACCGCACGATACGCGCATCAAATGCTTTATTGCAGCTTGTTCTTCATGAACATACAAACTCGGCATTAAATCTTCGCGGCTCACTTGATGAAATTGAGCAAGCCAATCGATCAACTTGTTTCGCGCTCCTTGCTTAACATCGCAGTACAACTCAGTTCGGTTACAGGTTGAAACAATCACACTGCCGTTAACCGCTTCGTGCTCTCTAAGTTGCTCGAGTGCAGGGCCGAGTTTATCCGGACCAAACGCCACCTTCTCTCGCAAGTCGACAGACGCTGTATTGTGATTAATTCCAATAGCAAGCAAGGACATCTAACGTGGTATCTCTGGGATAGGTTATAAAATAGGTCCAGAATTTTACTGTAAGCACGCATTTATTGAAAGGGTAAGCCGGATTTGTTTTCCTAAGTGCGACTTTTCAATGCTATAGTTGTGAGCGATTCCCGATGAAACTGATTAATAAGCCATCAAACATGACGTTACGCTCCTTTATTCTTTTTTTCTTGTCGAGCTTACTGCTCGCTGGTTGTTCGTCCGTTCCTGAAAGTGTTACCAGCGTTGAATGGCAAGCTCATGAGCAGCGACTCGAAACCATCCAAGATTTTCAAGCAACGGGGAAACTTGGTTATATTGGCCCAGACCAAAGACAAAATTTAAACTTCTACTGGAAACATTCTTCAGCACTAAGCCAGTTGCGTTTAACAACGATTCTCGGACAAACGGCATTAAAGCTCACCATCACCCCACAAGGCGCCACAGTAGAAACTTACGATGATCAGGTCCTTTCTTCTCGCAGTGCTAATCAGCTGATTTACCGTCTTACAGGGTTGATGATGCCCGTCGATCACATGCCTGACTGGCTATTAGGTCTACCGACCGATGCCGACAAATTCCAACTGTCTCCAACCAATACACTGCAAGCGTTAAACAAACAAATTGGTTTAAATGATTGGAGTATTGCATATCAAAGATATGGCGACGTTCAATGGCATGAACAGTCTCTCCCTCTGCCAAATAAGCTGAAACTCACCACAGCTGATGTCAAAATAAATCTAGTGATCACAAAATGGAACATCACCCAATGATTGAACTTTCAACACGTTGGCCATCACCAGCGAAATTGAATCTCTTTCTATATATCAACGGCCGTACAGAGAATGGCTACCACGAGTTACAAACGTTATTCCAATTCGTCGATCACGGCGATGAGCTCACCATTCAAGCGAACCATTCTGGTGATATTACGATTTCTCCAGAGATAGAAGGTGTGCCTCTTCAAGACAATTTAATTTGGAAAGCAGCAACCGCGCTTCAAACTTACTCAAACTGCCCTTTTGGCGCGCATATTGAGCTACAGAAAGTGCTGCCTATGGGTGGAGGCATTGGTGGGGGCTCATCGAATGCAGCTACAGCATTAGTGGCACTGAATTACTTATGGCAACTGAATCTAACTGACGACGAACTGGCTGAAATAGGTTTAAAACTAGGCGCAGACGTGCCCGTATTTGTGCGCGGATTTGCAGCTTTTGCTGAAGGTGTTGGTGAAAAACTCTCTCCTGCTTATCCCGAAGAAAAATGGTATTTAGTCGTCAGACCGAATGTATCTATCGCAACCGTCGACGTTTTTTGTCATCCAGATCTGACGCGAAACACCCCAAAACGAGATCTAGAAACACTTTTAAATACGCCAAGCGTAAACGATTGCGAAAAAATTGTACGAATGCTCTACCCAGAGGTTGATAAGCAACTTTCTTGGCTGCTACAATACGCGCCGTCAAGATTGACGGGGACAGGATCTTGCGTTTTTGCTGAATTTTCGAGCAAATCTGAAGCAGAAACTATCCTTGCACAACTCTCTGATAAAGTCTCGGCATTTGTCGCTCAAGGGCGCAATATTTCGCCATTAAAAGAGACTTTGGCTGAATACCAATCAGCCTCACACCGACCTATTTAAACTGGACGCAAACCCGAGGTTTCCACCGTGCCTGATATGAAGCTATTTGCTGGTAACGCAACACCTGAACTAGCCCAACGTATTGCTGATCGTCTTTACATCTCTCTTGGTGATGCATCTGTTTCTCGCTTTTCTGATGGCGAAGTTGCAGTTCAAATCAATGAGAATGTTCGTGGTAGCGATGTTTTCATCATTCAATCCACTTGTGCACCGACTAACGACAACCTAATGGAATTGGTTGTTATGATTGATGCAATGCGCCGTGCTTCAGCAGGCCGTATCACTGCAGTTATCCCTTACTTCGGCTACGCTCGCCAAGACCGTCGTGTACGTTCTGCGCGTGTGCCAATTACTGCAAAAGTTGTTGCTGATTTCCTATCTAACGTTGGTGTTGACCGCGTTCTAACTATCGACCTACACGCAGAGCAAATTCAAGGCTTCTTCGATGTACCTGTAGACAACATCTTCGGCACGCCAGTGCTACTTGAAGATATGCAGGCTCGCGGTCTAGATAACCCTGTAGTGGTATCTCCTGACCTAGGTGGCGTTGTTCGTGCTCGTGCAACAGCAAAAGCACTAGGCGACATCGACATCGCAATCGTAGATAAGCGTCGTCCACGTGCAAACGTTTCTGAAGTAATGAACCTAATCGGTGATGTTGAAGGTCGTGACTGTGTGATCGTTGATGACATGATCGACACAGGTGGCACACTATGTAAAGCAGCTGAAGCACTAAAAGAGCGCGGTGCTAAGCGTGTATTCGCTTACGCTACTCACGCAGTATTCTCAGGCAACGCTGCGGATAACATCAAGAACTCAGTTCTTGACCAAGTTATCGTAACTGACTCTATCTCTCTGTCTAAAGAGATGGCTGCAACAGGTAAAGTGACAACACTAAGCCTATCTCGCATGCTGGCTGAAGCGATTCGTCGTATCAGCAACGAAGAGTCAATCTCTGCAATGTTCAACTAATACGAACATTTCAGTTACACTGATTTCAAAAGCACCCCTCTTTGGGGTGTTTTTTTATTTGTACTGATAACTAGAAAATCCCTTGGTCGCCCACCGCGAGTTTTCTGTGCTATCATACTGCGCTTTTTGAGATTCCAGAGAGATCCTAACCTTGAGTCAACAAATCAAACTTCTTGTTGGTCTTGCTAATCCAGGACCAGAATACGCCAGAACTCGTCACAATGCGGGCGCTTGGGTTGTAGAAGAATTAGCACGCGTTCACAACGTTACACTGAAGAACGAACCAAAGTTTTTTGGTCTAACAGGACGCATTATGGTCAATGGCCAGGATCTCCGTTTGCTTATCCCAACCACCTTCATGAATCTATCAGGTAAATCGATCGCAGCGCTTGCGAAATTTTATCAAATTAAACCTGAAGAGATCATGGTTGCTCATGACGAGCTAGACTTACCGCCAGGTGTCGCTAAGTTTAAAAAAGGTGGGGGTCACGGTGGACACAACGGTCTGCGTGACACCATTAGCAAACTGGGCAATAACAAAGATTTTTATCGTCTTCGTATTGGCATTGGTCATCCGGGACACAAAGATAAAGTGGCGGGTTTTGTATTAGGTAAAGCGCCAGCTAAAGAGCAAGAGCTTTTAGATGCAGCAGCTGATGAGGCTGTTCGTTGTCTAGATATCCTGATTAAGGATGGCCTATCTAAAGCACAAAATCGCCTCCACACGTTCAAAGCTGAATAAGGTTACTATCATGGGTTTTAAATGTGGCATCGTTGGTCTACCTAACGTAGGTAAATCAACTCTGTTCAACGCACTAACTAAAGCGGGTATCGAAGCAGCAAACTTCCCGTTCTGTACCATTGAACCAAACACTGGTGTGGTTCCTGTGCCGGATCTACGTCTAGACGCACTAGCTAAGATCGTTAACCCACAGAGAGTTCTTCCAACGACGATGGAGTTCGTGGACATCGCAGGTCTTGTTGCTGGTGCATCACGTGGTGAAGGTTTAGGTAACAAATTCCTAGCTAACATCCGTGAAACAGACGCGATTGGCCACGTTGTACGTTGTTTTGAAAACGAAAACATTGTTCATGTTTCAGGTAAAGTTTCACCTATCGAAGATATCGAAGTGATCAACCTCGAACTTGCAATGGCTGACCTAGATTCTTGTGAGCGAGCGATTCAACGTAACGCGAAGAAGGCAAAAGGCGGCGATAAAGACGCAAAATTTGAACTAACCGTACTAGAGAAACTGTTACCAGTACTAACTGAAGGCGGCATGGCACGCACAGTTGAGCTATCTAAAGAAGAGTTAGCAGCGATCGGCTACTTAAACTTCCTAACACTGAAGCCAACTATGTACATTGCAAACGTAAACGAAGATGGCTTCGAAAATAACCCATATCTAGATGCGGTTCGTGAGTTCGCTGAAAAAGAAAACAATGTCGTTGTACCTGTATGTGCAGCTATCGAATCTGAACTATCTGAACTGGAAGATGAAGATCGCGAAGAATTCCTAGCAGATATGGGGATCGAGGAGCCGGGCCTAAACCGTGTAATTCGCTCTGGTTACGAACTACTGACTCTACACACCTACTTCACAGCAGGTGTTAAAGAAGTACGTGCTTGGACAATCCCTGTTGGTGCAACTGCACCTCAGGCGGCAGGTAAGATCCACACTGACTTCGAGAAAGGCTTTATTCGTGCAGAAGTAGTCGGTTACGACGATTTCATCCAATTCAATGGTGAAAATGGCGCAAAAGACGCAGGTAAATGGCGTCTAGAAGGTAAAGACTACATCGTAAAAGATGGTGATGTTGTACACTTCCGCTTCAATGTTTAATTAAATGAATGAATTCTAAACACTTCATTTACACTAAAAGCCAGCTGTTAAGCTGGCTTTTTTAATACCTTAAGTAAATGAACAAAAATAAATTACGCAACTGCAAGCTAATTTATTTCCAGTTTTAGATCATAAACACGCCTCTTTGTTTAAAAAGGAAGCGAACGAGGTTTTTTCCGAAATTTATTAAAAAAAACTGTTGACGGATCTCACTCAACTTCGCATAATGCGCGCCGTTCCCAACGACAAGGCAACAAAGCGTTGAGAACAAAAAATATGGTTTTGGCTACGTAGCTCAGCTGGTTAGAGCACATCACTCATAATGATGGGGTCACAGGTTCGAATCCCGTCGTAGCCACC
>NZ_JAWOTD010000028.1:0-51655 GCF_033338715.1 Vibrio sp. Vb1337 | reverse complement strand
ATAAAGTAATGTTTGAATTGACTGTGCTGAATCCGAAGATTCAATGGTCACTTCGTTTCATTGAAACCTAATTTGAAACCGAAGTTTCTAATTGGATTATCATCAACGAGTGCCCACACAGATTGATAGGTCTATATTGTTAAAGAGCAACTCTTCTTTGTGATTGACATCACTTCGGAAGAGGCGGCCATTCTAGCGAGATAATTTATTGTGTCAAACACTTTCTTCAAATTATTTCGTTTTTCTTTTCAGCCTTATCAACTTCGCTTAAACCCTTGTGAGGCCTTGCCCTGTCAACGAGGAGGCATTATAGAGATCGCGCTCACATTGGCAAGTGTTATTTTTCAAAAATTGCAAAAACAGTGGTTAAACGATGAGTTTTCGATCAAACCTTTATTTATTCAACTTTACCCCAAACTATCACACAACTTATCCACAGAGTTGTTCTTTGAGACGTGTTTTTCAAGTACCATAAATAAAGAAAGCTGCTTTATTGCAGCTATCTTTATTAAACTTAACCTAAACTCTATTTAAAGAGCATTATGGCTATATGCCAGACCCATCTTGTTCAGAGCCATCATCTTCGTGTAGGCCACATTCTCGCTTTAAGCCAAAGAATCGAGTTTCTTCCTCTGACATTCCCGGCTCCCATTTACGAGTAGTATGTGTATCACCAACTGAAAGGTAACCTTCATCCCACAATGGGTGGTATTTAAGGCCGTGTTGTTCTAAGTAGTAATGAACGTCTTTATTAGTCCAATCAATTACTGGTAGAAATTTAAACACACCGTTCTGAATTGATAGAATCGGTAAACCTGCACGAGATTTACTTTGCTCTCGACGCAGTCCAGAGAACCACGTTCCAACATTAAGCTCTTTTAACGCTCGACGCATCGGCTCAACTTTATTGAGCTTGTTGTATTTTTCAATTCCCTCTACGCCTTGCTCCCATAATTTTCCATATCGAGCTTCTTGCCAATTCGCACTTTCCTTGGCTCGATAAACTTTTAAATTTAGGTTGAGAGCATCTGTCAGCTCATCGATAAATCGGTACGTCTCAGCAAACAGGTAACCAGTATCGGTTAGAATGACGGGGATGTCCGCTTTGGCGCGAGTAACTAAATGAAGCATAACCGCGGCTTGAATACCAAAACTAGAAGAAACCGCGAACTCGCCTTCTAGATTATCTAAAGCCCACGCTACTCTCTCTTGTGCTGAAAGCTTTTCGAGCTCGACATTAATTTGAGCAAGACGGAGGATTTGCTCCGTCTTTGTTAATGTCAGTAACTCTGTGAGCTCCAGCTTGGATGCTACAGAATCAAGCATGAAAGTCCCTCTTTGATACGAGCACTTCTTGGACAATGCCAGCACGAATAGTGAAATCGCCAAAGGCTTCGCCTTCTTCACGCTCTTTCGACCATCGGGCCACCAGCAGATCAATCTCTTCTAAGATTTGCTTATCCGTGATGTTCTCTTTATACATTTTTGGTACTCGAGTACCGGCACGGTTACCACCTAGGTGCAAGTTGTAACGACCCGGCGCTTTGCCAACTAGACCAATTTCAGCCAACATTGCGCGACCACAACCATTTGGACACCCAGTTACACGCAAAATGATGTTGTCATTTTCTGGTAGGTTGTGCTTCTCCAGAATCCCCTCAACATCAGTAACAAACTGAGGAAGGAAACGTTCAGCTTCTGCCATCGCTAGCGGACAAGTTGGAAAAGCAACACAAGCCATTGAGTTCTTACGCTGTTCACTTACGCCGTCGTCCATTAAGCCATGTTCACGAGCGATCTTTTCAATCTTCGCTTTTTCGTTTTTAGGTACACCCGCAACAATTAGGTTTTGGTTTGCTGTCATGCGGAAATCGCCTTTGTGGATTTTGGCAATTTCAGCAACACCCGTCTTAAGTGGTTTACCTGGAAAGTCTAATAAGCGACCATTTTCGATGAAAAGCGCTAAATGATATTTACCATCAATTCCTTCTACCCAGCCAATACGGTCACCACGTTCTGTGAATTCATATGGACGGCTTTGCTCAAACTTAACACCAGCACGTTTCTCGACTTCCGCTTTAAAGACATCGCTACCTACACGATCCAATGTGTATTTGGTTTTTGCGTTCTTACGGTTTGAACGGTTACCCCAGTCGCGCTGAGTTGTTACTACAGCTGCGGCAACATCAAGTGTCTTGTCCAGCGGAATAAAGCCAAAGTCGTCAGCGCGGCGCGGATAAGTTGATGTATCGCCATGCGTCATCGCTAAGCCGCCGCCGACCAGGACGTTAAAACCAACCAGCTTGCCGTTATCTGCAATCGCTACGAAGTTGAGATCGTTAGCGTGTACATCTACGTCATTTTGCGGTGGGATAACCACTGTGGTTTTAAACTTACGTGGTAAGTAGTTCTTGCCTAGAATCGGCTCGTCTTCTTCTGTGCTTTCTACTTTTTCACCGTCTAGCCAAATCTCTGCATAAGCGCGCGTCTTTGGTAATAGATGCTCACTGATCTTCTTCGCCCATTCGTAAGCTTCTTGGTGTAACTCTGACTCCACTGGGTTAGTGGTACACAACACGTTACGGTTTACATCACCCGCGGTTGCAATCGAATCAATGCCAATACTGTTGAGCGTTTGATGCATCAACTTAATATTCGGTTTTAATACCCCATGAAACTGGAACGTTTGGCGAGTCGTCAGACGAATACTTCCATATAAAGAGTGCTCCGTTGCGAACTTGTCGATCGCTAACCATTGCGTTGGCGTGATGATGCCTCCAGGCATACGAGCACGAAGCATCACATTATGTAATGGTTCCAGTTTTTGCTTTGTGCGTTCATTACGGATATCACGATCGTCTTGTTGATACATACCGTGGAAACGAATTAACTGGAAGTTGTCGGCAGTAAAGCCACCTGTAATACGGTCCTGTAAATCTTGCTCAATAGTGCCACGTAATAAGTTGCTTTCTCGCTTCAGGCGCTCGTTATCAGATAGCGGCCCTAACTCTTCACCTAATACAACCTGCTTATTATTGTCCGTAGAAAAAGTCATTAGTAAACATCCCTCTGATAACGTTTCGCTTTACGTAGGTCATTAATAAATTGTTCTGCATCGTCACGCGGCATCTTGCCTTCTTGTTCAGCAACGATAACCAATGCGTCGTGCACATCTTTTGCCATACGCGTTGCATCACCGCAGACATAGATATAAGCGCCTTCTTGGATCCACTGCCACACTTGAGCTGCGTTTTCTAAGATGCGATGTTGTACGTAAACCTTTTCTACTTGGTCACGACTAAAGGCAACATCCAATCGGCTTAGTACTCCTGACTTGAGATACTTTTGCCATTCCACTTGGTACAAGAAGTCTTGAGTGAACGTGCGATCACCAAAGAACAACCAGTTTTTGCCTTCAGCATCGCGGTTTTCACGTTCCTGAATAAAGCTACGGAATGGTGCGATCCCTGTGCCAGGACCAACCATGATAATTGGAGTACTATCATCTTCCGGCAGTTTAAAGTTGTTGTTATGCTCAACAAATACTTTAACTTCATCTCCCTCTTCGAGACGCTGTGCTAAGAAACTAGACGCACCACCATATCGTTTTTCGTCGTTTTGTTCGTACTCAACCAAAGCAACCGTTAGGTGTACTTCTTCATCGACCTCTTCTTGGCTTGATGCAATAGAGTAAAGGCGTGGAGTAAGACGACGAAGCAAACCAATCAATTCATCTGCGGTTAACTTGGTTTTCTTTTCTGCCAGTACATCAACGATTTGAGTATTTGCAGAGTACTCGCGAAGCTTATCTTTATCTTCAACTAACTTTTGTAGCTTCTTGCTACCGGATAACTCGGCAAACTTTGTGATGAGCTGTGGGTTAGATGTTGTGATTTCATATTTACTCACAAGAGCACTGTGGATTGACAAGCTTTCACCATCAACGTCAACAGTCTCAACCCCAGACAAACCGACCTTACCAAGAATGGCATTTGCAAGTTCCGAGCTATTTTCAAACCACACACCTAGTGCATCACCAGACTGATACGTTAAGCCCGAGCCTTCTAAGTCGATTTCTATATGACGAACGTCTTTTCCAGAGTCACGGCCCGTGATTTTTTGACTGGTCAGTAACGTCGCAGTGTACGGATTTTGTTTATTGTAAGGAGAGTGCGCAGTCGCAGCTTGACCCACAGGAAGTTGAACCACATCCGCTTCAGAGCCAGAAGACAGTGTATCTTTTACCTTGTCTAACGCATTCTTACGCCATTCAGTTGCAGGGGCTTCATAATCCACATCGCAATCAAGACGCTCGATAAATGGAGTCGCGCCTAGCTTTGATAGGTAAGTGTCGAAGTCTTTACCGGTCTGACAGAAGAATTCGTAGCTAGAATCTCCCAGTGCAATAACACCATATTGCAGGTTTGGCAGCTTAGGAGCCTTCTTCGATTGCAAAAACTCATGTAGCTCAATGGCATTGTCTGGCGCTTCGCCTTCGCCGTTAGTCGATGCCACAATAATGACATGCGTTTCTTTGGCTAAGTTTTTACCTTTGTAATCGCTTGCATCAAAAAGTTCGACTGCAATTCCTTCTGCTTTTGCTTCCTGTTCCAGAGCTTCAGCAACACCTTTAGCATTGCCCGTTTGGGAAGCAAAAATAATACTCAACTTACCTGCTGGCTTCGCTGATACGGCTGCCGTTGCTTGTGCAATTGGAGTTACCGCTGTGTTTGGTTGATTTTGAGCTAATCCCCAAAAATACCCACTGACCCAAGCAAGTTGCTGTGAAGACAACTCAGAGACAGTTTGTTGGAGTGAGCTAATTTGTTGGTCATTCAGAGGGCTTGCGATTGGAGGATTTCCTCCTTGCCCATTATTATCTTCAGACACATTCTTGTGAGAATACTCATTCTTTTGAAAAGACATTATCACGACATCCCTATTCATTGCGTGACGATAGAGTACCCACTCTCCTTAATAACAAGAAAGAATAGAAGTGAATGTTTTATAACTTTTTGGAAGTAAGAACGGCTTACTTTTTGCTCATCGGTCTTCAATGCGGACTTGTTGAAAGCCTACTGCCATTGCCGATTTTGACGCAGTATCCAAATCTTCATAAAGACATTCTTCGCCGTGACTGTCCGTTAGAAAAACAAAACCACCGCGCGCATGTCTGAACTCTACAACCCAACCACCCTCTTGGATTGCAGGCTCAATAATCGCTTCGATAAGCTGATTTTCACGGAATAGATGTCTTAGTTCATTTATTGTCATCGCTATCCCTGCTTTAACTTTCACATTGCTCCTAGGTAAGCATGGTCTAAGTCAGCCAAATAGGGAGAAATTTCGATTAGATATAATGAAGTGATATAAAAAAACGCCGCTTATAAAGCGACGTTTTAAGTAAATCGAATATCTAGTATGGCTGAGTTTAGAACGCGTATTCCGCACTCACAAAGAAGCCGTTAGCAAAAATAAACTCTTTCCCTAGATCCGACATGAATTTATCGGACTCTAAATCAATCACACGGTAACCTCCACGAAAAGCCAGTCGAGCTTTTTCGAGCGGTACATTGTATTGAACACCTGCCATGAAATCGGTGCTTTTGATACCTTTGTTGTCACCAAAGTTTATCTCACCAATCACATCAAAGTTTGTATCCGGAACTTGAATTTCTGCGTAGCCATACCAAGCCCAAATCAGCTCATCAAATTCTTCTACACGCCTGCTTGAGCCAGCATCAATATATTTAGTGTCACTTAAATTACTGAACGTAAGACCCGCATCAAAGTGCAATAAATCATGCTCTAGAACGTGGTAATACAAAGTTAAATCGAGCTTATCGAACCCCATGTAATTCGCATCAACACTTGAGTAACGAAGGCGCGCATTAGGGACGTATTTAACATCATGTTCAATCGCCGCGTAAAAAGTGCCTGTGGTACTGCTATCTCGTCTCGCTTCATTAACTTTAGTGTCGGCAGCCCATACCTCTGCGCCGACTTTTGTCGATACAGAGTACTCTGCAAAAACAGGAAAAGATACTGCCAACGATAATGCCGTTAAAGCGATGTTCGCTTTATTTGTCATGTAGTATTTACTCCGAGATAGCTGATATTCACGTAGAGGACGTGAGATGAAATATACCATATTCTCACGCCTCTCCATCAACTAAATGATGTTACTCATTATTTATAGCGGGGCTGAGCAACGTAATTCTTGAAGAACCAAATACCCAATGCAATCACGATTAACCATGGTAATAGTTTGAGTACCGCTCCAACCATTCCCAGTAAAAACATCACAACTAACGCAATACCAGTTGCTGCGAATACGGTCATCATTGTGATACCCGTAACCAACAAGGTCGCCGCAAAGACTAAAATAAAGATTAGCTCCAACATAATCACTTCTCCATTTGTTTTCAATAAACAGAGCAGTTTCCATACCAACTTACAGAAACGAAGTTAAGATTATGATTTTTAATAAAAAAACAAAGCCAGAGGCATTTCTGCACTCTGGCTTTATCATTCTTTAGTTGGTAATTTTAGCCATTAACTGGCGAATTTTACACATTCAATTCTTTTGGAATCTTAGCTAGCGCGTCTTGCAATACTTCTAGACCAGAACCTGGTTTGTGCGCATTTTCACTGATATGACGACGCCATTGACGAGCACCGGGCATGCTTTGGAACAAACCTAACATGTGACGGGTAATATGACCAAGGTACGCACCTTTCGCTAATTGCGCTTCAATGTATGGGTACATCTCTTCAACAATTTCGCTGCGTTTCTTCACTGGAGCATTAGAGCCAAACAACTCTTGGTCTACCGATGCCAGTAAATATGGGCTTTGGTATGCTTCACGACCAATCATCACACCGTCAAGATGCTGAAGATGTGCTTTCGCTTCTTCTAATGATTTCACGCCACCGTTAATCGCAATCGTTAGGTGTGAGAAGTCTTGCTTCAATTGGTAAGCGCGTGGGTAATCCAATGGTGGGATCTCGCGGTTTTCTTTTGGGCTTAGACCACTTAACCATGCTTTACGTGCGTGGATAGTGAACTGCTCACAGCCACCCTTTTCTGAAACAATAGAAACGAAATCCGTTAGGAACTCGTAGGAGTCTTGAGCATCAATACCAATGCGAGTCTTTACTGTTACAGGGATATCGACCACGTCTTTCATTGCTGCGACACAATCCGCAACTAACTGCGGTTCAGCCATTAGGCAAGCACCGAAGCGACCATTTTGTACGCGGTCAGATGGACACCCCACATTTAGGTTAATCTCATCGTAGCCACGCTCTTGCGCTAGCTTGGCACACGTAGCCAAATCTGCTGGGTTTGAACCACCAAGTTGAAGGGCTAACGGATGCTCTTCTTCGTTATAAGCCAGGAAATCTCCTTTTCCATGAATGATCGCACCTGTCGTCACCATTTCAGTGTACAGCAGGGTTTCTTTGGTCATTAAGCGATGGAAGTAGCGACAATGACGATCAGTCCAATCTAACATTGGTGCTACGGAGAGCCTGCAAGAATGAGTCATGATATAAACACCCGTTTTTATGTTGCCAAGGTCGAGCGCAGCAGTACGCTCAAAAAATAAGTCGGGTATTGTATACCCAAGCACCTCTGGGTGCTAGTTTCAGCGAGAATGATTTGGTTGGCTGACTAGCCAAGTGCTTAGGAATACGCAGAAGTAATACGAATCTGTCATTCGTTGATTCATTCTGTGATGATTATTCCGCCTTCACACCACCACCGACTTGCTTTAATTCATGATTTTCGTTCTGATAGTGGGTAAAATGAAGCATTTCTAAACGAACTTCGTATAGAAATGATTTATCATAGAGCACGTCCGATAGTTATGGTGAAAGGTTTGAACCCAACAATCATTGAACAAATTGAAAGTATCTGCGCAGAGCGTGGAGTACGACTGACTCCGCAACGCCGACGCGTATTTGAACTCATTTGTTCTAATCGCCGCGCCTCAAGTGCGTATGAGCTATTGGAGCAACTAAAAGAGAGTGAGCCTCAGGCTAAGCCGCCCACTGTTTATCGAGCATTAGATTTTCTCCTAGAGCAAGGCTTCATCCACCGAGTGGAATCGACAAATAGCTTTATTACTTGTTGTTCTTTCAATACTCAGCAGCACTTTTTCCAATTACTAATTTGCGATAAATGTGGTGATGTCGTTGAACTCGAAGATGAGACGCTGATATCCTTGTTAGCCGAAAACGCCGAGAAGCATGGATTCAAACTGACCAACCAAGTTATTGAAACTCATGGTGAATGCCAGGCCTGTTCCTCCGAGACGAAAGAAAAAGTATAGAAGAACGTTATGCGCGCTGAATTTGTAAACCCGTTTTTAGCTTCTTTAATGAACGTGCTAAAAACTATGGCTTCTCTTGAGCTGAAGCCACAAAAACCGCGAATCAAAAAAGATGAGATCGCACGAGGTGACGTTTCTGGTCTGATTGGTATGGTAGGCCCACAAACTCGTGGTTCAATGTCGATCACCTTTGATGAAGCACTCGCCCTAGAAATCATGCAGAACATGCTTGGTGAACGTCCAAATGGGCTCAATGAAGAAGTGACCGATATGGTGGGTGAGATCACCAACATGGTTACTGGTGGTGCGAAACGCATTCTGGCAGAAAGTGGTTTTGACTTTGATATGGCAACACCGGTTGTGGTTTCGGGCCGAGGTCATACGATTCGCCACAAGTGTGAAGGCTCAATTATTATCATGCCTTTCTCTTCCCAATGGGGAAATGCCTTTATCGAAATTTGCTTCGAATAAAAGAGAAAAATAGGTTGGCACTGGCCAACCTATTTTGTTTTTGCCTCAGGCAATAAAAAGGTCAGCATTTGCTGACCTTTTCTTTATCTATTCAAACATTAAGCTTTGAACGCTTTAAATGCGTTGATTAGACCGTTTGTTGAGCTGTCATGCGAGCTGATTTGAGACTCATCTGCAAGCTCAGGTAGGATTTGGTTAGCCAGTTGTTTACCTAGCTCCACGCCCCACTGGTCAAAGCTGAAGATATTCCAGATAACACCTTGTACGAAAATTTTGTGTTCGTACATTGCGATCAAGTTACCTAGCGTACGAGGCGTGATTTGCTTCACTAGAATAGAGTTTGTTGGACGGTTACCTTCAAACACTTTGAATGGCGCAATCGCTGCCACTTCTTCAGCATTCTTACCAACTTTCACCAACTCTTCTTTCACGGTTTCTTCATTTTTACCAAACGCTAGAGCTTCAGTTTGCGCGAAGAAGTTAGACATCAGTTTTTGGTGATGATCGCTAGCTGGGTTGTGGCTAATTGCAGGTGCAATGAAGTCACATGGGATAAGCTTAGTACCTTGGTGAATTAGCTGGTAGAACGCGTGCTGACCGTTGGTACCTGGTTCACCCCAAATGATTGGGCCAGTTTGGTAAGTTACAGCATTGCCGTCACGGTCAACGTATTTACCGTTTGATTCCATGTTGCCTTGCTGGAAGTATGCTGCAAAACGGTGCATGTATTGATCGTAAGGTAGGATAGCTTCTGACTCCGCACCGTGGAAGTTGTTGTACCAAATACCAATCAAAGCAAGAATCACTGGAATATTGCTTTCTAGATCTGTTGATACGAAGTGCTTGTCCATCTCGTGAGCACCATCAAGCAACTCAACAAAGTTGTCGAAACCTACTGCTAGTGCAATTGATAGACCGATCGCAGACCATAGTGAGTAACGGCCACCAACCCAGTCCCAGAATTCAAACATGTTCGCTGTATCGATACCAAATTCAGACACGGCTGTCGCGTTTGTTGAAAGCGCAGCAAAGTGCTTAGCCACATGAGCCTGATCACCCGCCGATTCTAGGAACCAATCACGAGCAGTGTGCGCGTTAGTCATGGTTTCTTGTGTTGTAAACGTCTTAGACGCGATCAAGAATAACGTCGTTTCTGGGTTAACTTTCTTCAACGTTTCAACGATGTGTGTACCATCAACGTTAGATACGAAGTGAAGGTTTAGATGATTTTTGTATGGCGCTAGAGCTTCCGTCACCATGTAAGGGCCAAGGTCAGAACCGCCGATACCGATGTTCACAATATCGGTAATTGCTTTGCCTGTGTAACCTTTCCATTCACCGCCGATAACGCGCTCAGTGAATGATTTCATTTTTTCTAGAACCGCGTTCACTGCTGGCATTACGTCTTCGCCATCTACCATAACTGGAGTATTAGCGCGGTTACGTAGTGCAGTGTGAAGAACAGCGCGACCTTCTGTTTGGTTGATCGCTTCACCACTGAACATCGCTTCAATTGCAGATTTCAGCTCGGTCTCTTTCGCAAGAGCAAACAGGTGCTTCAGAGTTTCCTCATTGATGAGGTTCTTTGAGTAATCGACTAGGATGTCTGAGCCGAAACGTGCAGAGTATTTGTCGAAACGCGCTGCGTCTTGAGCAAACAGCTCTTTAAGATCCATATCTTGTGCAGATTCGAAATGCGCCGTTAGCGCTTTCCAAGCTTGTGTTTGCGTTGGATTGATATTTTTCAACATGGTCTTTATCCCGATGTTACAGTAGGTTCCATTCCTTACAGTCTAGCGAAAACTGTGGAATCCCCGATTTAGCAAATAGAATATAAATTAGATGTTTGGGCAAATTGCCACAAAACAAGTCTTTGTAATTTTTTTTCAGGCGCCAATTATGACCGAGAGCTTTTACACTCACATTGAGTTAGGTCACGTTCCCTGCCCTGAAATTGAACAATTCATTTACGATGACAAGAATCATATCATTTACTAATGACAGGCTCTAATTGGAATAGGATAGACGCCAATTTATAAATTTCCAAAGGAACACGTATGTGGGCACAAAAAACACTGCAATTAAAAGCGAGATGCCGCGGTTTTCACCTGATAACTGATGAAATTGAACAACAATTACCACAAATAAACGAACTTTCAGTAGGTTTATTACACTTATTTATTCAGCACACCTCCGCCAGTTTGACCTTAAATGAGAATGCTGATCCAACCGTGCGTATGGACATGGAAGCGCACTTCAATAAGTTTGTGCCAGAGCGTGCTCCTTATTATCAGCACACCTATGAAGGTGACGACGACATGCCGGCACATATTAAAGCATCACTGCTTGGCAGTAGTGTGACGGTACCAATCCAAAATGGTCGATTAGCTTTAGGAACATGGCAAGGTATTTACTTGGGTGAGCATCGAGACTTTGGTGGCGGCCGCCGCGTTATTGCTACGATTAACGGTGAGTAGATAAAACAAAGGCTAACCTTGGGTTAGCCTTTCATTGTTTATTTTGAGTATTCCATCTCGACGCGAGGCGTTAGCTTAGTCACGAGTTCATACGCAATCGTACCAATGTGACCCGCCACTTCTTCTACTGGGAGCTCTTTCCCCCAAAGAATCGCTTCGTCGCTGACTTTATCCGTTGCGTCTGGTCCCAAATCGACCGTCAGCATATCCATGGAAACTCGACCTGCAATAGGTACTTTACGGCCATTAACCCACACCGGCGTACCGTTTGGAGCACTTCTTGGGTAACCGTCGCCATACCCTACAGCGATGACACCCACTTTTGTATCTCGCTCACTGGTCCAAATACCACCGTAGCCAACACTTTCGCCCTTCTTCACTTCACGTACCGCAATAAGGTGGGATTTAAGTGTCATAACAGGTTGATACCCAAGATCTTGCGCCGTTTTGTCATCGAATGGCGACACACCATACATGATAATACCCGGACGAACCCAATCTAAATGGCTTTGAGGCCATGCCAATAACCCCGCAGATGCCGCCAGTGAACGTTCCCCTTGGCAACCAGAAGTCAACGATTTAAACAGCTCAATCTGTTGTGGGGTAATATCGCTATCCAGCTCATCTGCACAGCCAAAGTGGCTCATGTAACGCAACGGTTTCGCTACATTTGGACACTCCTTTAGCCGCGTTACAAACTCGTCATATTGTTCAGGACGAACCCCAAGGCGGTGCATGCCACTGTCAATCTTCAGCCACACGACAACCGGAGTTTCAAGGTCTGCTTGCTCCAAGGCGATAAGCTGCTCTTCACAGTGCACCACGGTTTGGATGTTGTTCGTCACAAGAACAGGTAAGTCACCAGGAGAGTAAAAACCTTCTAGCAATAGAATCGGCTTTACTACTCCACAAGCGCGCAGTTGCAATGCTTCTTCAATACGAGCCACACCAAACGCATCCGCATGGTTAGCATGTTTTGCAACATGACGTAATCCGTGACCATAACCATTGGCCTTGACGACAGCCATCACTTTACTTTGTGGCGCTTGAGCTTTTACGCGCTGTAAGTTGTGCTGCAACGCAGACAAATCAATGCACGCCTTGGCCGCTTTCATATAGCTCATGGGATTACTCATCATCAATATCGAATGCAGGACCCGCGTAGTTGTCGAAACGCGAATGTTGACCTTGGAAAGTGAGGCGAACAGAGCCGATAGGACCGTTACGCTGTTTACCAATAATGATTTCGGCCGTACCTTTGTACGGACTATCTGGGTGATAAACCTCATCACGGTAGATGAACATGATCAAGTCAGCATCCTGCTCGATGGAACCGGATTCACGCAAGTCCGAGTTTACTGGTCGTTTATCCGCACGTTGCTCTAGGGAACGGTTTAGCTGCGACAGTGCCACAACAGGCACATTTAGCTCTTTTGCCAGCGCCTTAAGAGAGCGCGAGATCTCAGCAATCTCAAGAGTGCGGTTATCGGTTAACGAAGGCACGCGCATCAACTGAAGGTAGTCGACCATGATCATCGACAGACCGCCATGTTCACGAGCGATACGGCGAGCGCGCGAACGCACTTCGGTCGGAGTTAGACCAGAGCTATCATCAATGTACATATTTTTCTTCTGCATCAGGATACCCATAGTAGAAGAAATACGCGCCCAATCTTCGTCATCTAGCTGACCCGTACGGATCTTGGTTTGGTCTACACGAGACAAAGAGGCCAACATACGCATCATCAACTGTTCAGCTGGCATCTCTAACGAGAAAATAAGTACGGGCTTTTCTTGTTGCATGGCCGCATTTTCACACAAGTTCATCGCAAAGGTCGTTTTACCCATCGATGGACGCGCTGCGACAATCACCAAATCAGAGCCTTGCAAACCTGCGGTTTTCTTATTGAGATCGGTGAAACCGGTATCGACCCCCGTAACACCATCTTGTGGCGTTTTATACAACAACTCGATACGTTCTAACGTCTTTTCGAGGATGTTGTCGACGTTTTGTGGTCCTTCGTTTTCACTAGTTCGAGACTCGGCGATAGCAAAAACTTTACTCTCCGCCATGTCTATTAAATCTTCAGAACTACGACCTTGAGGGTCATAGCCCGCGTCCGCAATTTCATTCGCGACACCAATAAGGCCACGAACAATCGCACGCTCAGCGACAATATCAGCATACGCATTGATGTTAGCTGCACTTGGCGTATTCTTCGCCAAGTCAGCGAGGTAAGCAAAACCGCCTACATCTTCTAACAACTCATGACGCTCTAGATATTCCGATAAAGTAATAAGATCGAGAGGTTTACCCGCTTCAAGAATGGTTTTTACACCTTCAAAAATCAGGCGGTGTGGACGACTATAGAAATCACTGCTCACAACACGTTCGGCAACGGTGTCCCAACGTTCATTATCCAGTAAAAGACCACCAATTACTGATTGCTCGGCTTCTAGTGAGTGAGGTGGCACTTTGATTGCGTCGACCTGACTGTCTGAAGGTTTGCGATTTCTGTTTTCCGCCATGACTTTGCTCGATAACTACTATTGACCCACGATTATAACCTTAACCTAACTGAGATGCTTCCCCGAAGCGACAATTACTTGTTAAGAAATCATCATGTGAACCACCCGGGTAATAGCCTGGTTCTTCCGCCTAGCTCTAATAAAAATTAACCTACCATTGACCCAACCAAATATCTGTATCAGTATCATGCCCCTCCTTTTTGATTACGTTCGAGGTTGATGTGTCCCGATACTGGTTACTTAGCTTTAGCCTACTGTGCGCTAGTGCATCGTATGCTGACGAATCAGTACAGCCAGAGCAAAATATTGATGTACCCGACCCACTAAAAACCGAGGTGGAGTTCGGCTATCAAGCTCACACAGGTAACACGGACTCTCGTTCCCTGAATGCTCGTTTGAGTGCTGAATATACGTCAGGTCGACACCGTTCTAATGGTGAATGGAAGTACTACAACTTGTACAAAGACGGTGAAGAAGACAAACGCTCATCCACCTATTCCCTGCAGAGTGACTACAAGTTAGGCCCTAAGACGTATTTGTATGGCAGCTTTAAAGGAGTGGATTCTCGCTACAGTGCTTATTTTAAAGACTATACGTTGTCAGGTGGTTTGGGTTACCAGTTCTCCTACACTGAGAACTTCATTTTAGAGGTAGAGGTAGGCCCTGGTTTTCGCTATCAAGAGCCAAACTTAGACGAAATAGATGATGACGATATTGTCTTTCCCGATATCGTTAGAGAAGGCATTTTTCGAGGAAATATCAACACAACTTGGCATGCGTTGGATAATTTAAGTTTCGCAGCTGATATTACGTTGGTAACAGGTAGAAGTAACACACGTACTGATAGTGAACTCAGTGTAACCAATGATATTACTGAAGATATTGCACTGAAACTGGCGCACTCTCGTCAGTATCACGATAAAGTGCCTGAAGGCTTAAGCAAAGCGGACAGCGTATTTTCCGTTAATTTACTTTTCGCTTTTTAACCCTTTTTCTCTCAGTTTTAGAAATAAAAAAAGCACCTCCAAGGAGGTGCTTTTTAGTATTTCGTCTTGATACTGAATTACTCAGCAGCAACAACTTGTAGATTAACTGTCGCGAAAACTTCAGAGTGAAGTTGAACGCTGATCTCGAACTCACCAGTGTTACGTAGAGCACCTTCAGGAAGGCGAACTTCGCTCTTAGCAACTTCAACGCCTGCAGCTGTGATAGCGTCAGCGATGTCACGAGTACCGATAGAACCGAATAGTTTGCCTTCGTCACCAGCTTTAGAAGCGATAACTACCGCTTCTAGAGCGTTAACTTTCTCTGCGCGAGCTTCTGCAGCAGCTAGTTGCTCAGCAACTTTAGCTTCTAGTTCAGCACGACGAGCTTCAAACATTTCAACGTTAGCTTTAGTTGCCATAACTGCTTTACCTTGTGGGATAAGGAAGTTACGAGCGTAGCCAGATTTAACGTTTGCAGTATCGCCAAGACCACCTAGGTTACCAATTTTATCAAGTAGAATAACTTGCATTGCTTAATCCTCTTTCTTAATAAAATGAACCGATTACTGATGCTTGTCAGTGTACGGTAGTAGAGCTAGGTAGCGTGAACGCTTGATAGCACGTGCTAGTTGACGCTGGTACTTAGCGCTTGTACCAGTGATACGGCTAGGTACGATTTTACCAGCTTCAGTGATGTAGTTTTTAAGAGTTGCTACGTCTTTGTAATCAATCTCTTGTACGCCTTCTGCAGTGAAACGGCAGAATTTACGACGACGGAAGAAACGAGCCATGGGCTATCTCCTGATCTTAAATTTGAGTAATGTTGTCGGCGTGTAACACTAATTTTCCCACGCCATTTCGGCCGGTTTGATAAGTGACAAAACCACTTACTTTAATGTTACTGCCTTGAACTAAATTCTGAGTTAGTGCTTGTGACCCAAGCCCGCTGACGACTACCGGCATACGACAATAAACTTGTCGAGGTAAGTCAGCTTCGATAATAGTAGAGCGATGCTCTAGCCAAAACCGACAGTGTTCAATGCCACCAGGGCTTTTACTACGAATGGGCGGTTTGGCAATGGTGCCGCTCAGCTCCATTCGATTGGCCATAAGAAAACTTACTCAGCAGCTTCTGACTTAGCTTCAGGCTTAGCTTCAGAACGCTCTTCACGACGTGGAGCACGCTCTTCTTTTTGCTTAAGCATGATAGATTGCTCAGTGATCGCTGCTTTAGTACGCATGATCATGTTACGTAGAACTGCATCGTTGAAACGGAAAGCAGTTTCTAGCTCATCAATTACAGCTTGGTCAGCTTCAACGTTCATAAGAACGTAGTGAGCTTTGTGAAGCTTGTTGATTGGGTAAGCCAGTTGACGACGGCCCCAGTCTTCTAGACGGTGGATTTTACCGCCAGCTTCAGTGATTGAACCAGTGTAACGCTCGATCATGCCAGCAACTTGCTCGCTTTGATCTGGGTGCACCATGAATACGATTTCGTAATGACGCATTGGTTGCTCCTTACGGATTATTCAGCTTCCACAAATGGCTCAGTCGTCCAGAGGAAGCAAGGAACTAAAGATAATTGACTGAGTTTAAGGAGCACGAATAGTACAGAAAGGGCGTAAAATAGGCAAGTGATTATTTGCTCAGCGCAGCGGATATTTAATTTCTTCTAATACTAGAAAACACAAAGGCTGCCAACAAGCTAGCAGCCTTTAAAATCAGCGTGTTATTGCGTTGGCTTATCGTTGCTTATTTAACTTCAGCCAGTTCAGCGCGCATTTGATCGATCACTTGTTTATAATCTGGCTCACCGAAAATCGCCGAGCCTGCGACAAACATGTCTGCGCCCGCTTCTGCAATTTCACGAATGTTGTCAACCTTCACACCGCCATCGATTTCTAAGCGGATATCACGGCCAGACTCGTCAATCATCTTACGAACGGCACGCAGTTTATCTAGTGTATGAGGAATGAATGATTGACCACCAAAACCAGGGTTTACCGACATCAGTAGAATCATGTCGACTTTATCCATAATAAACTCAAGACTTGCAAGTGGCGTTGCTGGGTTTAGTACCACACCAGCCTGACAGCCGTGCTCTTTAATTAACTGCAGTGTACGGTCTACATGATCAGAAGCTTCTACATGGAACGTAATCATCGACGCACCCGCTTTTGCGAAATCAGGAATAATACGGTCAACGGGTTTCACCATTAGGTGAACATCGATTGGCGCTGTGATGCCATAATCGCGTAGTGCTTTACACACAGGCGCACCAAAAGTCAGGTTTGGTACATAGTGGTTATCCATAACGTCGAAATGCACCACATCCGCACCCGCTGCGAGTACTTTTTCTACATCTTCACCGAGACGAGCAAAATCTGCCGATAAAATGGATGGAGCAATAAGAAAATCTTTCATACCTGACCTCAGTAGTAATGAGCAAACAATCTGCGCGCAATTCTACCGAAGCCAGTGGGGAGATCCACTATTTAGATATAATAGTGTGAGAATTAAGAGTTTGATTTATCCATGTCTGGGGCATGAAAAAGCGCAAGTAGCTCATCAACTTTATTACGACCGTTACCATTACGGCTAATGGTACGCTTTACTTTTACCACATTAAGATCCGCACCGTGATACAACCGACGTGTCAAGGTAGTGTCGTGGTTAGAAATCAACACAGGAATGCCACGTTCAGTCGCTGTTCTTTCAGCAATGTCGGCTAATGCAGCTTGGTCGTCCAACGTGAAACCATTACCTGCGTATGAGGTGAAATTTGCCGTATTTGAAAGCGGCGCATAAGGTGGATCGCAATACACGACGCTCCCTTTGCGCGCACGACGAAATGTTTCAGGATAACCTTCACAAACGAACGTAGCTTTTTTGGCTTTTTCTGCAAAAAACTCCAATTCCGCCTCAGGGAAATACGGCTTTTTGTAAGAGCCAAACGGTACATTGAAGCCACCTTTTTTGTTGTAACGGCATAGGCCATTAAAACCAAAGCGGTTCATGTACAAAAACGCTAAAGAGCGGTACATCACGTCATCGGTTTTATTAAACTCAGCGCGAATGTGTAGGTAGGCTTCTTTGCGGTTGTTCTCAGCGACAAACCAACGCTTCGCTTCAGAGATATACTCTTCAGGGCGTTCTTTCAGCAGGTTGTACAGATTGATCAAATCTGGATTGATATCTGCAAGTAGATAATGGTCATAATCGGTATTCAGAAACACTGAGCCCGCACCAACAAAAGGTTCAACTAGCTTTCGAGCCGGCGGCAAATGACGTTGGATGTCTTCAACCAGTCCGTATTTTCCTCCTGCCCATTTAAGAAAGGCTCGTTGCTTTTTCATCTACTGCTCTATCTATCGACCAAAAATTAAGGCTGCGGAATGTAACATATTTTTCAGGGAAGCTCAGGTTTATTTCACTCGTTCAATTTCACGGTGAACCTGACGGAGTGATTTTGCCCAAGGACTCACCGACTTAACCGAATCTGGTAAGCTTGCGACGGCATCACGAGCCATTTGAATTGTCGGATAATCTTGATATGTGATGATATACCACTCGGTGTCATTACGAACGGTAGGATAAATTCGCACTTGATTATTCAGTTGATGCTCATTGAGAAAGGATTGTACATCTTCCATTGAGGTCATAGCTGCGAGTTGTAAAGTATAAGCTCTTGGCGATAGCGCTTTTAGTTCTTCACGGGCAAATGAAAACTTCACAACAGGTTGGTTTACGTCACCCTCTTCTGACTGAGCAGGTGCTTGCGCCATATCTTGATTCGGTTTTACGACTTTAATCAAAGGAGAGCTAGTTTCATCGGCGGTTTCTGTCTTCTCAATACCTACGACGTCATCAATCGCTTTTGTGTCTGCTGAATCAGTTTTACCTTCAAGCAATGCATCGACCACATTCGACTCAATCACCACTCTTTGTTGATTGTCATCACTGCCTACGTTCGCTACTTCTTCTGTCACTGCTGGCGGTAATGAATCAGAATCATCAACCGCACCAGACTTATCAGGACTGCTAGAGCCATCGGTTACAGGTTGCAGTGAAGACTGCGCTGCACTGATTCCTGACTCTTCAAAAGTTGGAATAGCCGTTTGCTCTAAACTGCCAGCAATTTGCTGCGCCTTATCATCAGGACTTGGTTGACTAAGCATCCACCAATAGCCACCAGCAGCAAGCAACAGTAATACTAATACCACCAACGCAATATTCAGGGGTGAACCGACAATCGAGCGGATAATGATCCTTTTTTCCACTTTCATCTCTCCTAACGCCATGATGTCCCCCGGTACTGGGTCGACTTTTTTAAATGCATCTCGAACCCGTTTCTCAGACTCATCATTGACGTAGCGCGCTACAAGTGACTCAAAGAAACGACGAGCTTCCACTTCGGACAACATATCAATATCAAGCTCAACAGGCTTTATCTCTTGTCCATAACTGAGACGTGCTAGCAAACCTTCTAAACGTCCAGACTGTGTAAACAGTAAGACATTGATGGTCCAATTTGGCTTATGGTGCGCCTCTAAGACCAGCATCCAAAGCTCAGAGATAAGTGTCTCACTCAATAAATGCGCATCATCTACAACAATTGCAATGTCACACGGCTCATCACCTAAAAGCCTTTCAAGGCTATCAAGTAAAGGCTCTTGCTGATTAAACAATGCGTCCGAAACTAGTTGACTCAAAATAAGGACGCGATGCTGCACATCGTCTTGATTAGAATGACAAAGTAACAAACATTGATTCTTGTTACTGGCACCCACTTCAAGGTATCGCTGCGCTAACCAAGATTTCCCGTACCCATCATGACCATTAATCGCAATGAGATTGGAACCAAAGTTAGTCAGTAGACCTAATCTATCAAGCAACTCGATTTGAGAATCTAATTCCAGTACGTGAGCAACACTCATCTAATAACCTTAATACACTACAAGAATGACGCCCAAAGGCGCCATTACAAGGTTAAATATCGCGACCGAAGTCTATTGCCTGCTTGAGTACGTCTTGCGTCGTATCAGCAATTACCTCGGCAGTGCCAATGCCTGTAGGCAAAACCAATCGTAATTGACCAGAGAGGACTTTCTTATCTCGCATCATGTGCTTGATGAAGTCATCGAAATTCATACTGTCTGGAGTATGCACAGGCAGTTTTGCACGACGCAAAATCGCAACAATACGCTCAAATTGCTCTTCCGAGATCAGACCGCGTAGATGCGACGTTTTGGCCGCCATAACAGTGCCGGAAGATACCGCTTCACCATGCAGCCAATTGCCATAGCCAAGTTCCGCTTCAATCGCATGACCAAAGGTGTGACCTAAGTTAAGCAAAGCACGGATGCCCGATTCTTTCTCATCCTGAGCCACCACTTCCGCTTTTATTTCACAGCAACGTGCGATCGCATAAGTTAGTGCTTCTTCATCCAACGCATACAAGCGCTCAAGATTGTCTTCTAACCATACAAAAAAATCTGCATCGTAAATAATGCCGTACTTAATGACTTCGGCGATACCCGCAGCGAACTCACGTTCAGGCAACGTCGACAGGCAGTTCGTATCAATGATCACGGCTTTAGGTTGGTAAAACGCACCTATCATGTTCTTACCCAACGGATGGTTAACCGCGGTTTTTCCACCAACCGAAGAGTCCACTTGGGATAGTAATGTGGTCGGTATTTGAATAAAGTCGACCCCACGCTGGTAACAGGCAGACGCAAAACCCACAAGGTCGCCAATAACACCACCACCTAACGCGATGATCACAACATCACGAGCATAACTCCCTTCCAGTAAGAAGTTCATTACTTGATTAAATACATCCAAGTTTTTGTACTGTTCACCGTCAGGCAATTCTAACAAGGATGCACTACAGCCGAGCTGCTCGAGTTGCTTTAAAATTTTGTCTGCATACAAAGGCGCCACTGTGACATTACTGATCACAACAACTTTTTGTTTTGCATTTTTGTTTGAGAGAACTTGAGAGAGGTACGCCGGGTCCTCAAATAACCCGGCGCCAATAGAGATTGGGTAGCTACGCTCAGCTAGGTTGACCGTAATCCGTTCCATCGGTTTGCTCCAATTAAAAAAAAGATAAAGACTTATCTCTCTTCTAGCATTTTTACGATCTGGTTGGCTACCACTTTTGCACTTTGATCGTCAGTGCGAACAGTGTAATCCGCTACTTCTTCATATAAAGGATTACGTTCTTCAGCTAATTGCTCCAGTACTTCGCGAGGGTTATCCGTTTGAAGTAAAGGACGCTTCTTGTCGCGGTTTGTACGCGCAAGTTGCTTTTCAATCGTCGTTTCTAAGTAAACAACAACACCACGTGCCGAAAGACGATTGCGGTTTTCTTTGCTCTTAACAGAGCCACCGCCAGTCGCAAGCACGATGCCTTGCTCTTGTGTTAGGTCTTCAAGTACCGCTTCTTCACGCTTGCGGAAGCCTTCTTCACCTTCTACATCAAAAACCCAAGAGATGTCTGCACCAGTGCGTTCTTCGATCACTGTATCGGAGTCAACAAACTCCATATGCAGTTGCTGTGCTAGATGTCTACCAATTGTACTTTTGCCGGCGCCCATTGGGCCAACAAGGAAAATATTACGTTTCTCAGCCATGTTTAGCAGTAATTTACAACATTGATTCAATAAGATCGCCACAAGAAAACACAGCTAAACTGCTGTTCTACAAGGCTTGTGGCACCAGTTCCTCACAGATAATTCGTGATAAGACCCGAAATTATCCAAGCATGGTGCCACTATTGCAACTTTATTTTTGATTTAATCAGTTTTTCCCGAGACAGAACTACTGAATCACCACCTTAGGCGTGACGAAAATTAACAGCTCACTTTTGCCAACATTTTCATAGCTTCGACGAAAAAGCGCACCTAATAGCGGCAGATCGCCCAACAAAGGCACTTTGTCCACCGAGTTAGTAATGCTGTGCTGAAAAATACCACCAAGAACGACCGTTTCACCGTTATTCACTAACACTTGCGTCCCGATACGTTGAGTATCAATCGCAACAGCTTCACCAGTGCCTGTCTTCACGACTTGTCCAGGTCTATCTTGCGTGACACTTAAATCCAACACTAAGCGGTTATCCGGTGTGATTTGCGGGGTCACCTTCAAACTTAATACCGCCTTTTTGAACGTCACCGTCGTTGCACCACTTGATGATGACTCTAGGTAAGGAATCTCTGTACCTTGTTCGATATAGGCTGGTTTCTTATTGGTAGTGATCAAACGTGGGCTCGAGATAATCTCAGCTTTAGACTCTTGTTGCAGCGCAGAAAGCTCAAGATCCAACAAGGTGTCTGAACCTAACTTTGCGACCTGAAAAGCAATGCTGGTCGCATTCGGGCTGGTTGCAGCTAAGTTTACATTTAGGAAGTCATCGATCCCTACTCCATCACCGTCACCACCGTCATCACCCCCTTCTCCATTATAGAGACCGATCGTGGCGAGGTTGTTCTCAATAGAACCGCCCACTGTATTACTGCCATTAATAGACGTAAAACCCCAACGAATCCCTAACTCGTCCATGTTACCTTCATTGATGGTAACAATACGCGCCTCAATTTGAACCTGTTTAACTGGAATATCCAAAGACTCAATAATTTCTCGAATCACCTCGATGTTTTCAGGTAACTCTCTAATCAATAACGAGTTAGTTCGCTCATCAATGGTCATACTACCGCGCTCTGACAGCATGCTGATATTTCCTTCTCCATTGATCATCTCCGCAATGTCTGATGCTTTAGCAAAATTAACTTTGATGATTTCAGATGAAAGCTCTCCCATTTCTTCCGTAAGTTTTTGTTTTTCTAACTGCTGCTTCTCACGCAAGTCCAACTCATCAGTCGGAGCAACTAAAATCACGTTGCCATCAACACGCTTATCTAACCCCTTAACTTGCAAAATAATATCCAGCACTTGCTGCCAAGGGACACCATCAAGACGAAGCGTGAGGTTGCCTTCTACAGAGTCGGAGACAACCAAATTGAATTGGTTGTAATCAGCAATAAGCTGCAAGACGTTTCGCACAGGAATATCTTGGAAGTTAATCGAAATAAGCTTACCTTCTCTTTCTAAAATGCTTTTATCTGGGGCTTTCTCATTGGGTTTGATCTTCGCTACTTTGATTTCCAAAAAACGCCCCGTTAAACGGTAATCATGCATGTATTCTTCATTGATGTGCGCAACCAAGCGCGTCGTCGAGGTGTCGCGAAACACTTCTACGCTCTCAACCACAGTCGAAAAATCTTTCACGTCTAGGAGATACAATTGCTCGTCTTTTACTGAAGTGTTAAGCAAATCGATACTTAACCCTTCCTGTACACGCTTGATATCTACAATCGCGGCCGGTGACGCCAATTCGACGACAATCACGGCGTCTTTATCTTTATTAGTTCGAAAGTCGATACTTTTTAGGGCATTGGACGAAACTTCTTCAGCTGCCGCTAAAGGGGCTAAAAATACAAACAACCATAAGGAGAAGAGCCCAGTAAGTATCCTTGGTGTACGTGTTAATCCTTGTCTCATTTTCATTACTCAATATCAAAAATAAATGGGGCTATCTCAAAGCCAACTTAACTTTACGTTTTTGCCAACATCCTAAGCCGTCGGGCAACGTTTCATTAATCAACAAGTAGGAGTGGCTGACATGGGTCACTTTGCCATTATTGCGTCCGAGGTATTGACCCGGCTTAACTTTATAGACGGTGCCATTGGGAGCCTGAACAAGGCCAGAAACCGTGTTATCCATGCCCATGACACCTTTCAAACGTAATTGGCTTAATGGGAATTTTTCTAATTTACCAGTTCGCCTTCTTGAGGGCGGTTGCCAACAATCTTTTCTTGCAACTGGCTGAGTCGCGATAGTGGCTTCTTTGGGTAATTCAAAGGGTGCACGCTGTACTTCCGGTGCGTACGTGACTGCAACATATTTGTCTGCGGGCTTAAGCTTCTCGACCTCTCGACGCGCCTGTGTTTCCACTCCTCGAATAAAATCCGTCAATGATTCATCATTCGCCTGGCAGCCCATCAATAGAGAACCCATCAGTACCAGCAACAAAGACTTACTTGTCATTTTTCGTCTCCTCCGGCTTAAACTGATAGGTGTTAGCGCGCACCCGAAAGTGCAGAGTTTCGCTCTCTTGGCTGACACGTTGCCAAGTCACATCTTTAAACGTGATGATTCGAGGTAGCGTCGCTATCGCCTGAGAAAAATGGCCGATGTCATGAAAGTCGCCCGTTAACTCAATGTTTAAAGGGAGACGATAAAGGAAGTGCTCTGATTGTTTTTCGCCCCAGTCGATTCGGGTGAAAGTCAGCTTATTGTCGATGCCAAGTTCATTCACTGAAGCGAGCATTGTAGCCAGCTCTTTTTGCGCAGGCAGTTGCTGCAGTAATAACTCGTAACGGGTGGTAAGTTCATCCAATTGAGATTGAAGCTGAGGCAACGCTGCCACTTTGTTCGCTTTGATCTTCAATGCCACCTTGAGTGTCTGCTCCTGCTGGATCAAGTGATTCAACTGTTCGTCTTTCGGTTTAAGGTAAAACCAATAACCTAAGCCTTGAATCACCATGATCAGAAGCGCGATTACTATAATCTGGGGCAACAATGGCCACTCGGCCATTTCATCGATTTCGAGATCCTGCCAATCAACCACGTTGAGCCTCCAATTTCTTCTCCGTTACTTTGAACATGAAAGACACTTTGAATGTTTGAAACTCTTTCCCAAAACGGGCTTTGCCGTGAACGATGGAATGCATTTCTACGTCGTTCAACTTGGCCGAGCGCTCCATGTTGTCCAGCATCGTGGCAAGTTTTGGAGTGCTATCTGAGATCCCAGAGATCTCAATTTCCAGATCATTCATTTTGATCTTGTCGACATATACACCTTCAGGGATAACGGCAGGCATTAAGTTCATGAACTCGGTCGTTTTGTTTCGTCCGTTTTGTAAACCTTCAACTACCTTTAGGCGTTCGAGGATTTTGCTATGCTCTTGCTCTGCAATTTTCATTGCTTCAATACGCAGGTCGAGTTCGGCAATGTAGTGAGTGAGGTAATCGAGCCGCTCCTGTTGTTGATCTTGTTGGTACTCAAAAAACTTTCCAATACCCCACTGGATGCCAACAGCGACCAACATGCCTAATGCGACCAAACTGATGAAACGACGTCGGTGCTCTTCTCTTTGACTCTCTCGCCAAGGAAGTAAATTAATGCGATAAAGCACGGGCGCCTCCCAGCCAATGAATGCCACGAACGGCCAGTCCGGCTGCTGTTGAGAAATGCTGCCAATCCACAGCACGACGCTTACGCTTAGACACCTTCATCTCAAATAGCCCTAGCGGATTTAGCAATTCACACTCTAACGACAATTGTTGAGACAACCCCTCTGCGAGCATGGGAGTGGAGGCCCCTTCCCCTGATAACCAGATACCCTTGATGTTTTGTGAGCCATTGATTGAGGTATAGAGCTGCATCTGGCGCTTTACTCGCTCTACGATTTGACGGTTAAACAGCTCTGTTTTCTCCTGAGCATCATCGGACAGAAAATCGACTGGAGAAGCGCAGTTTACTCCGCGTGTGCCGTAAGCAAACTCTTTGTGAAACAGTTCACCTTGTTCGGTAAACATGGTGAAGGAGCTCGATAAGGTGCCAATATCGAGTAAGCAGTATTTGTTTTTGTCAGGAAAGCGATCGGCGGTGAGCTTCCAGATATGACCAAGGCTTTGCGAATGCACGTCCACTAAAACAGGTTTTAGTCCGGACTTTTGTAATGCATCGACTCGGCCTTCTACCACATCTTTTCTTGTCGCAAACACTTGATAGCTATCACTGCCACTCTGCCCGCCCTCAGCGCGAAGACGAACGAAGTCTAAACTCAGCTCTTCGACAGGGAATGGCGATTGATGAGAAAAGGCTTGTATCACTGCAAACTCAACTTCACTCTCTTCAAGATTTTGTTCTATTTGCAGTTTCTTGCTAATTACCGAGTTATCAGGAACTGAGATCGCAACTTTTTTAGCGCCAAAAGGCAGTTCTTTTTTTATCTGCTTGAGGGTCTTTACAATTTCTTGATGATTTATGGTGTTATTTTCAGCGACAATACCTTCCTTTAGTAATATTTCTTTGTAACCCAACAGAGCGTAATTGTTGCCTGTGGGTTTAAGTACTACGGCTTTGAGGCTGTTATGGCCTATATCGATGCCGGTAACGATTAGCTTATCCATCTCTTACTCTCGCTCCGAAATTTCTTCGTGCAAAGGTTGTTATTAGCATCCAAATAAGAGTTAATATCTCTTATGTGCTAAATTTTTGACCTAAG
Organism: Vibrio sp. Vb1337; assembly: GCF_033338715.1. Classification (NCBI taxonomy): domain Bacteria; kingdom Pseudomonadati; phylum Pseudomonadota; class Gammaproteobacteria; order Vibrionales; family Vibrionaceae; genus Vibrio; species Vibrio sp. Vb1337. The sequence continues at coordinate 25,495 of NZ_JAWOTD010000028.1, read as the reverse complement.
AGTACAAGGGTTTGCCGTTACACAGCCTCAACCAATCAGGGATTCTCCGGTGAAGTTCATAAAGCGTTTATTATTTTTAACATTGATTTGCATAATTCTTGGAGTCACCACAATATTTGGCTTCTATCAGTACGTGAAGCCTGAATTGCCAGATGTTGCAACTCTAAAAGACGTTGAATTACAAACACCTATGAAGGTGTTTAGTCAAGACGGGAAGCTGATCGCACAGTTCGGTGAAAAGCGTCGTATTCCTGTTACTTATGACGAAATTCCTCAAGACTTAATTCACGCGCTCATCGCAACCGAAGATAGTCGTTTCTATGAGCATCCTGGTATCGACCCTATCGGCATCACTCGTGCAGCGGTTGTTGTTGCGGTTTCAGGCTCGGCTAAACAGGGTGCAAGTACGATTACGCAACAGCTAGCTCGTAACTTCTTCTTATCTAATGAGAAGAAGATCATGCGTAAGATTAAAGAGATTTTTATTGCTATCCATATTGAGCAGCTTTTAAGTAAGCAAGAAATCATGGAGCTTTATGTCAATAAAATCTTCCTTGGTTACCGCTCATATGGCTTTGGTGCTGCCGCTCAAGTGTATTTTGGCAAGAGCCTTGATGAATTGACGTTAAGTGAGATTGCAACACTCGCTGGTATGCCAAAAGCGCCATCAACCATGAACCCAATTTACTCTCTTGAGCGCGCAACAAAACGCCGTAACGTTGTATTAATGCGAATGCTTGATGAGAAATACATTACACAAGAGCAGTATGACGAAGCACGCAATGAGCCTATTGTGGCGCGTTATCATAGCGCTGAGATTGAGCTTTCCGCACCTTACGTAGCAGAGTTGGCTCGTGCATGGGCAGTAAAAGAATACGGTGAAGAAGAAGCTTATACCTCTGGCTTGAATATCTACATGACTGTGGATTCTAAACTGCAAGATGCTGCAAATACGTCTGCGGTAAATAACCTCTTGTCATACGATGAACGTCATGGCTACCGTGGTGCAGAAAGTGTGCTTTGGAAAGAAGGGGAAGCGGCCTGGGACAATGAGCAAATAGAAAAGCACCTGAAGAAACAGCCAACTTATGGTGACCTTTACCCTGCGGTTGTGACGAAAGTCGATGATAAGACGGCACAAGTATGGGTTAAGAACCATGAAGAGCAAACCATCCCTTGGACTGGAATGCACTGGGCTCGTAAGTACATTACTGATAACCGCCAAGGCTCAACACCAAAGTCAGCGCATGATGTGCTAGCGACAGGTCAACAAGTTTGGGTTCGCGAAGTAAGTGAAACCGATGAAGATGACAACACAACACTGAGCTGGAAACTGAGCCAAGTGCCGACAGCAAACACCGCGTTTGTTGCGATGAACCCAGAAAATGGCGCGATATTGTCGCTGGTTGGTGGTTTCAACTTTGTTCACAGCAAGTTTAACCGTGCAACCATGTCAGTGCGTCAGGTTGGTTCAAGTATCAAGCCTTTCATCTACTCGGCAGCAATTGACAAAGGGCTGACTCTAGCCACTTTGATTAACGATGCGCCGATCAACAAGTGGGATGCAGGTTCTGGTTCAGCTTGGCGACCAAAAAACTCACCACCGACTTATGGTGGTCCAACGCGTCTTCGCCTCGGCTTAGCTCAATCAAAAAACGTCATGGCAGTGCGTACACTCCGTGAAGTTGGCCTCGAGGAGACACGTCAGTACCTTACTCGTTTCGGTTTTGATATTAACCAAGTACCGCGCTCAGAGACCATCGCACTCGGAGCTGGCAGCTTAACACCAATGAAAGTGGCACAAGGTTACTCTGTGTTTGCGAACGGTGGTTATTACGTTGAACCATTCTATGTAGAACGCGTGGAAGATGCATTCGGTGAAGTACTGTTTAAAGCCAATCCAAAGAGTGTTTGTCATAAGGATTGTCCACAAATGAGCGAGCAGCCAGAAAATCGCTACGCTGATGAATTTGGCGAACAAGACGTCGCAATTGACGGCCTTGCAACAGACAATGCCCTTGAAAATGATGAACCTCAATATGCACCGCAAGTTATCTCTGAACAGAATGCATTCTTAATGCGTGAGATGATGTACAGCAACATTTGGGGTGGCGGTAACTGGCGTGAAGGCACAGGTTGGAATGGTACAGGCTGGCGCGCGCAAAAACTTGGTCGTCGTGATATCGGGGGTAAAACGGGTACAACGAATGATTCCAAGGATGCTTGGTACAATGGCTATGGACCTGGTGTCGTTGCGATAGCTTGGGTTGGCTTTGATGATCATTCACGTGCACTTGGCCGCACCACTGTTAACAGCAACCTAGGGCAAGGCCAAATTTCTGGTGCCGAGTCGGGTGCGAAAACCGCAGAGCCTGCTTGGATTGACTTCATGCGTGTTGCGCTAGAAGGGACGCCGGAGCAAGGTAAAAATATTCCAGAGGATATTATTCGAGTTCGTATTGATCGCAACAGCGGTATGCTAACGCACAAAGTAGATAGCACATCAATGTTCGAATACTTTGAAAAAGGCACGGAGCCTACCGAATACGCTGGCGACCGTTTAGAAGATAGTATTTATTCTTCAGGCTCTGGCGCAGAAGAACTGTTCTAAATCACAAAAGCACAAGGGAGAGCATCAAGCTCTCCCTTTTTATTTCTGCTTTTTATGCTGCAGCATTCAATGATGGATAAGAAGCCAACACCTCTTTAATCTTCGCTGCTAAAGCTTCAAACCTAGCTCGTAATGGTGAGCCCGGACGGTATACGAGCACGATATTACGCGAGGGGGTTGGGTTAACAGCTGGTACGTAGCATACGCCATCTTTTTGCTTCTCATTAGGGATAGAAAGCTGAGGCAATAACGTAATCCCCGCACCGGCAGCAACCATGTTGCGTAACGTCTCCAAGCTGGTGGCTTTAAAACGCTCATCGTCTTTTGCACCAGCGGCAAAACAAAAACCTAACGCTTGATCTCGCAGACAGTGGCCGTCTCCCAACGCTAAAACGGTTTTACCATTCAGCTCCAACATATCAACATGGTCGAGAGAGGCCCACTCGTGGTCACATGGCACTGCGACACTTAATGGCTCTTGATACACTTCGATCTCTTTAAATGGCGCAGTTTCATCAACCGAAGCTAAAACTAAGCAATCTAGTTTGCCTTCTTCCAATTGACGCACTAATTGATGTGTTTGAGCTTCGTGCAGAAATAGTTCCAACTCAGGAAATGCTTCTTTTATCTGCGGCAGAATTTTGGGTAGTAGATAAGGCCCAACCGTCGGGATGAAACCAATATGCATCGGTCCAGTCATGGCTCCGCTTTGACCACTTGCCATATCTCTGAAGGTTTTCACTTCACTTAAGATGCGTTTAGCCTGCTCCACCAGCTGTAACCCTGAATCGGTAAACAAAACACGTCGGCTGCTTCGCTCTAAAAGCGTGGTCCCGAGTTCATCCTCTAGTTTACGAATTTGCCCACTCAATGTTGGCTGGCTAACAAAACATGCCTCTGCCGCTTTGCGAAAGTGCTTATGTTCCGCAAGTGCAACTAAGTACTCAAAATCTCGAATATTCATAATTCACGCTTCGCTTCTTTAACAATAGCTAATACCTATCAAAACCATAACACCAAACGATTAGAGCTATCAAAGAATTTTTACAATAATGGGCTCAACAAAACGAAACAGAGCGACGAAAAACGCTAAGCTCTATACGCATAATTTAAAATAGTTAAAGGAAATCATTATGTTTGTATCTAAAGAAGGTCAACAAGTCCCTCAAGTTACTTTTCCAGTTCGTCAAGGTGACTCTTGGGTGAATGTAACGACCGATGAGCTATTTAAAGGTAAGACCGTTATCGTATTTAGCTTACCGGGTGCATTTACTCCAACCTGTTCATCAAGCCATCTACCTCGTTACAACGAATTGTTCCCTGTATTTAAAGAGCACGGAGTGGATGAGATTATTTGTGTCTCGGTCAATGATACGTTCGTGATGAATGCATGGAAACAAGACCAAGAAGCAGAAAACATTACCTTCATCCCGGATGGTAATGGTGAATTCACCGATGGCATGGGTATGTTAGTCGATAAAAACGACATCGGCTTTGGCAAACGTTCATGGCGTTACAGCATGCTAGTAAAAGATGGCGTAGTGGAAAAAATGTTCATTGAGCCAAACGAACCAGGCGACCCATTCAAGGTGTCAGACGCAGATACGATGCTGAACTACATAGCGCCTGACTACAAAACGCAAGAATCCATCACGGTGTTCACTAAACCAGGCTGCCCTTTCTGTATGAAAGCGAAACAAAATCTGATTGACCACGGTCTTCAATATGAAGAAGTGATTCTGGGTAAAGACGCAACAACAGTTAGTCTACGAGCTATATCTGGTCGCACGACTGTTCCACAAGTCTTTATCGGTGGCAAGCACATCGGCGGTAGCGAAGAGCTAGAAGCGTATCTAGGCTAAGCTGTCCAAAGCCTACACCCTCGGTCTCCGGTGCCTTTGGCTCGGAGGCCAACCCTAAACCACTTCTTCTACTAGTCTAGATAAGTAGTCATCTGCCAATAAGGTGACTACTTATCCAGATTCAACTATCCAAATCACTCTCCAAGCTCAATGTAGCTAGCTTGGCTTAAAACAAAAGCGAGAGTTCACGATGAAACAAGTAAATGTCGACGTAGCGATTATTGGTGGCGGTACGGCTGGTCTTGGTGCTTATCGAGCAGCAAAAGCTCATACCAACAGCGTAGTAATGATTGAGGGCGGTCCCTACGGAACAACCTGTGCTCGTGTCGGATGCATGCCGTCTAAGCTGTTAATTGCGGCAGCAGAAAGTGTTCATCAAATCGAAAAAGCACCTGGATTTGGGATACACCCGCAAGGTGAAGTACGAATTAACGGACGAGAAGTTATGGATCGTGTAAAGCGCGAACGCGATCGTTTTGTTGGCTTTGTGCTTGAAAGTGTCGATGATATTCCCGCTGAAGACAAACTATCGGGCTACGCGAAGTTTGCCGATGACCGCACTCTCATCATAGATGATCATACTCAGGTCACCGCACAGCGCATTGTTATTGCGACAGGATCTCGTCCAGCATATCCGGCAGCTTGGAATGAACTGGGTGATCGCCTAGTGATTAACGATGATGTGTTTGACTGGGATGACTTACCAGAGTCCGTGGCAGTATTTGGCCCAGGAGTCATCGGTCTTGAATTGGGTCAGGCTTTACACCGCCTAGGGGTGAACGTGAAGCTCTTTGGCCTTGGAGGACAAGTGGGCCCACTGACAGACCCAGAGGTGATGGCGTATGCAGATAAAGCCTTTAAGGAAGAGTTCTACCTTGATGCAAATGTAAAAGTCGAAAGCATGAAACGCATTGCTTCGTCAGACAATGACGGCGAAGACAAGGTCGAAATCCAATTCATCAACCATGATGGCGAATTAGAAACTTTCGTTGTCGATTACGTATTGGCCGCAACGGGTCGTCGTCCAAACGTCGATAAGCTGGCGATCGAGAACACCAATGTGGCTCTCGATGAACGTGGCGTACCAACGGCGGATCACTATACATTGCAAACTTCGGTAGAGAGCATCTTCATCGCAGGTGATGCAAGTAACCAAATTCCACTGCTGCACGAAGCCGCTGACCAAGGCCGTATTGCTGGAGACAACGCAGGCCGTTTCCCAGATATTCGTGCGGGTCTGCGTCGCTCACCAATTTCAGCCGTGTTCTCCGACCCTCAAATTGCTATGGTTGGCGAAACATATAAACAACTAGAAACACGTCTAGGCACATGTGGATGTTTCGCAACCGGTGAAGTCTCGTTTGAAAATCAAGGACGTTCGCGCGTCATGCTTCGTAATAAAGGCATTCTGCATGTCTACGGAGAGCAAGGCACTGGACGTTTTTTAGGTGCAGAAATGATGGGCCCGAATGCAGAGCATCTTGCTCACCTTTTAGCATGGGCGCACCAAAATAGGATGACGATTTCTGAGATGTTAGATATGCCCTTCTATCACCCAGTGATTGAAGAAGGCGTCCGCACCGCTCTACGTGATTTGAATGCAAAACTACACTTAGGGCCAGAAATGGTGAAACATTGTCTTGACTGCGGCCCTGGCTGCTAACGCTTTCAGGCTTCTATCTAAATATAAAGCAAAGCCTCGTCATCAACGAGGCTTTGCTTTACTACTTCGGCGCAATGAAATCTCTCTTACGCTGCCATCATTGCATAGCGGCTGACCATACAAATCGCGACAACACCGATCATAAAGAACCCACCAGCGATACTCAGCGCAAGTTTCAACTCTGTCGACATCATTATATTTCCTGTTAAAGACTGACAGCGCACCATACATCAATTACGTGCCACAAAGCTTTTACAAAGCTAACTTTCCATTTTTGGTTGTGTCATGGCGATCTAAGCCCGTGTAAGAAACGCTTTCCACCATTTAGTTAGATATATAATCTGAAGCAACACTAATGGTTTGGAAAACACTATGACTTGTCGCCGCTGCGAAGAACATTGGTTTTGGAAAAAACTTGGACGTTGCCAACGATGCTTGGATCAATTGACGGTACTTTCTGTACTGTGTTGGATTGTATGGTGGTTTACGCTCAAAGATGATCCACAAAGCATCGAGTCGATCGCTTTGATCTTTGCCGGCTTCGCTTTCAACGTTTTGTTGTTTTTACACTTATGGATGCGTTTTGTCATCTTGCCTTGGCAGCGTCGACGGGGACAAAAAAAGGCGAATAAAAAAGAGAAAAGTGACAGATAGAAAAAAGCCCCAAAACCAATGTCAGTTCTGGGGCTCTCTTAGATTCTTCTAAGAAAAAGCAGTGGTACTTTAATAGACCGGGCTTCCTCTCAAAGGTTCCAAATTTTTTCGATTTTTTTAGCGAATACTGATGTAAGTAAGCAGGAAAATGACTATGTCATTGAATGCTAATAAAATCACTCCACAACTTCAGTTCATGCCACATGCGTTTTTTGGATCACTTGCTCCATTAAATTGATCTCAAGCGCTACCTCATCACATGCATGTTGACGTGGGCACTGATCGCAATCTTTCAGAACTTTCTCCGGCAGTAATGACTTCGATGTCGGTAAAAAGCTTTGCTTCATAAAGAACTCAGGCGTTCGCGTTAGAACAAAGACTTTCTTGATCGCCATCTGGCGCGCTTTCTCAACCAAATAGTTCACAATCGCACTGCCCTGCCCTTGGCCTTGCCAGCCCGCTTCGATACCAAGAGAGCGTATTTCAGCCAACCCTGAGTCATACACATATAGAGAAGCACAACCCGTCACTTCACCATGATGCTCAGCCACCGCGAAAGAGCCAATATCTCTCACGAGCTCATTACGAGAGCGCGGAAGATTCTCACCAAGGTTCGCCCAGTAAGCAACCATACCTTCCAACGTTTCAATGTCCGTCAAACGTGCAGGACGCACTTTCACCGCCGAGCTGTCACGCTGGCTCAGGCGCTTATCCGCTTGTTCTACCGCGTAAGCGACCTGGTGAGGCGAAACACCACCCAAAGCACAACGCTTTTCCAAACACGAATCGATAGTCAGAATGTCATACACATCCGCTTCAATGACCTCTGAGAAGGCTTTTAACTCTTCGATAGACAGCTCTTCTAGCGCACAACCTTTAGCAATAGCACCAACGACCGCGACACCGACGATGTGGTGAGCTTCACGGAATGGGATGCCTTTCGCCACTAGGTAATCAGCTAACTCTGTCGAGTTTGCGTAACCTTGTTTCGCCGCTTCTAGTGTGCGCTCGCCATTCACTTTAATACCGTCAAAACACAGAGCTGCCATTTCCATGCAGTCGTTCCATGTATCTAAAGCGTCAAACAACCCTTCTTTATCTTCCTGCATGTCTTTGTTGTACGCCAATGGCAAGGCTTTAACTGTCATCATCATGCTCGATAATGCGCCATAGACACGCCCTGTCTTACCACGGATCAACTCAAGTGCATCTGGGTTTTTCTTCTGTGGCATTAATGACGAACCAGATGTCACCGTATCCGCTAACTCAATGAAGTTTGACTCGCCTGAATTGTAGAAGATCATATCTTCTGCAAGACGAGAAAGGTGAAGCATAGAAATCGACGCCACCGACATCAGTTCCATCACATGATCACGATCTGAAACCGAATCGAGTGAATTACGCGTAGCACGGTGGAAACCGAGATTATGTGCTAATTGTTCGCGATCAATCGGATAAGCCGTTCCCGCTAAAGCACCCGAGCCAAGTGGACAAGTGTCGAGACGCTGTAAGGCATCATTCAGACGAGAATAGTCACGCTCGAACATTTCAACATAAGCCAAGCACCAGTGAGCAAAGGTTACAGGTTGAGCACGCTGAAGATGAGTATAGCCTGGCAATACGGTGCCTTGGTGCTGTTTAGCAACATGGACCATTTGTGCTTGTAGGCGATCTAAAGCAATCAATAATTGCTGACCTTGCTGACGACACCAAAGTTTCAAGTCTGTGGCGACTTGGTCATTCCGAGAACGCCCAGTGTGGAGTTTTTTACCTAAATCTCCCACTTTACTGATTAGCTGCTGTTCAACCCAAGAGTGGATATCTTCTGCATCAGAGCGAAGAATTTGGTGAGGGTCTTCCATCACTTCTAACTTCAGCTCATTTAAAGCAAGTTCCAGTTTTTGTTGTTCTTCTGCCGATAGCACATCAACAGAAAGCAGAGCTTTAGACCATGCGATTGAACCTACGATGTCTTGCTCAGCCAATCGGTAGTCAAAACGCAACGAATCATTGAACTCTTTAAATCTGGTGTCTGCCGCTTGGGTAAATCTTCCGCCCCATAATGCCATTGCGTCTCTCCTGATGACTATTGCTTACTCTAACGTTCTCGAATGAGTAGTAACCAATTTGATGGTCATTTGCTCACTTTTTCTTATGGGTCAACGTTACGGCAATTTCGATAAAAAATAAAGTATAAATTCAATATTTTTACATATATATTCAAGGCAACTTTAGATACCCGCTTTTAGAAACCAAAAGACCCGCCTATAAATGGCGGGTCTTTATTCAATCCAAGATGGATGTTAAGGGATTATTTCTTCTGGCTGTTCAATGCACGAATACGGCTTGATAGCGAGTAAAGACGGATGAAACCACCTGCATGGCTTTGGTCGTATACTTCATCTTCACCAAAAGTCGCGAACTCTTCTGAATACAAGCTGTTGTCAGAACGTTTTTGCGTCACTGTCGCTTGACCTTTGTAGAGCTTAACAACCACTTCACCGTTAACGTCTTGCGCTAGCTCTTCTGAAGCGGCAAGGATCGATTTACACAGTGGCGTAAACCAACGGCCATCGTATACAAGGTGAGACGCTTTTAGACCTAGCTCCTCACGGAATTCGAATGATGATTTGTCTAGCACAAGCTGCTCTACAGCACGCAGCGCTTCCATCATGATGGTGCCTCCCGGTGTTTCATAACAACCACGAGACTTCATCCCAACAAGACGGTTTTCCACGATATCGATACGGCCAACACCGTGCTTAGCGCCCTTCTCGTTTAGGTAAACCAGTGCGTTGTATGGTGTCATCGCTTCACCATCAACTTCGACCACTTCACCTTTTTCTACTTTCAGCGTGACGTATTCCGCTTCATTTGGCGCTTGCTCTGGGTCGACAGTCCACACCCAGCAGTCTTCGTTTGGTGCGTTCCACGTATCTTCTAAAACGCCGCCTTCCGTCGAAATGTGCCATGCGTTTGCATCACGTGAATAGATCTTAGTAAGAGACGCAGAGCAAGGAATATTACGCTCAGCTAGGTAATCCAAACACTCTTCACGGCTCACTAGGTCCCACTCACGCCAAGGTGCAATCACTTGTAAGTCCGGTGCTAGTGCTGCGAATGCACCTTCGAAACGCACTTGGTCGTTACCTTTACCTGTACAGCCATGACACAGTGCATCCGCGCCCACTTTACGTGCCACTTCAACCTGCGCTTTAGCAATGATTGGACGCGCCATTGATGTACCTAGCAGGTACTTACCTTCGTAGTACGCGCCGGTTTTTAGCGTTGGGTAAATGTAGTCTGCGACCATTTCTTCTTTCAGGTCAGCGATGTAGCATTCAGAAGCACCGGAGGCTTTTGCTTTCGCTTCAATGCCTTCTAGCTCTTCGGCACCTTGACCAACATCGGCAACGAAAGCCACTACTTCACAGTCGTAGTTCTCTTTTAGCCACGGGATAATTACTGAAGTATCTAGACCGCCTGAGTATGCGACTACCACTTTATTTACGTTCACTTTGCTCATGTTTTTTCTCCAAACTTAACTGGCGCTGCGCTCGGCGGTCAGTGCCAACTACGACTTCCTAATATTGAATTCTTTTGCTGATGCTTATTGAGGCAAGAATTGAGTACCAATACTTTCACCAGCGAATAACTGTGCTAATTTTTCTGGGTAACGCCAGGTCGCGACTTCAATTGGACGGCCAAGATCATTGGCGGCCTCCAAAGCGGCTTTAACTTTGACGATCATGCCATCGGTGATCACATGCCCATCGATCAACGAGTTAGCTTGCTGCTCTGACAGGGTTTTGATCAAATGGCCTTTTCCATCTAATACACCACTCACGTCTGATAACAGGACTAACTCCGCATCTAATGCGCCCGCAACCGCGACTGCTGCTTGATCAGCATTCACATTCATCATCTGGCCATCTTTGGTTAAACCAATTGAACTAATGATCGGCAGTGCACCTGTGTTTAGCACCGCTTGTAATAGTGCTGAGTCACCCGGTGATGCTTTGCCTACCGCGCCGAGTTCTGGGTCAAGTTCTTCAACAAGACACAAACCACCATCCGCAAGGCTAAGGCCCACAGCGTTAAGACCGTCCGCAATCGCTTGACCTTGAAGTAACTTATTCGCAGTGCCTGCGAGCGCGCCTGCAATCACAGGAATTTGATCGTAAGGCGTTACGCGTAAACCGTTTTTCTTTACGGTTTCAAGCTGAAGCTTTGCCATCAACTCATCAACTAGGTAGCCACCGCCATGAACGATGGCGATTTGTCGCTGTGCCGATTTTTGGTAGGCCGCAATGGCACCAAACAGTTGGCTTAAGGTTTGAGTGCATGATAGAGCTGCACCACCTAGCTTAATGACTAAAGGAGCTTGATTGGTTTGCGTCATCGCATTTCCCTCTTTCAACGACTACAGCAACGCTGTCAGTTCTGGGTAACCGTAATGAATATTGAGACATTGCATCGCTTGACTCGATGCACCTTTAAGTAGGTTGTCGATCGCCGAAATCACAATGATGTGTTCGCCTTGAACCTTCCAGCCGATATCACAGAAAGGGGTATTTTCGACATCCTGAATACGTGGAATACCATCACCTTTAAGACGAACCGCAGGCTTGCCTTGGTAAGCTTGTTCAAACGCCTGTGCCACTTGTGCTTCTGTCACACCTTGCGCAAGCTTCATGGTGATAGTGGCAAGAATGCCGCGTTTAAAGTTGCCGAGGTGCGGAGTAAAAATCACATCGCAACCCAAGTGCTGAGCAATCTCTGGCTGGTGACGATGGTTAAAGACACCATAAGGTTGCAAGCTCACTTCACAGAAGCTGTTAACCATGGAGGCTTTACGCCCTGCACCTGATACACCGCTGGTTGCGTTAATCACTGGCCATTGGTTGGTATCCAGTAATGCATGTTCTAATAAAGGTTTGATTGCAAGCTGTGAAGCGGTTGGATAACAACCTGCTACTGCAATCAAAGGAGTAGTTTTTATTGATTCTTGGTTCCACTCTGCTAAGCCGTATGCTGCTTTATCTAGCCAGTTGTTATGTTGATGTTCGAAGCCATAAAAAGTGTCGTAAAAGCCTTCACTTTTCACACGGAATGCACCCGATAAATCGAATACCTGACAGCCTGCCTCCAAGAAAGTTGGGGCTAAATCATGGCTGACTTCGTGAGCCGTTGCCAAAAACACCACGTCCGATTCTTGAGCGATTTGCAGTGGATCCGTTAGTGGTAAAACTGGCATATCAATGATGCCCGCTAGCTTACCGTGCAGCTGCGCGATGCTCTTTCCCGCATCAACACTGTTGGCGGAAACGTATAAACCTGATAGCGTGAGTTGTGGGTGTTTATTAACCATTAACGCTAACTCTGCGCCGGTGTAACCGCTGGCTCCAATAATCGTGGTTTTTAGCATTGTGTAACATCCATATACTTAAAGGCTCAAATGACTATTCATATTTAATTTTTGCTTTATTTTGATTTTTTATTCATTAAATATGATTTAATATGTGTTTTACATTTTTGTGGTCTGTCTGTCAACAGGAGATTTGAAGAATCCATGCAATTACCAACTTTTCTAGAGGTCTATGAAGGACTCATCAGCACCTCTTCTATCAGCTCCACGGATCCGAGCTGGGATCAGGGCAATGCAAAAGTCATCGAAAAACTCGCATCTTGGTTTAAAGATCTGGGTTTTAGCGTTGAAGTGATCGAAGTCGAGCCAGGCAAGCACAATATGATCGCACGTATGGGAGAGGGAGAAGGTGGCCTTTTACTTGCTGGCCATAGTGATACCGTGCCATTCGATCAAGGGCGATGGAATTTTGATCCGCATAAACTGACGGAAAAAGACAACCGCTTCTACGGTTTAGGCACAGCAGACATGAAAGGCTTTTTCGCCTTTATTTATGAAGCAGTGAAGAAAGTCGATTGGAGCAAGCAGAGCAAACCACTTTACGTATTAGCCACTTGTGACGAAGAGACCACCATGTTGGGCGCGCGACATTTCACAGCAAACGCCCCATTTAAGCCGGATTACTGCATCATTGGTGAACCCACCAGCCTTGTACCAATTCGAGGTCATAAAGGGCATGTGGCAAATGCCATTCGCGTAACAGGCAAGTCCGGTCACTCATCGGACCCAGCGCTTGGCGTTAACGCTATTGAGATCATGCATGAAGTCATGTTCGCCATGATGCAACTGCGTGACAAATTGATTAAAGAATATCACCATCCGGGTTTTGCCATTCCAAGCCCAACCCTAAATCTTGGACACATTCATGGTGGTGACAGCGCTAACCGTATTTGTGGTTGCTGCGAACTGCATTACGACGTGCGTCCTCTTCCCGGCATTAGCCTTGATGGTTTAGAGAACATGTTGCGCGGAGCATTAAAAGAAGTCGAAGCGAAATGGCCTGGGAGACTGGAGATTATTCCATTGCATGAGCCTATTCCGGGTTACGAATGCCAACATGACCACCCATTTATTGGTGGTGTTGAAGAGATCTGCCAAACCAGTTCAGAAACCGTGAACTACTGTACTGAAGCACCATTTCTACAGCAGTTGTGTCCAACCTTGGTGCTCGGCCCTGGGTCAATCGACCAAGCCCATCAACCGGATGAGTTTCTATCCTTCGACTTTATCGACCCCACAATTGATGTGCTTTCAAAGGCGATGGTCAAGTACTGCTGTTAATACGCGTTTAAGCTCGAAAGTCTGTGCAGCTCGATTGAGCTGCATCTTTTTATCTTCACAATTTAGCGCTAGTCTTAACACTTATTTAACTTGTTATTTTGTAATTAATTTTCACTTCTTACTCTATGGCTGCCGTAAATTTGCTCTAAATCAGGAGACAGCGGAATAATTGCAAACTTAGTCTGCTTTATTTGACTATAACTGGTGCTTTTCGCTAGATTGGAGTCTTAACAAGGACAATGGATGTAGTTTTTTTACGAGGCAGGACGACAATGAACGAGAAATACGCCGCACTAAAAAGTAATGTGCGCATGTTAGGCCACTTATTGGGTAACACCATTCGCGATGCCCATGGCGAAGAAATCTTCGAGAAAGTGGAAACCATTCGTAAATTATCCAAATCAGCTCAAGCAGGGAATCAAGCAGACAGAGACAGCTTGATCGAAGAAATCAAACATCTACCTGATGAGCAGCTAACGCCCGTTACTCGCGCGTTTAACCAATTTCTAAACCTCACCAATATCGCTGAGCAATACCACACGATTTCACGCCATTGTGAAGAGCACATTTGCGAACCAGACGCGATTAACTCGCTGTTTTCTAAACTGGTACAAAACGATGTGAGCAAACTGGACACTGCCCAAGCGGTTCGTGATCTAAATATTGAATTGGTATTGACGGCTCACCCAACAGAAATTACGCGCCGTACGATGATCAACAAACTGGTCAAGATAAATGAGTGCTTATCAAAGTTGGAGCTAAGCGATCTTTCTTCTAAAGAGCGCAGAAAAACCGAACGCCGCCTAGAGCAACTGATTGCCCAAGGCTGGCATTCAGACGTGATTCGACAACAACGCCCTACTCCGTTGGATGAAGCAAAGTGGGGCTTTGCGGTCGTTGAAAACTCGCTATGGGAAGCAGTACCGGACTTCCTACGTGAGATGAATGACCGTCTAAAATCTTACCTTGGAGAAGGTTTACCCATTGATGCTCGCCCAGTGCACTTCTCCTCTTGGATGGGCGGTGACCGTGACGGTAACCCGTTTGTTACTCACAACGTTACGCGTGAAGTCTTACTTTTGTCTCGTTGGAAAGCCGCCGATCTTTATCTCAATGACATCAACGAGTTGATCAGCGAGCTGTCTATGACAGTTTCAAACGATCAAGTCCGTGAACTTGCTGGCGAAGATCAGCACGAACCATACCGTGCGATCCTGAAGCAATTACGCACTCTGCTTAATGAAACCAAAGATATTCTCGATGCTAAGATCCACGGTCAAAAGCTGGCTGTTAAAGCACCACTGCAAAAAGTCGAGCAACTTTGGGAACCGCTGTATGCCTGCTACCAGTCACTAAACGAATGTGGCATGGGTGTAATAGCCAACGGCTCATTACTGGATACACTACGCCGCGTAAAAGCATTTGGTATCCATCTTGTACGTCTTGATATCCGCCAAGAGAGCACGCGTCACTCAGACGTCTTGTCTGAACTAACTCGCTACTTAGGTATTGGTGATTACGAACAATGGAGTGAGCAAGATAAGATTGCTTTTCTAACTAACGAGCTGGCATCTAAACGTCCGCTTCTCCCTCGTGATTGGGAACCGTCTGAACCCGTCAAAGAGGTTTTGGATACCTGTAAGATTGTTGCAGCACAACCGCGTGAAGCGTTTGGCGCTTACGTTATTTCAATGGCACGTACCGCCTCTGACGTACTAGCCGTTCATCTACTGCTACAAGAAGCTGGTTGCCCTTACCGCATGGATGTGTGTCCTCTGTTCGAAACGCTAGACGATTTGAACAACGCAGAATCGGTCATCAAGCAGCTTATGGGGATTGACCTTTACCGTGGTTTTATCCAAAACCACCAGATGGTCATGATTGGTTACTCTGACTCAGCGAAAGATGCAGGTGTTATGTCTGCAGGTTGGGCTCAGTATCATGCGATGGAATCGTTAGTTAAAGTGGCTGAAGAAGAAGGCGTTGAGCTAACTCTATTCCATGGTCGTGGGGGCACAGTCGGTCGCGGTGGCGCACCTGCGCATGCTGCGCTTTTGTCGCAACCACCAAAAAGCTTGAAAGGCGGTTTACGTGTAACAGAGCAAGGCGAGATGATCCGCTTTAAACTGGGTCTCCCAGATGTCGCAGTAAACAGCTTTAACCTATACGCAAGTGCGATTCTGGAAGCCAACTTGTTACCGCCACCGGAGCCAAAACAAGAATGGCGCGACTTGATGGAAGTGCTATCAGAAGTAAGCTGTGAGTCTTACCGAAATGTGGTTCGTGGCGAGCCAGATTTCGTGCCTTACTTCCGCCAAGCAACACCAGAACTCGAACTCGGTAAGTTGCCACTTGGTTCTCGTCCTGCAAAACGCAACCCTAAGGGCGGAGTAGAAAGCTTACGTGCAATCCCGTGGATCTTCTCATGGAGTCAAAACCGTTTGGTACTTCCTGCATGGCTAGGCGCAGGTGAAGCGATTCAATACTCGATCGATAAAGGCCACCAAGCATTGCTCGAAGAGATGTGCCGCGAATGGCCGTTTTTCTCTACTCGTCTCGGCATGCTAGAGATGGTGTACTCGAAGTGTAATATTGATATCTCTCGCTACTACGATGAGCGATTGGTGGATGAGTCGCTCCGTCCACTCGGTGAAAAACTTCGTGCTCAGCTTCAAGAAGACATCAAAGCGGTACTGAATGTAGAGAACAATGAAAACTTGATGCAGCATGACCCTTGGGGACTCGAGTCGATTCGCTTACGCAATATCTACGTTGAGCCATTGAATATGCTACAAGCAGAGCTACTATACCGCACGCGTCAAACCGAAGAAGCTTCTGCAAACTTGGAAGAAGCGTTGATGGTGACGATTGCTGGTATTGCTGCTGGTATGCGCAACACAGGCTAATCGTTTCATTTTTAATAAAAAGCTGGGCAAATGCTCAGCTTTTTTTTTATCACAGGATAATCGCACCAAAACAAAAGCAGTCAAATAAACCACTAGAGACCCAAAAAATACCAAAACAAAAGAATAAAAAACCACAAGTTAACACTATTGATTATTATGTTAGTTTTTTAGGGTAATTTTGTCCTACTATTCCACTTCATGCTTATTATTTATATACTACTTGCCTGCTGAGAGCTCATAAATCCAATCATACCTGCTCCAGCCTTGATGGGACTCCCCATCTCTCTAGGTGATAAACGGCTTTAAGGTGACAGGACCAACATTGTTGGTGCTACTTATACATTAAAAAACTCAAGTGCCAGTAAGAGCGCAGCTGAAAGTATAAGTAGCTTGTTTACAAGTTTATTGACCATTTGGATTGAAGACATGTCATTACCACACGTAATCTTAACTGTTCTTAGCACTCGCGACGCAACCGGTTACGATATCACTAAAGAATTCTCTGCTAGCATCGGTTACTTCTGGAAAGCAAGCCACCAACAGGTGTACCGTGAACTCAACAAAATGGCTGAGAAAGAACTGGTTACTTGCGTATTAGAACCCCAAGAAGGCAAACCAGACCGCAAGGTTTACTCCATTACAGACGCTGGTCGCAGCGCTTTAGGAGAGTGGTTTGATCAACCAACTGCACACCCAACAGTTCGTGATGAGTTTTCAGCGAAATTGATGGCATGTGCCGTTCAACCTGCAGCTCCATTCCGTGACCAACTCGCCGAGCTAGTTGAAGAGTCTCGCAAACTGGTTTCTCACTACAAAGAAATTGAAGCGGCTTACTACGCAACGCCGTCAACTTTAGATAAACAAGCTCGCCTAGAACGTCTAACGCTTCGCCGTAACCTTCTGTTACGTGAAACTTGGATCACTTGGGCAGAAGAAGTTCTAACTGAACTTGAAGTGATTGGTTAAACTCCTTTTGCTTTGATAAAACGAAAAAGGCTTGCCACTTGGCAAGCCTTTTATCCTTTTGAAACCAGATTTACGCACAGACTACTGCGCGAGGACGAACACCCAACGTATGGCATAACGCGTAAGTCATCTCTGCACGGTTTAGTGTGTAGAAGTGAAAGTCCTTAACCCCTTCACGACTCAGTACACGCACCATATCAATAGCTTGGCTAGCTCCTACAAGCTGGCGAGTCACCGGATCATCATCCAAACCATCGAATTGTTTGCTCATCCATCCTGGTACTTTCACGTTGTTCTGTGCCGCAAAGCGAGAAGCTTGCTTAAAGTTCGATACAGGCAAAATTCCTGGCACAATTTCTACGTCAATTCCTGCTGCGACACAACGGTCACGGAATCGCAGGTAAGACTCAACGTCAAAAAAGAACTGAGTAATAGCACGGTTTGCACCTGCATCTACCTTACGTTTTAGGTTCAATAAGTCAGACTGAGCGCTTTTAGCTTCAGGGTGAACCTCAGGGAATGCAGCAACGGAGATATCGAAATCGTGGCGTGATTTCAGCAGCTCAACCAAATCCGAGGCATACATATCAGGCGCACCGCCACCTGGAGGAATATCACCACGCAGAGCGACGATATTTTCAATACCATTGTTCCAATAATCATCGGCAATATTAATCAACTCTTCACGAGTCGCATCAATACAAGTGAGATGGGGAGCGGCAACCAATCCGGTTGTGGCTTTAATTTCTTTAATGATGGAGTGTGTTCTGTCACGCTCGCCGGAGTTCGCACCGTAAGTCACAGAAACAAATTTAGGTTGAAGCGTTTTAAGACGGTGCACTGAATTCCAAAGTGTTTCTTCCATCTTAGCGCTGCTTGGCGGAAAAAACTCAAACGATACATTGATGTTATCTGATAACTCAGCAATATTCTGGTTCAAGGCGTCGATATGGCCTGCGTGCGTATATCCCATCTTACTCTCCCTGCGGCACTCCGCCACGAAAACAAATCCTTAAAATCGACGTTTAGACGTCTATATGTCTACAGAATGTATTGAATACGATTTAATGTCAACCTTGTAATTATGAATTTTTCTCACGTTAATAATGAAGATAGTTCAAGTTTCTACTTGAGCATCATCTCACCATTTTGCACGGGTTATGACTTCAGTATGGCACTGATAGGGGAATAAAAAACCCTGGATTAATTCCAGGGTTTTTAGGTCAATCGCAACTTTAAAATAAACCAGCCAATCGGTTGAGGTCGGATTGAATAGCGCCGGCTGTCACTTCTCTGCCTGCGCCTGGTCCTCGAATGACCAGAGGGTTATCTTTGTACCACTTGCTCTCTATGGCAAAAATGTTATCGCATGGCAATAAGTTGGCGAGCGCGTGCTCACGAGATAACGCTTCGACTCCCACCGTTGCTTTACCATTTTTTTCTAAACGCGCCACATAGCGAAGCACTTGATCGTTTCTCTGTGCTTTTGTCAGACGCTCTTGAAGTATTTCACTCAACAACGCTCCATTATCGAAGAAATCATCTAAGCTCAGTTCTCTTAATTCTTCTGGCACCAAAGACTCAACTTTAACGCTGTCTGGTTCTATATCTAGGCCCGACTCTCGAGCCAAGATGACTAACTTGCGCATTACATCGGAGCCATCTAAATCAGAACGAGGATCAGGTTCGGTTAAACCTTGCTGCCAAGCAAGATCGACTAAATCATTAAATGGCACAGAACCATCAAACTGTTGGAACAGCCATGATAGCGTCCCCGAGAAAATACCCGATAGAGCGACGATTTCATCCCCACTTTCACGAAGATCTCGCACGGTATGGTTTATCGGTAACCCAGCACCAACCGTTGCGTTGTATAGCCAATGACGACCAATTTTAGCGAATGCATCTTGAACCTGATGGTAGTACTGGCTATCTGCGGAACCGGCAACTTTGTTAGCGGAAATCAAATGAATGCCTTGCTGTGCGATTTCTACGTAGCGCTGAGCCAACTCTTTACTCGCGGTAACATCAAGCACGACGGCTTCATCATAGCTTTTAAGCGCTCCCAAACGTGCCAGCCAATCCCCATTGTTTGCTATGCTTTCATCATCAAATCGTTCAGCAACACTCGCCGCCTCAATACCTTGCTCATCGAACCAATAGGTTTGGCTATCCACAACCGCGACAAGATCAAAGCTCATACCATGACGTTTTTCGAGCTCACTTTTTTGCGTAGCAAATAAATTTAGCCAACTAGAACCAATATTACCCTTGCCACATAAAGCCACTGCCACGCGTTTTTGCGCTTGGAACAACTGGCTATGAATCGTTTGAACCAACGCCTCGGTATCAGTACGGCGCAAAACAGCGACTAGGCTCAGCCCTGAGTCTGTTTCAGAGATAAATTCTACCGGAGAGTGCTTTAGCTTCTGATAAAAGCCAAAGCAATGATTGGCGTTTTTCGTAACGCCTGCACCTACCGCAGCTAAGAGCGAGTAACCTTCTTTTAGCTTAATTTCTGCCTCTACCGCAAGCTCTTGCAAGTGTTTCAATGCACCACCGGCGATTTCTGCGGTGTAAGCCAAGCGTAGCGTATGCTGATCGGATTGAGCTTCAAATGCCAATGGCTCTAATTGCGCGCGCTGCAACGCTTGTAATACATCACTCTGTGTTTTTTCGAAGTCGTGCCCATGCATGAAAGACAACTGCACCAATAAAACATCATCCAGTGAAGTAATAATTTTAGCGCCACGACCAGATGCCAATACACGCTCAATACGAGTAGAACCCGACTCTGGCAGATAGCTACACTTGAGATTAAGGTCCATGGTACTTTGCGCCACAGGCTGAAGCGTACGACTGTGTAGCACTGGGGCAGCTAAGCGAGCAAGTTCACTGGCTTCATCCAATCGAAGTAACGGTAATAAACAAGCGTCAGACACCAAACGTGGATCGGCACTATAGACACCAGCAACATCACTCCAAATCGTGACAGTACTGACTTCAGCAAGCGCGCCTATGACCGTTGCAGAATAGTCAGAGCCGTTACGACCAAGTAGGATGGTTTCTCCTGCCTCGTTCTGAGCCATAAAGCCAGTAATTACCACACGTTTATGGTTATGCTGCGCGAGGATCTCTTTAATTAAAGGGTATGAACGAGCGCGATCAACCTCTGGTTGAGTTCCCGCTTCTGCACGTAAAAACGCTCGTGCATCTTGTGCAACCGCAGGGATAGAACGTTGAGATAATAACGCGGCCAATAGGCGAGCAGACCATACTTCTCCGTGCCCCAGTACCGCGGCTTTTTGCGCATTAGTGAGTGGTGCAGTCAGCTCCGAGAGAGTACTGAACTCATCATGTAATAAAGCTAACAGCTCTTCTTTTGCTTCACTCTCCAACAAGCTTTCTATTAGCTCAGTTTGGAACTGTCTCAAGCTTTGAAGCGCTTCATGCGCAATTCGGCCATCTTTACTTAACCCTTCCAAAAACTCAATCAAGCGGTTAGTGGTTTTTCCTGCAGCAGAGACGACCACAAGATCATTTTCTGTCGAATACTCCTTGAGAATACCCACAACGCGTAAGTAGCATTCTGGGTTTGCTAAGCTACTGCCACCAAACTTATGCAGCTGACGTTGTACAGTCATTGTTATCGTCTCCTATTACTGGGTAGCTTTAGCGAACGCTTGTTCTAAATCTGTGATGAGGTCTTGTGCATCTTCCAAACCGACAGACAAACGCAATAGTTGATGAGAGACCCCAGCCTCCGCCAGCGCCTCCTCACCCATTGCACGGTGCGTCATGGATGCTGGGTGGCAAATCAAACTTTCTACACCACCTAATGACTCTGCTAATGAAAACAGTTGGAGCTCTTTCACAAACACCTTTAACTGCTCAAACGAACCAGCAAACTCAAAACTCAACATAGAGCCAAAGCCCGTTTGCTGCTTTTTAGCAATGTCGTGACCTGGATGTTCCGGCAGGCTTGGATGATAGATAGTTTTAACTAACGCTTGTTTCTGTAGGTAAGCTAGTACCTGCTGTGAGCTCTCTTCATGTACTCTCATACGAGCAGCAAGCGTACGAATACCTCGCAGTGTCATGTAACTATCGAAAGGTGTGCCCGTTGCACCAATACAATTGCCCCACCATGCAAGCTCTTCTGCATGCGCTTCTGTGTTGGTGATGATTACTCCACCAATTACGTCCGAATGACCGTTGATGTACTTTGTTGTGGAGTGGATAACAAAATCCGCACCTAGCTCTAAAGGTTTTTGGTACACGGGTGTCAAAAAGGTATTGTCCACCGCAACTAACGCGCCGATTTGTTTCGCTTTTTCACAAGTAGCTGCAATATCCACTACGCGAACCAGAGGGTTTGACGGAGTTTCTAGCAAAATGAGTTTTGGTTTTTGTGCCAATGCAGCATCTAAAGCCTGTTCGTCTGATTGATCGACAAACTGAACCTTAAAATCGCCTTTGTTAGCTCGGGTATTAAAAAGACGATAGGTACCACCATAACAATCGTGAGGAGCAATAATGAGATCATCTGGGCCGAGAAAAGCGGAAACCCATAAATTTAATGCCGACGTACCGCAGTTAGTAACAACCGCTCCTTTTCCAGACTCAAGTTCAGATAGCGCACTTTCCAACAGTCCGCGGTTTGGATTACCAGATCGTGTGTAATCATACTTGGGCACTTCACCAAAAGCAGGAAAACCATAGTTAGTGGAAAGATAAATAGGTGGAACGACAGCATGATATTGGCTGTCTGATTCAATACCAGTGCGTACTGCAATGGTCGCAGGTTTGCGAGTGCTCATGGGTGTATCCTTTCACGGGTAATGACTTCTAAATAGGAATGCGCTATATCTAATGAGTAACATAAAGTGATCAACACGCTTCCTTTGCTGTTATGTTCACTTTACTCGTCAAAAAATGAGACGTCAACACTTCTAGACGTCTATATGTCTTTGCTTATGGCGGTAAATGCAGCTAAAATCAGCACCTAAATTATTTTTAACCGATTACATAAATGAAGGTGTGCAATGGCTGACTGGAATGGCGAATACATTAGCCCATATGCAGAGCACGGCAAAAAAAGCGAACAAGTAAAAAAAATTACCGTCTCTATCCCGCTAAAAGTTTTAAAGGTGCTAACTGATGAGCGTACTCGCCGTCAGATCAATAACTTACGCCATGCAACCAATAGCGAATTGCTATGCGAGGCATTTTTGCACGCGTACACAGGTCAGCCACTTCCGACAGATGAAGACCTTCGTAAAGACCGTCCTGATGATATTCCAACAGAAGTAAAAGCGCTGATGACGGAAATGGGCATCGAATTTGAGTCATTCGACGAAGAATAAAAAAGCCTGATAAGAGGTTTCAGGTAATAACTCTTGCCTCGAGCCAAATGAATGACATAAAAAATGGGACGCAATAGCGTCCCATTTTTTATGTATCACATCTGAAAGATATATTACTCTGCCATGTAGTTTTCAGGCATCTCGATACGAGCTACACCTGAATTAACCGCCGCCTGAGCAACCGCTTTTGCAACACGTGGTAGCAAACGTGAATCCATTGGTTTTGGAATAATATAGTCCGCACCAAACTCTAGCTTATCAACACCTGCAGCCTTCAATACGGCTTCAGGTACAGGCTCTTTTGCTAGCTCACGAATCGCCTCAACGGCTGCAAGTTTCATTTCATCATTGATTTCACTTGCACGCACATCAAGAGCACCGCGGAAAATGAATGGGAAACACAATACGTTGTTAACTTGGTTAGGATAATCACTACGGCCAGTACCCATGATCAAGTCATCACGAACTGCGTGAGCAAGTTCCGGCTTGATTTCAGGATCCGGGTTAGAACATGCGAATACGATTGGCTTATCTGCCATCAACTTCAACGCTTCCGCTGGCAATAGGTTTGGACCAGATACACCTAGGAACAGATCTGCACCTTCAATCACGTCTTCTAGTGTGCGCTTATCTGTATTGTTCGCAAATAGCTGCTTATATTCATTAAGATCATCACGACGAGTGTGAATCACACCTTTGCGATCTAGCATGTAGATTTTTTCGCGCATTGCGCCGCATTTGATCAGAAGCTCCATACAAGCTACAGCGGCAGCGCCAGCGCCAAGACAAACAATTGTTGAATCTTCAAGTTTCTTACCTTGAAGTTCGATTGCATTCAGCATACCCGCTGCCGTTACAATAGCAGTACCATGTTGATCATCGTGGAATACTGGTACATCACAACGTTCAATCAGACGCTTTTCAATCTCAAAACAGTCTGGTGCTTTAATATCTTCAAGGTTGATACCGCCAAAAGTGTCTGCAATGCTCGCAACAGTATCAACAAATTCATCGATCGTGCGGTGCTTAACTTCAATATCAATAGAGTCAAGACCTGCGAAACGCTTAAACAGTAACGCTTTACCTTCCATCACTGGCTTAGATGCAAGTGGACCTAGGTTACCTAGACCTAGAATAGCGGTACCGTTAGAAATAACAGCAACCATGTTCCCTTTTGCAGTGTACTTGTACACGTTATCCGGGTTTTGTGCGATTTCACGCACTGGCTCTGCAACACCAGGGCTGTAAGCAAGGGCAAGATCACCCGCCGTTTCCGCAGGCTTTGTCAGTTCGACAGCAATCTTTCCTGGAGTTGGATAAGCATGGTAATCCAATGCTTTTTGGCGATGTTCTTCTTCTGGAGTGGCTGCTTGGTGGTTGTCTTCAGACATGGACGTTTCTCTTTTTTATTTTTAGGTAAGGGGGCATAAATTCTATCGGATAGAAATCAAACTTCATAGGCAAGATTGCGAGCAATATCCTTAAAAAGCCGATAATAAAAGAGATTAGACCAGATAACGGGGTTAAGCACCTGATTTTCGAGTCAGGTGCTCTTTCTTCTTACTATTATTGGAGTATGCAAACTCAGAAAGTATCGTTACTCTTCGTCCACGTATTGCGCTTGGAGATAATTCTCAATACCAGACATTTCAATCAAGCCAAGTTGCGTCTCTAGCCAATCAACATGTTCTTCTTCATCTTCAAGAATATCTTGGAAGAGATCTCTAGACACATAATCTCGAATGTCTTCAGCGTAGGCAATCGCATCTTTTAAATCTGGAATAGCCGCCATTTCAAGCTTTAAATCACACTCGAGCATTTCCTTGGTATCTTCACCAATCATCAACTTACCTAAATCTTGTAGGTTCGGTAGGCCTTCAAGGAACAAAATACGCTCAATTAGATGATCGGCATGCTTCATCTCATCGATAGATTCGTGATATTCCTTGTCTGCTAGGTGCTTTAAGCCCCAGTCTTTATACATTCGGGCGTGAAGAAAATACTGATTAATAGCGACGAGCTCGTTACCGAGCACTTTATTGAGATGTTGAATGATGATTGGATCGCCTTTCATGACAAAACCCTCCTCTTTGGCTTCATTTAAATGTAGAAGCAAATGAGAAGGTGTCAAAATGTAAGGCAAATAATTACTGCATACTTACAGCAATTAGCTGGCTTGTTTAAATTCCGTGTAACTAGTTTCCGCTAAAATTTCCTTGGCCTGTCTGATGCACTTACCACATTGGCTGCCCAATGCCGTGCACTTTTTGATTCCTTTAATATCTGTTACGCCTTCATCTATCGCCAACTTCCTAATTTTTTTGTCGGAGACACCATGGCAAAGACAAACGTACATACTCAAAAAACCTATAAAACTAATCTGTGACAAACAATATAAACAAGAATAGTTCTTGTTACCAGTCGCATTATGGTGTCCGCTCAGAATATTTGGTTATAACGATTTTACCGCTGCAGGAAAAGATCAAAGGGTTAAGAGGGGTGAGTAAAAGCGTTAAGAAACAAAGCCGGTAAAACTCTGTTTTTAAATCGAAAAAGTGACGTCTTTTATTTCAACACTTATAACTAAATGTAATCTAGAAATGAAAAAGGGAAGCCTAAGCTTCCCTTTTCGATGCGCTTTCTTCAAAAAGAAGAACAGTGCAAGATTTCGTTTAATTCGTTATGAATTAGTCGAAGATCTTAGCAACAACACCAGCACCTACTGTACGGCCACCTTCACGGATCGCGAAACGTAGAC
>NZ_JAWOTD010000027.1:0-66307 GCF_033338715.1 Vibrio sp. Vb1337 | reverse complement strand
GTCACATCGATATTCGCAGTCACGGTGTCCGTGCCATCGGAAACATCGAAGGTGAAGTTCACATCACCATTGAAGTTCTCATTCGGTGCGAAGCTATATGTACCATCGCCATTGTCAGTTAGGACACCGTCCGCGCCTGTGTAAGTGACACCTTCTACCGATAGATCATCGCCATCGATGTCCGTTGCACCATCCAACAGGTCTTGAACAGTGAAGGTCAACACACCATCTTCACCAATGGTGAACGCTTGATCTTCTGGCTGCGGCAAGTCATTAACTGGGTTAACGGTTAGGTCAGCCGTTGCAACAATAGTGTCGCTGCCGTCGTTGATATCGAACGTGATATCAATATCACCATTAAAGTTCGCATCAGGCGTAATGGTGAAGCTGCCATCATCGTTTGCCGTGACAGTTGCATCACCGTCAACCACTAGGTTAGTCGCGGTTAGCGCGTCGCCTTCTACATCCGATGCTTGAGCAAGTAGCTGCTCTTGGCTTAGCGTAATTGAATTGTCTTCATCAACGCTGTACGCCAAGTTACCAGATACAGGTGCATCATTGATTGGTAAGACATCGACTGTGATGTAAGTATCAACCTCTGCGCCATCTTCATCGCGAATGGTCACATCCAACTGTACTTGACCGTTGAAGTTTTCATTCGGTGCAAAGCTACAAGTACCATCACCGTTTACTGAGAAGATGCCATCTGGACCGTCGTAGCTGATGCCTACTAGCTCGACATCCCCTTCAACATCCGAAGCATTCAGTAGCACTTGCGATTCACTAAAGGTCAGAACTTGGTCTTCATCGATAGTGTATGCGGTAGGACCTGCGATTGGTGGGTCATTTACCTCAATCACAGTAATGCCTGCAGTGGTCGAGTCCGTTGCACCATCTTCATCGACAACGACAACATCTAGGCTCACCTCGCCGCTGAAATTTTCGTTTGGTGAGAAGGTGTACGTACCATCACCGTTGATTTCCAGCACGCCATCGTTACCGCTGTAGCTCACGCTATCAATCGCCACTTCGCCTTCTATATCAGACGAGTTAGCCAACAGCTGTTCGTTACTAATGGTAATCGAATTGTCTTCATGAACGGTGTAAGCCGTGCTGCCTGCAACCGGTGGATCGTTCTCCGGCGTCACGCTTACGTCGATATTCGCCGTCACGGTATCCGTGCCATCGGAAACATCGAAAGTGAAGTTCACGTCGCCATTAAAGTTCTCGTTTGGTGCGAAGCTATATGTGCCATCACCATTGTCAGTAAGAACACCGTCCGCGCCTGTGTAAGTGACGCCCTCAACAGATAAGTCATCCCCTTCAATATCGGTAGCGCCTGTTAGGAGATCCGCATCAGTAAAGGTCAGCACACCATCTTCGCCAACAGTGAACGCTTGATCTTGTGGTTCAGGCGCATCGTTAACTGGTGACACCAATAACTCAAGGTTGGTAGAGACAACATCATCGCCGTCAGACACATCGAACGTAAAGGTGATATCACCATTAAAGTCCGCATCTGGCGTTAAGGTGTAAGTACCGTCACCATTGTCTGTGATGGTGATGTTTTCATCATCCGTTGCCAGATTCAGCGCTGTCAGTTGGTCTCCATCCAAGTCACGCGCATTAGCAAGCAAATCTTCTTGCGTAATTAGGATTGAACCATCTTCTTCAACCATCGCTGAAACAGGCAATGCTTCAGGTGCATGTTCAATGTGGGCACCTGTTGCATTGACGTAGATGGTTTGAGAAACGGTTTCAGAATCATTATTTGATAGCTCTGTTGCCGTTGCCGTTACATTGATTTCTAGCTGTTGGTTAAAGTCTTCTGGCAATTGAATCTGTAGCTCTTGTTCAATTGCTGTGGTTGGAAGCGTTACAGAACCATCTGGACCGACTGTAACTTCACCGCTGTAGATCTGGCTGTTCACTTCACCTACATCAATGGTGAAGTTGAAGTCGGTGTAATCGGCATCGCCGCCACCGTAGAGATCTTCAAAGCCGTAAACCAGTTCACCGTCTTCGTTCACGGTAGTTCGGGTATGCTCAATACCATCTTGGTTAAGCTCTGAGCTTGAACCACCATGGAAGACTGCATCACCGAATTGACTTTGAATCACGGTTTCAGAACCATCAGCGCCAACAAACACGAGTTGTGGGTCAACGGTATCCATGTTCGCAGGAGAGCCATCTGCTGCACGGAACTCGTACTGACCATCTTGCATGGATGCAAAGTCATTGAAGTTATGACCGTTAGGAATCAAGAATAGGTTGAAGCTTTCCCCTTCCGAGATTTGGAAGCTGAACTGATCTTGTCCCGGTACGAGGTCACCGCCACCGCCAACTTGAGAAGCGTTTTCGTACACCACTTCAACGCCAGTGATGTTGCCATCTTCATCGACTTTGTAGTAACCCGCTGTGTTTTGGTAACCCGCGGTTTCACCTTCAAAGGTAACCGTGATTTCAGTATCGTTAAAACTGGTGATACCGTTGTCTTGATCGTTAAGTACCCCTTCGTTGTCGTAGCTGATCACCGAACCTTCTGGAACACCATCAACGGTCACCGTCAGCGTTTCTGACAAGTCTTGGTCAACCAATGCTGCGGCGATGTTCACTTCAACAATACCGCCTGGCTCAACCAAGATCGCTTGGTCATCCACGTTTCGACCGTCGCCATCAGTGATGACTAGATCTGGCGCATCTGCTACGGCTTCGATATGGACATTAATGTCTTGCTCAACTTCATCCGTACCGTCAGAAACCGTAAAGCTGAACTGTAAGTCACCACTGAAGTGCTCTTCTGGTACGAAGCTAAATGTACCGTCACCGTTATCCGTTACAGTACCTTCATCACCCGAGTAGTTAATGCTCGTAACAGTGAGGTCATCACCATCAATATCAATCGCGCCACTCAGAAGATCTTCTTGCGTGAACAGGATGCTGCCATCCTCTTCAATGTGGTACATGCCAGGCGCAACAATTGGAATGTCATTGACTGGGTTCACCGTCAATGTCATTTCATTGGCAACACTCAATTCACCGTCGCTCACTTCATAAGTAAACTCGATGTCTCCGTTGAAGTTCTGTGAAGGCGTAACGGTAAAGGTGCCGTCGCCGTTATCCACGATAGAGGCATTCGGATCATTGGTTTCTAGTGCCGTTGCGTATAGGTCATCACCATCTTGATCGCTGGCATTTTCAAGCAGCATTTCTTGTGTCACGAGAATAGAGCCATCCTCGTCCACGTCTGCCACGATTGGCGCTGCTTCTGGTGCGTCGTTGACGAACTCAACTTTCAAGTCGATGTTTGCCGCCACCACATCGGTGCCATCACTCACATCAAACGTGAGGTCAACATTACCGAAGAAGCCCTGCTCTGGCGTTAACGTGTAAGTGCCATCGCCATTGTCTGTTACTTGAACCGTGTCGCTTAAGCTCGTCACGTTCACAACAGATAAGTCATCGCCTTCGATGTCCGTCGCTTGAGCCAGCAGCTCTGCTTCAGTAATCGTGATAGCTTCGCCGTCTTTTGTGGTGAAGGACAAATCAGGCACATCTGGCAGGTCGTTCACTGGGTTAACGGTGAGGTTTAGATCCGCAGCGACGGTTTCAATCGCGTCAGTTACGTCATAAGTAAATTCGATTTCACCAAAGAAGTTTTCGCTCGGTGTAATCGTGAAGCTACCATCAGCGTTCTCAACGATGGTTGCATTAGGATCGTTGGTCGACAGGTTCACCGCTTCAAGGTTGTCACCATCCACGTCCGTCGCGTTCGCTAACAAGTCTTCTTGAGTGATGGTAATTGAGCCATCTTCATCGACGACCGCATCAACAGGACCGCTAACCTCTGGACCTTCGTTGACGATCTCAACATCGATCTTCGCTGTGCTTGGTGCGCTTGCTTGACCATCGCTGATGTCGAAGGTCAGGTTCACTTCGCCGTAGAAGTTCGAAGTTGGCTCGAAGGTAAAGGTGTTGTCGCCGTTGTCTGTCAACGTACCTTGTGACTGGTCAACAAGCAGCAGGTTCTCGATATGCAGAATGTCGCCATCCACATCGGTCGCACCTGATAACAGGTCTTTTGCTTCGATGATGATCGTGCCGTTTTCTAGCATTTGAGTATGCAGCGGCGCACCAGGAACTGGCACATCGTTGACTGGAATAACGGTCAGATCTAGATGGGTATCGACTTCATCGGTGCCATCGAAGACTTTGTAATCGATGTCGACTTCACCATTGAAGTTTTCATTCGGCATAAAGGTGTAAGTGCCGTCGCCATTGTCGACAAGCTCACCGTTGTCACCGCTGTAAGAGATATCAGAGATAGACAGCGCATCGCCTTCCACGTCACTTGCATTGGCAAGCAAATCATCCGCGCTAAACGTAATGCCCACATCCTCATCAGTCGACAACACAATCGGACCAGAAACGATTGGCGCATCGTTTACTGCTTCGAAGTTGATGTTGATGATGTTGTCGTCGGTGAGTTCACCATCCGTAACTTGGTAACCAAGCTCAATCTCACCATAGAAGTTCTCATCCGGTGTGACTGTCCATGTACCATCGCCGTTGTCGGTTAACGTAGCGTGCTCCGCGTTATCCCCCACCAGCTCTAGGTTTTGAATATCAAGAACGTCACTATCGATATCACTCGCTTGTGCGAGAAGCTGCTCTTCAGTGATAACCACAGAGGCAAACTGCGCAGAACCTTCGGTATCAATGGTCACATTTGGCAGATCAGCCGTCAGTTCGATTTCACTGTCACCTTCACGGATATTCAGCTCTACCGTTTCCGTGATTTCCGTGCCGTCCACGCCAATAGATGTGAACACCGCTTCATCATGACAAGTTTGCGAAACCGTCATGTTTTGAACCACGTAAGTACCGTTACCTTGAATCGTTCCTAGCTCAAAGTAAGATACAGGCTCGTTCACCGTTAGGGTGTAATCCGTCTCATAGCTACCACGATCTTCTTTGTGGTAAGTCATCGAGTCTATCAAGTCACCATCAGAGTTGAATGCGCGAATTTCGACTTCGGTAAAGTGGCGAGACTCTTCCATAAACCAGCCGCCTAGACCATCTAGGTGGAAGCTGATTTCGTTGATATCTTGACCTTCAACGGTCACAGTTAGTTTCTCATCACCACTCAAGCCCTGACGGTCAGTATCGCCAATACCATGCCCAATGTGGGTGTTACCATTCCATGCACCAAGCGGATCATCATTACTCTGTACCGTTACGGTCAAATCACCATCAGTGAACTGGCGAGTATATGGGTCAATTTCATCCCCCCAATCATCAACACTCGCATTGTCATCAAAGGTACCGATTTGGGTGGTATGCGTACCGTTTGCCAATGCATCATCGTTTGGAATGAAGCGCACTTCCGTATCTGCAGGCACCTCCTGCCCGACTTCTAGCTGTACCCATTCGTCATTTAGATTGGCTTCAATGATGCCGTTTTCAGGGGCTTGGTCGAGACGTAACGCAGGCTCTTCACGCAGAGATACACCCACGGTTTGGTCTTCTTCCGCTTGAATAAAGATCTCGTCGCCTGCTTCTGGCGCATCGTTGACAGGGTTAACGGTCAGATCCAACGTGGTCAGAACATCATTTTCGCCATCGCTGATGTTGTAAGTGAAGTCCAACTCACCATTGAAGTTTTCCGTATGCGTAATGGTGAATGAACCATCGTCGTTGGCTACGATCGTCGCATCTGGGTCATTGGTTTGCAGGTTGCTGGCAACAAGGTCGTCACCTTCAATGTCTGTCGCATTCGCAAGCAACTGTTCTTGGGTGATGGTGATGGCGTTATCTTCATCTACCTCAGCTTGAATACCTGACGTTTCTGGTGCGTCGTTCACCGCGATAACATCGATGCCTGCGGTTGTTGTATCCGTTGCACCATCTTGGTCGATAACCGTAACGTCGAGCGAAATGTTACCGTCAAAGTTCTCATTTGGCGTGAAGGTATATGTGCCGTCGCCATTGTCCACGAAGCTACCGTCGTTACCAGAGTAGCTAACATTCGCCAAGGCTACATCGCCTTCCACATCAGAAGAGTTGGCTAACAACTGCTCGTCACTAATGGTGATTTGACCGTCTTCTTGAACCGTGTACGACGTTGAACCTGCAACCGGTGGATCGTTCACTGGTGTCACGCTGACATCAATGAATGCTGGTGTTGAACCTGTGCCGTCAGACACATCGAATGTGAACTGAACATCACCGTTGAAGTTTTCATTCGGCGCGAAGCTGTAAGTGCCATCGCCATTGTCGGTAAGCACACCATCCGCACCTGTGTAGAGTACGTTTTCGATAGACAGATCATCGCCATCAATATCCGATGCGCCTTCCAATAGGTCTGCATCCGTGAACAGCAAGGTGCCATCTTCTTCTACCGTGAACTGTTGATCTTGCGCTTGTGGCAAGTCATTCACAGGATTAACCGTAATATCCAGACCAACTTGTACCGAGCCGCCATCGTTATCAATGATATCGAAGGTCAGATCTAGGTCGCCATCGTAGTTTTCATCCGGAGTGATGGTGTAGCTGCCATCATCGTTGTATTGAATCGTCGCGTTGTCATCTGTCGATAGATTGATAGCTTCAAGGTTCTCGCTATCAATATCGCCCGCTTTGGCAAGCAACTGCTCTTGGCTTAACGTGATTGAGCTGTCTTCGTTGATAGTGTAAGCCAAATCACCCGATACTGGTGGATCGTTGATTGGTAAGACATCGACATTGATGTGCGTATCAACGGTTGCCCCATTCTCATCTTGAATGGTCACATCCAACTGAACTTGACCATTGAAGTTCTCGTTTGGCGCAAAGCTACAAGTACCATCGCCATTGACGGTAAAGATACCATCCGAGCCTTCATAGCTGATACCAACAAGCTCTACATCGCCCTCGATATCAGATGCGTTGGCAAGAATTTGTGACTCACTGAATGTCAGTACTGAATCTTCATCAATCGAGTAAGACGTTGGACCGGCAACTGGAGGGTCATTCACTTCAATGACCGTAATGCCTGCGGTCGTTTCGTCAATCGCACCTTGCTCATCCGCCACAATCACATCAAGGCTGATATCACCGCTGAAGTTCTCATTCGGCATGAAGGTGTAAGTGCCGTCACCGTTGTCTTGGAATACGCCATCGGTGCCTGAATAGGTCACGCTATCGATGGACACTGCGCCTTCCACATCCGAAGAGTTAGCCAGAAGCTGCTCGTCAGAAATGGTAATCGCGTTGTCTTCATCAACCATGTAAGACGTTGCACCCGCAACCGGAGGATCATTGACTGGAGTGACGCTCACGTCCACATTTGCTGGTACGGTCTCAGTGCCGTCAGAAACACCAAAGCTAAAGCTGACATCACCGTTGAAGTTTTCGTTTGGTGCAAAGGTGTAAGTACCATCACCGTGGTCAGTCAGCACACCATCGCTGCCTGTGTAGCTAATGCCATCAACCGTTAAGTTATCGCCATCGATGTCGGTCGCGCCAGCAAGCAAGTCTGCGTCAGTAAACTGAAGCGTGCCGTCTTCTTCAACACTAAACTGCTGGTCTTGAGGAACAGGAAGATCGTTAACCGGATTAACCGTTAGATCCGCCGTTGCTTGGATAGTGTCTGTGCCGTCCGTAATGTTGAATTGGATATCAATGTCACCATTAAAGTCCGCATCTGGCGTAATCGTGAAGCTGCCATCATCGTTCGCTGTAACGGTTGCGTTTCCATCGACAGTCAAATCGCTAGCAGTCAGGTCATCGCCCTCAATATCAGACGCTTGAGAAAGAAGCTGCTCTTGGCTGAGTGTAATCGCACCGTCTTCATCAACGCTGTAAGCCAAATCACCCGATACTGGCGCATCATTGATTGGCAATACATTCACATTGATGACGGTATCAACTTCTGCCCCATCCTCATCTCGAATGGTCACATCAAGTTGAACTTGTCCGTTAAAGTTCTCGTTTGGCGCGAAGCTGCACGTACCATCATCGTTAACGGTGAAAATGCCATCCGGACCATCGTAACTAATGCCAACAAGCTCTACATCGCCTTCCACATCAGAGGCATTCAACAGCACTTGTGACTCACTGAAGGTCAGAACTGAATCTTCATCAATAGTGTAAGAAGTTGGTCCTGCGACTGGTGGATCGTTCACTTCCAGCACCGTAATGCCAGCAGTGGTGACATCCGTTGCGCCTTCTTCATCAGCGACGACAACATCAAGCGTCACTTCACCATTAAAGTTTTCATTTGGAGAGAAGGTGTACGTACCGTCACCATTGATTTGCAACACACCATCGCTGCCAGAGTAGCTCACGCTATCAATCGAGACATCCCCTTCTAAATCCGAAGAGTTTGCCAACAGCTGCGCGTCAGAAATGGTAATAGAGTTGTCTTCGTGAACTGTGTAAGACGTTGAACCAGCCACCGGAGGATCATTCACCGGCGTGACGCTCACATCTACATTCGCTGAAACCGTATCCGTGCCATCAGATACGTCGAAGCTGAAGTTCACATCACCGTTGAAGTTCTCATTTGGCGCAAAGCTATATGTGCCATCACCATTGTCAGTTAGAACGCCGTCGGTGCCTTCATAGCTGATTCCCGTTACAGAAAGGTCATCGCCTTCAATGTCGGTCGCACCAGCAAGCAGATCCGCATCAGTAAATTGCAGCGTGCCGTCCTCTTCCACACTGAATTGTTGGTCTTGAGGAACCGGCAGATCGTTGATTGGGTTAACGGTTAGGTCAGCAGTTGCTTGAACGGTATTCGTGCCATCTGAAATATCGAAGCTGATGTCGATATCACCATTAAAATCTGCGTCCGGCGTGATGGTGAAGCTACCATCGTCGTTTTGAGTCACCGTCGCGTTGCCATCTACCGAAAGATTAGATGCCGTCAGTGCATCGCCTTCCACATCGGAAGCTTGCGACAACAACTGCTCTTGGCTCAAACGAATCGAGCCATCTTCGTCCACCGAGTAAGCAAGATTGCCTGATACTGGTGCATCATCGACTGGCGTCACACTGACATCAATGTTGGCAGAAACCGTATCTGTGCCATCGGACACATCAAAGCTGAAGTTCACATCACCATTGAAGTTTTCATTTGGCGCAAAAGTGTAAGTCCCGTTACCGTTGTCGGTCAGGATGCCGTCACCACCGTCGTAGCTTACGCCCTCAACCGTTAGGTTATCGCCTTCAATATCGGTAGCGCCAGTAAGCAGGTCAGCGTCCGTAAAGATCAGCGTGCCATCTTCTTCCACGCTAAACTGCTGGTCTTGAGGAACCGGCAAATCGTTGATTGGATTAACCGTTAGGTCAGCGGTTGCTTGGACGGTATTCGTGCCATCGGAAATATCAAAGCTGATGTCGATGTCACCGTTGAAATCTGCGTCCGGCGTGATAGTGAAGCTACCATCGTCGTTTTGAGTCACCGTCGCGTTGCCATCTACCGAAAGATTAGATGCCGTCAGTGCATCGCCTTCCACATCGGAAGCTTGCGACAACAACTGCTCTTGGCTCAAACGAATCGAGCCATCTTCATCCACCGAGTAAGCAAGATTGCCAGATACTGGTGCGTCATCGACAGGCGTGACGCTTACATCAATGTTGGCAGAAACCGTATCTGTGCCGTCGGACACATCAAAGCTGAAGTTCACATCGCCGTTGAAGTTTTCATTTGGCGCAAAAGTGTAAGTCCCATTGCCGTTGTCGGTCAGGATGCCGTCACCACCGTCGTAGCTCACGCCTTCAACGGTGAGGTTATCGCCTTCAATATCCGTTGCGCCAGCAAGCAGGTCAGCATCTGTGAAGATCAGCGTGCCGTCCTCTTCCACCTCAAAGGTTTTATCTTCAGGCACTGGGGCGTCATTGATTGGACGAACGGTTAAATCAATCGAACTAGAAATGGTTTCTTGACCATCACTGATATCAAACGTTAAGTCGAGTTCACCATTAAAATCAGCTTCAGGTGTGACGGTATAAGTGCCATCACCATTATCCACAACCGATGCATTAGCACCCACTTGCACGTTGAATGCGGCAAGATCATCGCCATCAACATCACTCGCGTACCCGAGAAGTTGTTCTTGAGTGAAGGTAATAGTGCCATCTTCATCCATGATGTATGCCAGATCTTGCCCTACTTCTGGCGCGTCATTTTCACCTTCGACTTTAATTTGGAACGTCTCGCTCGTAGTTTCGGAGTCGAAATCGTCTTCTACTTGCGTCGTGGTTTCTTCGCTGGTGTCTTGTACATCCACCGCGAAGCTCTCTTCAGTGGTTTCTGAATCTAGCTCGTCACCACCTTGAGAACCTTCAGAGTCTGAAGAAGCACTTGGCGCAGATGAAGTTTGTACCGCTTGTCCTTGCGCTTCATTGCCTTCTGCGTCCGAACCACCTTCAGAGCCAGAGGCATCACCACCACCGACCGCTTGGGCACCCGCCCCAGAATCCGAACCACCGCTGCCCAGAGCCTCGTCACCTGATTCTCCGCTAGAAACTACACTATCAACAACATTGGATTGTGCAGCGTCAGAGTCGCTGCTACTTTCAGTATCCTCTTCTTGAACTGCGCCACCCGAGCTCACTGCTTCTTCTTCCGTACCCGCGCCACTAGGATTTTCTTCCATCGCACGATTGGCTTCATCAACAGCATCTGCACTTTCAGCACCAGTCGCTACAGTCGAAGAGACGGTCGACTGCTGTTTTTCTTCTTTTGTCCCCGTATCCTTCGTTTCTGTTTGCTCTACCGCATCGTTAAGCTTTTCATTGTCTTTTTCTTGATTAGTGTCGCCTGCCATTACAGCCTCCGTTGCTTTTAGCTAACTGATCGTATTTAGAGGCAGTAAAGGACACCATTTTTAGAAACCAACTTTTTTATACAACTTTTTTCATACCTTTCGAGTTCCATAAAAACAAAAAAATTTGAAAACCCAGTATAAAGATCCTTACTTGTTGTCATTAAAGCAATTAGTGCGGTGGGATAATGATAAATATGACAAATCTGTTGCGCTCAGTCGACAACAGCCATAAGGGGCTGCAATTGCTATTAGGCGATTTTTACCAAGATTTCAGTGATGCAGGGATTGATATTGAGATGCTGCATAAACAAAACCGTTTTGAAGCACTCAGATGTTATTCAAAAAGGCTAAAGACCATTCTCGTCTTGTTATGTGATGACGACTTACCACCAAAATTGGCAAAGCTTGAACACTTAAACAAACACCATTTCCCTGCTCCTAATGAATTGATCGAGGACGTTAAAACCGAGCTTAACAACGTAAACAAACAAATTAGCCAGCTGTTAAAAATCGAAAATTCAATCGATAGCCGCACAGGTAGTGAATCGTAGGGGTGGCTCATGAGTAATAAGCAAATAGAACATCACCTCAAAAAGGCACTCGTTTCGAACAACGAAGCTTCGAAGGTAACAGCAGACGATACAATCGTGCTAGCCAGTGCAATGACCAGCGTACACAAAACCTTGCTGGTTATCTTTTTGCTTTCCATGGTGGCTATCGCCGTGGCATCTCAGGCTCGTATCGACATTGTGGTGTCGGTGCGCGGTGAGCTATTGCTCGAATCTGACATCGAAAAAGTGCAACACCTTGAAGGCGGTATTCTAGAAGAAATGCTAGTACGCAAAGGCGAAGTGGTTTATGAAGGTCAGCCTATTGCACGCCTTCGCTCTCTGGATAGAAACACTCAACTTGATACGGTAAACACAGAGATCATTCAGCTTGAGCTAGACAAGATTCGTTACGAAAGCCTGCGCGATATGGTGGAACCCGATTTTTCTGCCTACATCGAAAAGTACCCAGAATTAGTGCAAGTCAACATGAATACCTGGCAGCAAGAGTTTTCCAAAAACCGTTCCAATGAAGAGTTGATCACTCACGATATCCAACATAAGAATTCACTTATTGATTCAATGCTCAAGCGCCGTAAAAGCTCCGAGAACCAGCTCTCCTTGATCCGCAAGCAGCTCAATATTAAGAACACCTTGTACAAAGAGGAAATGGCGTCTTACGTCGATGTTCTGAATATGCAGGTTCAAGAGTCAAACATGGTGCGTGAGATAGAAAACCTTGATGAGTCGGTCATGAATGAGCGCTTCCAACTCGACAAACTAGAGAAGCAGTACCGAGACTTGGTGGAGAATCGTAACGCCGAGTATCAAGCGCAAATCATTCAAGCAAACAAGGACTTAAAGTTGAAACGTATATTACGTCCTCAACACTCAGATAAAGTGGATCGTCTCGTGGTTTACGCCCCTATTGACGGTGTAGTAGATAAAGTGCACTTCAACTTCCGATCCGCTGTGATACCGCCAGGTGAAAGCATCGCGGACATTGCACCGATCAATAACGCCCTTCATGGAGAGGCGAAGATCCCGCGTAAAGACATGGGTTTTGTAGAAATCGGACAAGCGGTCAAAGTGAAGATGGATACCTACAACTTTGCCAAATACGGATTTTTGGAAGGTCGAATTGCATCGATCAGCCGTTCTTCTTATGAAGAAGAAGACGCAGAATTCTATCTCGCGGAAATCCAAATCAGTCAAAACTATCTAGAGCGCGGAGGCACACAATACAAGCTGTCCCCTTATATGGAGTTTACCGCAGACGTGAAAACAGGTTCACGCCGGGTGATCGAATACGCAGCGAAGCCGGTTATGTCGGCTATCGAAGACGCATTCGATGAGAGGTGATGGATGAGTAGCAAACCTTCTTACAATATTTCCGTTCCTGTTATGCGCCTAAGCATCGCTTTCAGCTTGATGCTGGCTGCCCTCGCCTTTTATTTGTATATCTCTTGGGAAAAAGTGGATTCAGTCGAGAAAGTGCAAAACGCGCCTCTGTTGGTTCAAGCTCAACAGCTCAACCAAACTATCGAGTTTGATATTCAAACGCTTCAACGCTGTTTAAGCGCACGTTATTGCAGTACAACAGAGCTTGATTTTGAGGTTCTGAAAGACGAAATTGACCAATTTAAGTCGCTCGCGTCACTCAACAAAACCGAGTTTAGCTTGGTGGGCGCGACCGAATACACGCAGCTTGAACTGGCAATCAATCGCTTCTCAGACAGCCAAAAAACACGCGACGATGTGTTGGCACTGTACCTCTCGCTCACCAATAACTACCTACAAATGGACGACAACTACCGGACCATATTTAACAACCATGCGAGCGACCTAATGATGGAGAAAAACGAGTTCTTCATTTGGTTGTTTGTGGTCGTTGTCGTACTGGTTGGTATCGCAGTGCTATCGAACTTGGTGGCAATCCTTAAACTGAAAAAATCCAGCTCGAATGAGCGTGACATTGACCAAGAATTCGATGAGCTTTATCAAGAACTCAAACTACTGGATTTACAAAGGTTGGAAGAGTTGCTGAATGAAGTGAGCATCAATCCTAAGCAGCGTCAGATCTACTCACACCTAAAACTGATTTTCAGCAAACTCGAAGAGCAAAAACGCAATAACGATCTCTACAAGCAGCTCTATGCTCTGATTGGTTACGAGATTCGTGGCATCACCAACACCATTAACGGCGGCGTGCAATATCTCGTTCAAGAGACCGATGAGAGCGGAGTGTTGATGGCGCAAGATATAACCTCGGCTGCCAATACCCTGTCTGAATTGGCAGAGAACTACAACCGACTCATTTCACAAGGGACCGAGAGCAAATCGAAAGAGTTTTCACTGCTGAATGTACTGTCTGAATTGATGATTCACATCAGTTCAAAAGTGCAGCGAAATGAAGGTGAGCTAGACTGCTTTATCTCAGATAACTTACCAAACCGTGTTGAAGGACAATCCACCAGCTTATTCTGGGTGTTGTTCCTTCAGCTATCAAATGCCATCCAACTCAAAGCCGACAAGAAACTGTTTGTCACCATTGAATCAGGTGCGGCGTCAGACATTGAAAATACCCGCCTGACCATCAATCTAAACTTCTTAACCACGCTGGATGTGCCGCTTGCCAAGCTCAATACCCTACACTGGAGCGACCATAAACAGCACACTGCAACCAAAGACGATTTGGCGAAAAGCGTGTTGAAAGATTATGGCTATTACGAGAGCCATTGGTATCAATCGGGCAATCAGGAACGTTTTCAAATTCAGCTCGATTTGAAAGCCAAAAGCTTCCACACCGAGAAAACTCGCTTCGACAATAAGCGCCTATTACTGTGTGCCAACTCTCAGTTGCGCATTGATGTGATGAGCAAAATGTTAGTCAACTTGGGCTTAGAGATTACGCCAATTCGAACGCCGAACGAACTCTTCTCTGCGGCAAAAACCTTTGGCGAATACGATGCCATCTTGCTGACCGACACGTTCGAGCCAAACAAGCTGCCCTCACTGAGCAAAACGGTGAAATCGC
Organism: Vibrio sp. Vb1337; assembly: GCF_033338715.1. Lineage (NCBI taxonomy): Bacteria > Pseudomonadati > Pseudomonadota > Gammaproteobacteria > Vibrionales > Vibrionaceae > Vibrio > Vibrio sp. Vb1337. The sequence continues at coordinate 51,908 of NZ_JAWOTD010000027.1, read as the reverse complement.
AACTGCGCAATCACCCGAACACCAAGTTGCTGCTCTCGGTCACTAGCACTCAGCAAGCGCAAGAGAGCCATACCTTTGTCGACAAGATTCTGAACTCCCCTGCGATTCCGTATGAGTTTATCCCCAATCTTTTAGCAATCATGGAAGCGGAAGCCTCAGAAGATCAGATGGAGAACAGCTCATTCCTGATTGTGGAAGATGACCGTGTTCAACAGATTCTACTCAAACGTATTTTGAGCAAGCAAGAATACGAAGCCGACACCGTTGGCGATGGCGCAGACGCTGTTCAGCACTTCATGAATCAGCGCTCGGACATCATTTTTATGGACTGCATCATGCCTGGCATGGGCGGTATTGAAGCAACCAAACGCATTCGACAATACGAACAAGAGAGCGGACAAAACCCTTGCACCATCATAGGCGCGACAGCATTGACCAGCAGTAATGAACACCAAGCTTGTATCGAAGCTGGAATGGATTACGTGATCAGCAAACCTTATAAAAACGACGAAATCATCAAGGTGATCAACAAGTATGTGGCGGTACAGAAACTTAACTAGCTGCGTATTGGCAGCGCTTACATTGAGCAATGCTCCTTCGGCAATGGCGACCACCTTGCTTGAGGCGGTCAAACTCGGCTTGGAAAACAATTTATCTCTGCGCGCTAGTGACAAAGGCGTGGAAGAAAACGAATACAACATCGACATTAGCCGTTCTAAGTTCCTGCCTTCTTTAAACGGTGCCGCTGATACAACATGGAATGAAAACGAGACCATATTAACGGGAACACCAGATAAACGTTCAAGCTACAACTCAAATAGCTACAGCGTGTCTTTATCGCAATCGGTGTTTAACCTTGGCGACATCTTCAAATACGGCACCGCGAAGCTGGATTTCAACATTGAGGAAATCAAACACGAGAACAAAATCCAGAGCACCATTTCTGAAATCGCGACGCAATATTTCGAATACCTCAAAAACAACGCGCAAATCAAAGCCACCCAAGTAGAACTTAAATCGTCTGAAACACGTGAGCGCCAAATGCGTCGCAACGTGGAACTTGGCAACACTGCGGCGAGCGAATTGTATGAGGTAATTGCCCAGAAAGAAGGCATTGCCAATCGCTTAAGAACCTTAGAGAAAGACCGGCGCGTAATTTTGAACGGTTTAGAGATTCAAGTTCAATACCCAGTCACCCCATCACAAGACATCTACGAAAGTGTTCCCTTGGAGGAAATCAGCGAATCCGAACAACGTGAGATTCTTGAACAAGCTTTGAAGCTCAATAACGACTTATTGGTTGCGAAGAAAACCGTCGAGCGCAGCCGAAGAGGCTTGAAAGAAAGCGGTTCAAACTTTGTGCCGACCGTATCGCTCTCTGCCAGTTACCGTTACGACGATGCGAACAACTATGACCGAACCGACCCAACCGCAACAGGGGACAGTAACTCGACCAGCGTCGGGTTGAACTTGAATGTGCCAATTTTCTCCGGCGGTTCGGATTACTACGGTTATCAAAAATCGTCGACTGCCATCGAGCGAACCGAGCTGCTGTACCAAGATTCATTGTTCGCGACGCGCAATAGCGTTAACACCTCAGTACTCAACATTAACGACTTCTCCCGCGCCATCAGCAGTTACGAGAACATCATCCGTGCCAACTACGCTTCCTACAAAGGCATTCAACGCGCCTATCAGCTTGGTACGCGAACCATTACCGACTTACTGGCAGCGGAAAGTAAACTGTTCAGCGCGCTACGTGATTACGAGAGCGCGCGCTATGACTACATCATTGAATCGATCAATCTTGAGCAAATCAAAGGCATGCTATCGGTTCAATCTATCGAAAGCATCATGCAGTTGATGAGCGATATCGAAGGCAGAAGCAATCAAGACTTAGTTCCAAAACACCTTCTCTCTAAACCATCGATTAAGAAAGGAGGTCGCAATGCAAACTGAGCACTTTTCCCAAAAGATTAACTTTGCTGACAAGTGTTATCTGACTTTCTCAACGGTCATCTCAACACTGTTTGGTTTAGTGCTGCCCTTTTCGATTCTTATTATCTTTGACCGTGTTTTACCTAACCAAGCCAAAGACACGCTGTTTCTTCTGTTTGCCATTATCTTGATCACCATCTTCCTCGACTATCACTTAAAGAATCAGGAAGAGAAGATTTCGTCGGTGATCATGAAGCAATTCGAAACCAACTTAACCAACAAGGTGTTTCAATCAATCTGTTTGGCTGAGATATCGAAGTTTCGTCGTCTAGAACCCGGTGAATACCTAGAGCGTATTGCGACCATTCCAGAGATTAAATCCTTCTTTGGCGGAGAATCTGTACGGGCATTGATCAACCTTGCTGTCAGCATACTGACCATTCTGATTATCGGTCTGATCAACATCTGGGCAGGGGTGACCATCTTGCTCGCCTCCATCGTTTTAGCAGTGTTCGCACTCAGCCTCTCTAAGCAAAAGATCAACAGCCTAGAAAACAAATCCGACATCGAAGGCTTAACCACCTCGAAAATCATCGAGATCATCTCTAGCCCACTCGATATCAAAGCGCGCAATATGGAATATCGCGTTGAGAGCTTGATGACACAAATGGTGGAAGAGCGTGAAGTCGAGAACATCAAGTACGAGCAAATTGAATCAAACTTCAGCCTGATCTTGTCGCTCATACAACAGCTCTCCATCGCTTGTGTGGTGGTGGTTTTGGCAACGGCCGTTATCAACATGCAATCGAGTCAAGGCATCATGGCTGCTATCATCATGCTTACCAACCGTTACTTCGCGCCATACCAGCAAGTGATGCGCACGGTGAGCCGCTGGGAGTTGAACAAGCTTCATATTCAACGTATCGCCGAGCTGCTTGAGCTTGCTGCATCAGTAGAACAACAAAATGACACGACGGAAGTCGAGCGCATCTCGGTGAAGTATTCGGAAAAGCAACGCATCGAGTTTGAACGTGGTCAGGCTTACTTGCTAACAGGGAAAAGCGGCGCAGGCAAAACCCACCTCGCGAATTGCATTACGCGACAAAACACCGACGCCAAGCTCGATATCCAAATCAACGAGACACCATTGGATGACGTTAACTACAATGTCTGGCGTAATAGCGTGCTCATGGTCGACAAAACCAGTTCGTTCGTCGAAGGCACCATCATCGACAACCTAACTTGTTTCCGCCCGAGCTTAAACAACACCGCATTTGCGCTTTGCGAAACCATGAACATCAAAGCACAAATCGATGCCCTTCCCGCTGGTTTTTACACCGAGCTAAAAGGACATTTACGCAACCCATTCTCGCGCCAAGTCGCTTATGCCTTGTTGCTAGTGCGTGCCTTACTTGCGAACAAACGTGTGTTGATCTTCGACGACATCGACTGTGTTTATGATGACGACTTTGCTCGATTGGTTTTGACCAGTACCGCCTATCGCGCCAACGACAAAATCCTCATCATCGTCAGCAATAAGATGGACAAACTCAATCATCGCCTCAAACGCGTCAAACTTACCGGAGGTGACCAATGAGTATTTTGGTTGATTTTAATAATGTCCCTCAGCGCTTGTTGGACTTTGAGGCTCGAAGTTATGACGAGCGATACAATCAGTCTCCTTTGATTCGTGGTTTAGCTTACACCCTCATTGCACTTGAATGGGAAGGCACACCTTCTATCCTCAGTGACGCTTTTATCCCTAAACCAAAAGACAGCGACAGTTTTATTGCCACCATTGAACGTCTTGGTTACCGTTGTGACGTCACCAAATTAAAAACGTTGGAGCACATCGAGGGGCACCCTCATCCTTGTTTTATTGAGATAGAAAACCTCACTGCGATTTTCTTGGGCACCAAAGACGGCAAACTGATCCTGTTTGATTACACCAATAACAACACCATTGAATACCCGCTCTGCAAGAAGCCATGTTTGTTGGTCTCGATCAGCGAATACTCGCGCTTGTTCCGAGAGCCGCCACCTGAATCTCAAGACCGCAGTAACTGGATTAAATACGCGTTTTATCGCTACAACAATGAACTCAAAAGCCTGATTATTCTTAGCTTCGTGGTCAGCATCTTGGGCGCGCTCCAACCTTTCTTTATCATGAGTGTGTACAACTTCGCCTTGACGTCTAGCTCGCAAGCCACGCTTTATTGGCTCACGTTATTTGCTGTGATTGTTGGGTTCTCGGAATACTTTTTCAAGAAAATGCGGGTCAACATCATCGCCACATCAGGAAAGGATTTGGCGGTGCATATTTCTCAAAACGTAATATCCAAACTGTTGTGGCTTCCGTATTCGATGACATCTACCGCTGGTGTCTCTTCTCAGTTAGCACGATTGAAGGACATCGACACTTTCCGCCGTTTGGTAACCGCAGAGTCAACATTAAGCTACTTCGACATGCCGTTTGTTATCGTATTCATTATTGCCATTGCTCTTATGTCTGGTACCGCAGCGCTAGTCGTTATGGCGGGGTTGATTCTAATGTTGGTGTTCTGTGTTTATTCTCGTTACATCTACTCGCAAGCCACGTCCAAGAGCTCTCGCGCCAACGCCATGGTTTCTTACCAATGGAATGAGATTCTTCGTGGTATAAAAACCATCCAAGGCTTGCCATTATTGCGTGTTATCCAGTCCCGCTTTAGCGCATCACATTTACAAAGCACAAACGATGCAGAACATGTTTCAGTGACTAATAGCAGAGTTCAGGCAGCAGGCGGGAGTTTGATTCAGGTTATTGGTACCGCAAGTATCGTCGCGGCCGTTATCGGCGTGATGGACGGCACCTCCGATGCAGGTGCAATGCTTGCTACTGTAATTTTAGTCTGGAAGGCGTTGGGGCCTATTATGGGCATCTACAACTCTATTTCTAAGTTCCAATCCATTAAGGCGTCTTCTGCGCAAATCAACAACCTTATGGCGATGAATGACGATAAGCTAACGTTAGAGAAAAGCCCCCCTATTCGCCTCTTTCAAGGTAGTATCGTCGGCTCTGGTGTGAGCCATCGTTATAGTGGTGCGGCAACAGGCTTAACTAATCTTGGTTTTAAAATTCCACCGGGCGCAAAAGTCGTGATTTGTGGACCAACAGGTTGCGGTAAAACGACGCTCATCTCTATTATCGCTGGGCTAGAGGAACGCTATCAAGGCTCAGTTTCGGTGGACGGTTATAACATCAAACAGTTCAACAGTTACCGCTATCGAACCTCGATTAACTACATCCCGTTTAACCTGCATATTTTTGAAGGCTCCTTGGAGACTAACTTCATCTTGCATAATGGATTAATCCCAACAGAAAAAATGCGTGAAATGGTGAGTTTCTTTGAGCTCGATACATGGTTGCCACAAGGCCTGGACACTCAATTGAGCGTTGATATCTGTAAAAGTTTACCAAATGGTATTCAACAAAGACTACGGCTCGCATTAGGGCTAGGCAACTGCGAACAATCTTTGATTATCATTGACGAGCCATTTAATGGTGCAGAGCAAGAAAACTCGCACTACTTCAAGCGGTTATTCAGCGATAAACTACTCAATAAGACCGTTATTTTCTCAACGAATGATCCGGGCATGATCTCTACATCCAATATGAGCTTAGTCTTGGAGCCAGATGGCAACCTGAAGTATTTCGGGTTAACCGATAAGTACTTAAAAAGTCTAAGTTAAGTTCGGAATGTGGTGTGGTTCATCATTCATACTTGAGCACGGTCATTGACAAAAATGTAAACGATGAGACTATTTACTCTGTAAGCGCGTACACTAAGGAATCCGATGTATACATTTGTTGCAGACAAATTGGATGTGGTTTATTTATCAACAATACCAGAAAACTACCAGTTACAAGACTTCGATGTGCCTGAAGAAGAACTCGAAATTCGTGAAATTGTAGAGGTATGGTATGAGTGTGCGTTTCTTCCTGACTTTAACCTTCAACACATCGACATCGAAAACAAAACCGCATTAGTCGAGACACAAGCGCAAGTCGTAAACAACTACACAAGTACGCTCGCTTTTTTACTCAAAAGTCGTACTTATCGCGCAGCACTTAACCGATTATTGAGTGTATGGAGATTGGAGGCAGCAGCTAAAGCACAGCTTGAGCTGCTGTTACTTACGGAAGAACAGAGTAGCAAGCCAGTAAATTAATCGGCTAGGATAAGGGGCCAAAAACCTTAAACCCAACCATCGAATCGGAGACGTTTCTGCACGCGTTCAACCGCCTCTATCTGCATCTGACGAACACGCTCGTTAGACACGTTTAACAACAGGCCTATTTCCGACAAGGTTTTCACTCTCTGGTCAAATAATCCGAATCGATGGATCAAGACTTTCTGCAACTTAGTTGGCAAGGTTTTAATAATATTTTCAATAGCTTGAGTAAAACACTGATTTTCACAGTCTTGTTGTGGATCTGGCGTATACTCACTTTCACACAGTTCAAGAACAAATGGAACGCGATGTAGGTCCGCAGTGGTCGATACATCAATAAAGCCACTAAGCGCAACAAGTTCATCTATACGCTCTGCTTTCACCCCTGAGCAGCGTGAGAGTTCAGAAATAGACAACTCCTTGCTCTCACTTTTTGACGCATCGAGCTTTTTTAAAGCCAGGCTATTTATCTCTTTGCACACATGAGCAGGTAAACGTACCGTGCGGCCATTGTTCATTAATGCCGCTTCTATATTCTCGCGAATCCACCATACCGCATAAGTAGAAAAACGGTAGCCTGGCTCAGGATCGAACTTATCGACCGCTTTTATCAAACCAATATTACCTTCTTCTATTAAATCGAGCAGAGTAAAGTTATTGCCTGGCCGTTTGAGGTAGCCTTTTGCGATTTTCACAACAAGTCGAAGATTAGACTCAATCAACATTTCGCGCGCTTCTTCATCACCAGCTCGATTAAGTTTGGCGTAATGCAACTCCTCTTCACGAGACAACAAATCAATCCCCACAATATCTTTGAGATAGTGAGCATAAGGGTCTTTCCCAACTGACAACGATTCTTTCATTGACAGTTCATCCGTGACAGCTCGGAACCTAGCAAAGCATTCGTTGTTCATTCCCCGTCCTTCTCAAGCCAACTTATTTCTTATCTTCTTTAATTGTTTTTGTACAACACTGTATGCATCATGCTTTATATGCATTACTTTACACTGAGTGTAGACAGGGGTTCTGATCTTTACCAAGAAATCACTTATCACTTTAAAACAATTACTGCTTCTATGATAAAAACGTGAGCAGGCGGGGGTTTATATATATGAAAGTAATAGTATTTGTACTCAAATTGGCCTCAAAGAAAACAACGCAACGTGATCGTCAACGCTTACCACGTTACTCTAACTAAAACTTTGAGGCTTGAGGATGGTTTGAAGTATCAGTTGAATTAGCGAGATCTAATTCACTTGACGAAGCGCAGGTTGAAGCTGACAGTCTGTTATAACTTGGAAAACTGCACGATTCTTTCCTTCAGACTTACCTTGATACATCAACTCGTCAGCATCTTGCAAGCTCACGATGTGGGTAAACTCAGGATAGTAAGCACAGCCCAAACTGATACTCAAATGAATTGCTTGTCCACCCAGTATAACAGGCTGATCGTAAACGGCTTTACAAAGCATATTGGCAAAATTGAGCGCTTCTCGCTCTGACAGAGACGACGTAACGAGTGCGAACTCTTCTCCTCCAATTCTCGCCAATGTCATTCGGTCATCAGTCATCGACTTAGCGGCTTCTGCGATGGCAACTATTGCTCGGTCTCCAGCAAGGTGGCCATATCGATCATTGATTGATTTAAAATCATCAATATCAAACACCATCACCGTTAAGTTTCGCTTCAAATGATTCAGTAGCGCCAATTGCTCAATCAGGTGTCTACGGTTGTATAGCTTTGTGAGAGAATCCGTCAACGTCATCTCCAGCAATTGCTGATTGGCAATCGTTAATTGCCTTGTCCGAAGAGCAACCATACGTTTGAGGGCAAAAATATGATAAAGCGTTGCGACCGCCATAATGAAAATAGCAATAGGGAAAAGATAAAGTGGATAAACCGTTTTCACCACACTCCAACGGGTGAGGATCCGCTCACGATCCGTATCGATGACTTTTTCAAACGCTCGTGATACCTCTAAAATGGAAGTTGCACTGTGCATTCCTGCTGCAATCCGAAGATCTTTACTATATAAGCTAATTGTCGGGACAAACATACCCGCTCCCGGCGTGGTTGCCATATAAAAGTTAGCAACTTGCAGGTCTGCAACGAAGTACAGCACCTTTTTATCGACGGCGGCTTGTATCATCGAATCATTGTTAATGTATTCTGCGATAGGTGCATTCGGGTAATTCGTCTGAACAAACTCAGACTCGTAACTTCCTTTAACAACGCCAATTGGCAGCGTCATTTCGCCAGTTAAAACACTCCTGATATCAACCGAAAGTACATCTTTATTTACGTACAATTTGGTTTGGATAGGCATTATGACTGCGCCAAAGTCCATATACTTCGCTCTTTCGGGCGAGTAGACAAGTCCTCCGTGAAAGTCAGCCTTACCCTCTTTTACGGCTTGCAAAGAAGCATCCCAATCCAAAAGGAGAAACTGAACGTCGATTTGGTTGTTCGCCGCGTACTCTTTCCAAAAGTCGATTAAAATACCTTTAGGTTCACCATCTGGGCTAAGGTAAGAGAACGGCTTCCACGCTTTGGAGTTAGCAACAATTAAAGAATGAGACTCTGATTTGTGCGCATGCGCCATCGGACAAATGGACAGCCACACTAGTAATAAAGAAGCACACGCTTTTTTACATTTGCAACCATAAGTACCATAACTCGTCGATGACATACCTACTTCTCACCAGTCTTTTTAAACCATAATCTCGGCTGTTTGATTAGACTAAAGATATAGTAGAGTTGCATAAGACAGGAAGTGACGCTTATTGATATGAATCTAACTTAGTAAGTTTTAGTACTTAATTGGTACTTTCAACGCTTGGTTCGCTGAAGCACTTGGTTCGCTGAAGCACTTGGTTCGCTGAAGCAGTTGAAGCAGTACATGATAAATTAGGAAAACTTATCTGGTACTAAAAAATTGAATATCATCAGTTTTGCAAACACCTAGTACCAATAAAAAAGCCCTATTCAAAATCCACCTTGGGGAGAACTTTGAATAGGGCTCTTTGCCTTTATGCTTCATTTTACGGCTGAAGCTACCTTTACCTTTTTTCGCTTTAACGACTCGTGTTTGGAACAGCTGACTGGTAACAACCGCTTTTAACGCGTTGTCTTTGATTTCACCTCTGCCGAAGTCGGTCTCATGTTGTGAGCCACTCGGTTGAGGACTGATTTTACGCTTTGCCATAAATCCTCCTTAATGGTCGAACCAGATTGGACAATAATTATATAAATAAGTCAAATTTATAGATTTAGTTGAATTTTATGCTAAAAAACTTCACATCACCGTCATTTATTTGAAATTTAATCAAAAACATGCTGGTTAAATAGTGACTAAATACAAATATTTGTCCATAAAGCACTAATATATGTTGACTCTTCGTGGAATTAACCTAGACTCAAACACGGCTAGAAAGAAAGTTCTTTGTTTTCACATTTCGTTGGATTACTTGTAACCCGTCGTCCTGTGGTACGCAATAGCAATTTATTTTTCCACGCTATAAGCGCCGTTGAGGCGAAAGATTACATTATTTAGATATTTAGGAAATAGACATGTCTAACACAGCTACTGGCACAGTTAAGTGGTTCAACGAAACTAAAGGCTTCGGTTTCATTCAACAAGAAAACGGTCCTGACGTATTTGCTCACTTCTCTGCAATCACTGGTGACGGCTTCCGCACTCTAGTTGAAGGCCAGAAAGTAGAATTTGTTATCTCTCAAGGTCAAAAAGGCCCTCAAGCAGAGCAAATCAAAGTACTTTAATTCTTAAAGAATTTGATACGATAGCCAGCTTTTAAAGCTGGCTATTTTTTTGCCTAAAACTTATTTTGCCAACAAAACGATATAAATCTATGGCTCTTAAACCAACCATTTACAAATTTCGTATCGCCATTTCCGATATGAATAATGACTATTACGATTCTAAAAATCTAACTATCGCCCTTCACCCTTCTGAAAAGCCGCAACGAATGTTGGCTCGCATTCTAGCTTACTGTTTAAATGCTCAAAGCAATCTGGAGTTTACAAAAGGACTCTCTACGATTGAAGAGCCTGATTTATGGCATGTTGGCGATGATCAAAGCATTACTCACTGGATTGAAATTGGCGAACCAGAACCAGACAGAATTAAGAAAGCTTCTCGCCTAGCAAAGCATGTAAAAGTTTACACTTATAACACCAAAGCGGCTGTCTGGTGGGACAAAATGTCAGGAAAGTTCTCAATGCTTCCCGTCAACGTAGAGAGCTTTGACTATGACGCTATCGACTTGATTTGTCAGCACCTTGACCGAGGTACTAGCCTTTCTGTTATGATTACTGGCAGCTCAATTTTTGTTGATATCAATGATCAGCATATCGAAGTAACGGTGAAGGAACTAAAAAACCATGACGTCTCTTAGTGAACTGAGTCAAGAGATGGGATTTGAAGAAATCCCCTTTGTTAAAGAACATAAAGCAGCAAAGCGACGTTGGTTAAAAGAACAGTCACAACTATTTACAAAAGTTTGTGAGAACAAACCCACAACAGCACCTACTCTTCACCTGCTTGGCCTTTTGACCAAATCACATATTGAAGCAAGTGCTAACTACGAGCAAAATGCTCACTCTACCCAGCGTATGCAGCAAGTTCTGACTGACTCCTTGGGTAATGAGCACGCGGATAAGTTTACTAACCAATCTGCTGAAGACCTAATCTTAGTCACCCACCTTTGGTTATACACGCAAGGCTATTTAAATATGGATTTCAGCTTGGCGCACGATCATGCCGAGCAGACTCAAAATACATTGCAGCACGAGCTTGTCATAAAACGCATGGACGTTGATGCATTCAGAACCGAACTCATGCAAAGTTTTTATCAAGGTAAAGAAGCCCGTCCGGCTTCAGCAAGTGGCTTTTGGGGTTGGTTTAAACGTCTATTTTCCGCATAAAATACATGGTTTTATCCATTTCAAACAACTGATAGACTTCACGCTCAGTGCAACAAGCATCATGATTGCATTCTTAAAGGACAATTACCCAATGAACATCAAGGGATCATTATGAAGTTTATCCGTTGGATTTTAGGCAAGGTTATCTTATTGCTGAACGCGGTGTTCTCACCTCGTGGTATTAAGCGCACCGCAGAAGAACAGCAACGTATTGATGAAAAAGCGAAACAATACGCACTTTACCAATTTGAAGCCTGCCCTTTTTGCGTAAAGGTCCGCCGTGCAATGAAGCGTCAATCGGTGAACATTGAGCTACGTGATGCAAAAAATAACCCGACTCATCGAGCTGAACTAGAGCAAGGTGGTGGGCGAGTTAAAGTCCCTTGTCTTCGTATCGAAAAAGATGGCGAGACACAGTGGTTATACGAGTCATCTGACATCGTCGCTTACGTTGAAAAAGAATTTGCCTAAGTTCCCCCTATGAACATTGGCGGATGTAAAAGAGGCACCTAACGGTGCCTCTTTTCTATTTTTTCTAGCTAAATGTTGCCGTGCGAGCTTTCCTTATTCAGTCTTCTTGCTCAACTCCGAACTTAAACTCCACTAAGCAAATAACGGGTATGCGAGAACAACACAACGAAGATTACCGCCTAACGTCTGCGTTATTCATCCACGATCAATGTTAGCTCTACGCGCCGATTGCAAGCTTTACCACTCGCTGTCGCATTGCTGCACTTCGGTACATACTCTCCGAAGCCTCTAGAAAACACTCGTTGACGTGGAATACTCGTCGCCAATAGTTGTTTTTCTACTTCACGAGCTCGCTTTTCAGATAGCGTGTCATTGAAGCTTTCAGCTCCCGTGCTATCCGCATGACCATCAATCACGACATCAACATCAGTTCTTCCAGCCAGATAGTGACCAATGTTTCGAATCCAGTCTTGAGATTGAGCAGATAACCGTGCAGAACCCGTTTGAAAATGCACTTGCTCTTTCAAACGTATCATCAGGTGACCACCACTGAGCGTCTCGTGAGGAATGTTATGCCTGCTCAGGAACATTTCCAGAGAGGTCACGTTTTGCGACTTTTTTACTGACGCCCTCGCTGTTTGATATGAACGAGGGGAAGAAGCCACATTGGATGCGCTCGGGTATCCCCACTCTGGGTGTCTCAGCTCAGTGTTTGATTTAGGAGCTGTATCTAAAATGTTCCCACCAGGGACCATATCTTGATCGAGGCTGCTGCACCCGGCCAGAATGCCACAAACAATTAAAAACCAATGCTTCATACCATTACCAACGTAGAAAAACTCTTGTTCATTGTGTCGACAAAACACGCCGAATCTTTAGCGCTTTTGTCCACCGATTGGTTTGTCTATGCAGCGTTCATGCCACTGGAGTCAATGCAAAATCATCTCTCAAGTAAAACGCAACACTAAAATACCCTACCCTTACAGTCCATACGTCAGGCAAAGTCTGTTACCAATGGTCTCACTTTATTGTTATTTAATGGTTTTAGTCACTATCGTTAACCGATAAACTAACGCAAATTTCTCATTTAGAGCACTACTATGTTAAAAACCATATCGAAAGGCTTTGCTGTTGTTGTTGCCGTAATGGCTTTGTCGGCATGCGATAGCGGCAAGAGTCAGCCTCAGCAAGGCAAACAATACGAAGTTGTGCCAGTATCCCTTGAAGAGTATGATTTAGCTCCCCTGACTGAAGCATTCTCTTTAACTTGTGGCCACTGCCGCTCAATGGAAGAGTTTGTCCCTCAAATTGAATCATTGACCGATCAAAGCGTTGAAAAAATGCATGTAACGTTCAATGAAAGTGCACAAGTGAGCGCCATCATCTTCTATACTGCCGTAATGCAGCTTGAATCAACACCAGATAAAGCGTTTATGGCGGATCTTTTTACTGCTGTGCAAATGGGTGCCGATGCAACGGCTGAGGAACGCCAAATCGCCGTAGAGAAAGCCTTTGAGTCTCGCAACCTTATCAGCCCTTACCATTTAGATGAAGCACAGCAAAAAACGCTGTTTGAGTACATCACTAAGGCAGAAGCGATCACGACTCGCGGCCAAATTAACTCCGTTCCAGCCTTTATCGTAAACGGAAAATATCAAGTGATTACTGGTGGTCATGACAGCGTTGAAGCCATGGCAGAAACCATCAACTTTTTGCTAAAACAACCTAAATAGACAAGGAGATTACGTGTCTAAATTTTTGTTTCCTCTTATTATTTTTATTTTGGCGGGCTTTTTCATTTACCGTACTTGGACAAACCATAAAGTAGCAGATGAAAACTTTGCCAAAGGCCAAGCATTCTTACTAGAAAATGCGAAAAAAGAAGGCGTCATCACAACAGAAAGTGGCCTTCAATACATGGTTCTTGAAAAAGGCGAAGGTGAGGTTCACCCAACGGCAACAAGTAAAGTAAAAGTACACTACCACGGCACCTTGATTGATGGCACGGTATTCGATAGCTCTGTTAATCGTGGTGAGCCTATTTCATTTGGTCTTAACCAAGTCATTAAAGGCTGGCAAGAAGGTCTACAATACATGGTAGAAGGTGAGAAAATCCGCCTTTTCGTACCAAGCACGCTTGGCTATGGTAAGAGTGGCTCTGGCCCAATTCCACCAGCAAGTGTTTTGATCTTTGATGTTGAACTGCTAGAAATTCAATAAATCTAGAAAGCTTTGTCTTAAAGCCAAAGTATCAAAACCAAAAACGCCGCGAACCACGCGGCGTTTTCTGTTTTAAGAAAGGTTAAAAACCAATATAGTGATCCGAAAGCAATGCAATGAACAACGCCAAAAGATGATAGATAGAGAATTTAAACGTCTCCATCGCGGTATTTGGCTCTGGTGCATATTTTAGCTTCCATGCATGGTACATAAAGCCAGCATTGAGTAGTAGCGAGGCAAAAAGATACACCACGCCGACCATACCAACCAAAACCGGTAGGACACAAACCAAAGTCAATAGCACCGTATACAACAGAATAGAAGTTTTGGTGTACTCAATGCCGTGTGTCACTGGCAGCATGGGAATATCTACCTTGCGGTAATCCTCGACACGATGAATAGCCAGAGCCCAAAAATGTGGAGGCGTCCAGATAAAAATGATCATCACGAGCAGCCAAGCATTCGCATGTAATTGCCCTGTTACAGCAGTCCAACCGAGAAGAGGCGGCATCGCACCGGCAATCCCTGCAATGACGATATTTTGGGGCGTAGCACGTTTGAGGTACATTGTGTATACCATCGCATAGCCGAGCAAACTCATCAAAGTCAACCATGCCGTCAGCGGGTTGACCATCGCATATAGAAGTACAAACCCTAAGACACCTAAAACTGTAGCGAAGGCTATCACCGATGATGGTTTAGTCTCACCCGATGGCAATGGTCGTTTGTGTGTACGTGCCATTCTCGCATCAATTCGGCGGTCAATTAGATGATTAAACGCTGCCGCAGACCCTGCCATCAGACCAATCCCCGTTAGGCCAACTACCGCGTGCAACCAGGGGAAATCATCAACCGGGGCTAAGCTCATCCCTACTACTGCCGTCACCAACATTAACGCCACCACTTTAGGTTTCGTTAACTTCAAATAAACGGAACTTAGTCGCTTTCGCCCATTTAACGACAGCGCGATTTCTTTACTCATAGCGAACTCCTTTCGCGGTGTAATTCCAAGCCGTTTTACCCTGCCACAAGTAAAACTGGCTAACACAAACGAGACTCAACATAACAGCGGCACCAAGGTTGTGCGCCACCGCGACATAGATAGGAAGTTGAAATACTACGTTGCTTACACCCAGCATAATTTGGCACACCAGAGTGAATAACAACCACCCTCCGATTCTCTGTGAATGATGAGAATCTTGCCTCATAAGCCCAATACTATAAGCCAATACCACGGTGGCGGTAACAATAGCACCTATACGATGAGTGACGTGTATAGTCATTCTTGCCGGATACTCCAAGACACCAAATTCATAATTCTCGAATCCAGTTTGCCAGAAAGAAAACGCTTCTTTCCATGAGAGATGGCTCATCCAGTCTCCCTCACAAATCGGCAGTGTGGTACACATCAGCGCAGCATAATTTGACGAAGTCCATCCTCCAAGGAGCACTTGCACCAATACAACCAGAAAAACCAACAATGAAAAGCCTCTCAGAGAGCTAGAAGATGGAGAGAAATAGAGATTGTTTTGCGCTTTTAATTGGCAGTAAAAAATCGCCTGTAACGCCAATAAAACAAAACCACCGAGCAAGTGAAGCATCACGATGACGGGCATTAATTTAAGAGTAACTGTCCACATTCCCAAAAGTGCCTGCCCAATCACCAATACGCTTAGCAACATCGGAATGATTGAATTTACACGCTCAGACCTTACTGATATTGCAGCCATCGCAAAAATGACTAAACCTAACGTTCCTGCAAAATAGCGATGAACCATCTCAAGCCATGCTTTCTCATGCTCTACTGCCCGCTCGGGGAAGTTCAGGTTAGCACGTATGACGTCTTCTTCTTGATGCGGCACAGAAAAGTGCCCATAACAACCAGGCCAGTCCGGGCAACCTAACCCTGCATCTGAAAGGCGAGTATATGCCCCTAACATGATCACCACGAGAGTTAGCAGCAAACTGAATCTAACCAACTGAATTAATTTCATATGCACTTCCTCTAACCGACTCGTGACAGTTTTAAGAGCTTGCGTAAGTCCGCCAACATACCTTTATTCAATAGGACTAAGTCCTCATTTGGTTTCGGCGAGTAAGACATCACCAGCTGCCCAAGAGGATCAACGATCAACATTTGCCCAGGTTTCACTTTTGCGGTAACCAATTCATTCATTTGCATCGCTAACATCGATACTTCAATGGGATCTGAATGCTCAGTCTGCCAAACGACTGGCACTACTCGCTCTTGATACTTACCTAAAGCAACATGGCTTTGCTGAATCAGGTAAAGCTGCTGTTTACACTCTTCAGTGCATTCGTTAGGCAATACATAAGCGAGTTGCCAACCATGGTCTTTGAGAGGTGACTCTTGACCAAGTTGCTCTAACGTCGTGTATGGTTCGACTAACTCGCCTCTATTGGTCACTCCGCTTTGATACCACCCTTGTGTGAGAATGACTTTTGCAATGACAGCGGGAAGCGCGAACGTACAAACCAGCGCAATCAACATTAGTCGTCCTTTGGTTACTTTAGATGTCATGCTTCACCTCCATGTGACGCAACTTTTTTTGCCAACGAACAAAAACAATTAAAGTCAGTATTAAGAAAACACCTGCCATCGAAAACCATTGAATCGAATAGCCAAAATGTTTGGCACTATTGAGTGGTAATGGATTCCAAGGAAAGTCATAGGGCCAACGAGTTAAATTGTCTGGCTGCAAGACTGCGGGCATAAGTTCAATATTCAGTAGCTGATTCAATTGCGCGATGTTTAGGTTTTGCACGCGAATAACATCGCCAACTTCCGGCATTAACTCTGAGCTCAGTGGATTAGTAGATTTTCGGTACAGGCGTCCTGTGATGAAAATCGAATTATCGAGTTTGGTGACCGTTGGTAACATTGAGCGATCTGCTCTTCCCTCGACAAAACCAAGCTCCAATAACGCATAGGTACTAGGCTCATCGCTCGTCAATACAATCTGAAATGCTAAATATCCCACACTGCCTTGATGCGTTTGGTTGTCTAACAAAATTACGGGAAACGCCTGAGGAACAACATTAACTTCCACTTTTTTCCCGAGGATACTTTCCTCTCGCCAGTCGTTGTCTTCAAGAACGACGCTTAGTGCTTGGTACGCACTATCCGCACGCGCGAGAATGGCTTGTTCCAATGCTTGTTTTTCTTGCCCTCTCTCAAACTGCCAAAAACCCAGTTTGACCAAAAGAGAAAACACAACCACAGTTAAACCAACTGCAACCCAAAACCGTTTCGATAGCCATAATTGTCTTGATAACAACAATGATGAAACCGGAGGTGCTATGTCCACCGTATTTCTATTCAAACTGACGCTTGTCCTTTTGCTGCTTTTCATTATCTTCAACCTCGCAAAAGCGCTTATCGAAATGGTTCGTGAAGACCCAGATAATCCTGAAAAAAGAGACAAACCCATGAGTCATTACTTAGGCCGTCGAGTCATGTTCTCCGCTTTGGTGGTCGTCCTTCTGCTTATTGCGCTCAGCTCGGGTTGGCTAGCGCCAAACCCTCGCCCTTATTAGTCGAACCAAGAGTTCACACTGAGCCTAAAGTACGTAAACAAACACAAACAGACATAACCAAACCACATCCACGAAATGCCAATACCAGCTGCCCGCTTGAAAGGCAAAATGGTTCTTTGGCGAAAAGTGATCTTTAGCGATTCTGAACAGCAGCACGATTAAGAAGATAGTCCCAAGACAAACGTGTAAACCGTGGAATCCCGTCAACATGAAGAACGTGTTACCGTAAATACCGGACTGCAACGTGAGCCCTATGTCTTGATAAGCATGAACATACTCAACCGCTTGGTAATATAGGAAAAAGCCAGCAAGTATGATGGTTATCTCTAACCAAATAATCAGTGCCGTTCTTTTGTCTTGTTCAAGGCTTATATGCGCCATATGTAGCGTAATAGACGACAATAGCAGCAAGATAGTATTGGTAAGGGGTATGCCCTGCCACGGCATAGCTTGTGTTGTTTCTCCCCCCGGTGTCAGTGTGAGTGGCCACATCGCTTCGAAGGTTGGCCACAGGACTTCGTTGGTCATGAAGTTATTATCTGCCCCACCTAACCAAGGCACAGAAATCATTCTGGCGTAAAACAAGGCACCAAAAAAGGCACCAAAAAACATCACTTCAGAAAAGATAAACCAGCTCATTCCTTGGCGAAAAGAACGAGTAATTTGCGAGCTGTATTTTCCACTCAGTGATTCAGTAATCACATTACTAAACCAACCAGCCAACATGTAAAGCAAGAACAAGAAGCCCACCGCTAGCACAATGCCACCAATGGTTCCCACTGCACCGTCACTTTGTGTCCCCTGGACGGTCATGCCTGCGCCAACAGCAACCAAAAACAGAGCAAATGCACCGATGATCGGCCAGCTACTTTGAGCGGGAACATAATATGTTCCTGGCTTGTTACTCATAATTTCTCTCCTTACTGACCAACCTTGGTCTGTATCTCTCTCCCTGAGTGGCTAAGAGCCTGTAGGAGGGGGAAGTTTATAGAGTGTGTAAGACAGCGTTAACGTGTGTATAGACTCCGGCAAGTCCGGTTCGATATAAAAAATCAACGGCATTTGAGCTTGCTGTTTACCATCCAGAGGCTGCTGGTTAAAACAAAAACACTCAATCTTATTGAAGTAAGCAGCTCCAGTCCCGGGAGAAACAGAAGGAACGGCTTGCCCCACCAACTTCTGCCCGCTTTCATTAAATGCAAGGTATTCGGTTTGCACGACTTCACCTGGGTGAACATCCATCGAAATCACTTTGGGTCTAAACTCCCAAGGCATATCTGGGCTGACATGCGCCATAAACTCCACGCGAATAGTTCGGCTCATGTCCGGTTGCATACCTGTCGGTTGAATGGCGGCCACTTCACTTGTCTTTCCATTGATTCCCAGTGCGTCGCACATCACGTCATAAAGTGGGACCAGTGCATAGCCGAAGCCAAACATTAACAGGGTCGCCAAAAGCAACTTCACTGTGAGCTTCTTGTTTGATGGATTCGGTTTCATGTCACTCACCCCACTCTTTGCTAGTCAATCTTAGGCGGTGTAGTAAACGTATGATGCGGCGCAGGGCTTGGCACTGTCCACTCTAAGCCCTCCGCACGTTCCCACGGTTTTGCAGAAGCCTTTTCCCCGCCACGAATACACTTGATCACCAACCATAAGAAGATCAGTTGTGACAACCCGAATGCAAACCCACCAATTGATACTATTTGATTAACATCAGCAAACTGAATGGCGTAATCCGGTATGCGTCTTGGCATGCCCGCTAAGCCTAGGAAGTGCATTGGGAAAAACAGGACATTGACGGAAATAATTGAGCACCAGAAATGCCATAAACTCAGCTTGTGGTCGTACATATTGCCCGTCCACTTAGGTAGCCAGTAGTATGCCGCTGCCATGATCGAGAATACCGCACCAGATACCAACACATAATGGAAATGGGCAACCACGAAGTAAGTGTCATGATATTGGAAATCCGCCGGCACAATCGCCAACATCAGTCCCGAGAAGCCGCCAATAGTAAAAAGCACAATAAAGGCAATGGCAAACAACATTGGCGTTTCAAATGTCAGAGCTCCACGCCACATGGTGGCAACCCAGTTAAAGACTTTAACCCCCGTTGGTACCGCAATCAGCATAGTGCAATACATAAAGAAGAGCTCAGCAAAAACTGGCATCCCCGTGGTAAACATGTGGTGCGCCCACACAAGGAAAGATAACAATGCAATGCTGCACGTCGCGTAAACCATCGAATGATAACCAAACAGCTTCTTACCACTGAAAGCAGGCAGAATGGCGGAGATGATTCCAAACGACGGTAAAATCATGATGTACACTTCTGGGTGACCAAAGAACCAAAAGATGTGTTGGAACATTACCGGGTCACCACCACCAGCTGCGTCAAAGAAGCTAGTCCCGAAATATTTGTCAGTAAGAACCATGGTCACCGCACCCGCTAATACCGGCATAACCGCGATTAGCAAGAAAGCGGTAATTAACCAAGTCCAAACAAACATTGGTAACTTGAACCAAGTCATTCCCGGAGCTCGCATATTTACGATCGTCACGATAACGTTGATCGCGCCCATAATGGAGCTGATACCCATGATATGCACAGAGAATACAAACAGCGCAGTGCTATCCGGGCCATAAGTCGTGGACAGCGGAGCATAAAACGTCCAACCAAAATCAGGACCGCCGCCAGGTAAAAACAACGAGCTCAACAAGATGAGAAATGCAAAAGGTAAGATCCAAAAGCTCAAGTTGTTCATGCGCGGCAGCGCCATATCTGGAGCGCCGATCATCATCGGGATCATCCAGTTAGCAAGCCCCGTAAATGCTGGCATCACCGCACCAAATACCATCACTAAACCGTGTACCGTGGTCATTTGATTAAAAAACTGCGGATCGACTAGCTGTAGCCCTGGCTGGAACAGTTCGGCACGAATGATCATAGCCATCGCACCACCTGTTAGAAACATCGCAAAGCTAAACCAAAGGTAGAGGGTGCCTATGTCTTTATGGCTTGTAGAATACAACCAACGAGTGATGCCCTGGGGTGCATGATGCTCGTGACCATCATCGATCGCAATGGTACTGTTCGCACTGGCTTCTGCTGGCGCAGACTTCACTGCCTTATCTATTGGCTTACTCATATTTCCTCCTTAGCACTGCCTTGTGCCTTAAAGGCATTCACATCGGATGCTTGCACTGTATCGCCAGTATTGTTGCCCCATGCATTTCGTTGATATGTGATAACCGCGCCAATTTCTTTGTCACTTAACTGATTAGAAAAAGCCTGCATTGCGGTGCCCGGGCGACCGTTGACAATAATATCTATGTGCTCTGTAACATCTCCGGTTGCAATAGGACTGCCTTTAATCGCGGGAAATGCACCCGGAATCCCCTCACCATTTGCCTGATGACACACAGCGCAACGCGCCGTGTATATCGATTCGCCTTGCGACATCAATTCGTCCATAGATAAGTCTTGAGAGAGCGCTTCTTGTGCCGCCGCTTTTTGAAGCGCGAGTTCTTCCTTCTTACTCGCTAGCCATTCATCGAACTTTTCTTCTTCCATCGCATGCACCACCACTGGCATAAATCCGTGTGCACGACCACATAGCTCCGCACACTGACCGCGATATACGCCTGGCTCATCAATTCTTGTCCATGCTTCATTGATAAAACCTGGAATGGTGTCTTTCTTGACGGCAAAGTCTGGTACCCACCAAGAGTGAATGACATCATCAGAAGTCATCAAAAAACGCACTTTGCGATTCACAGGCAACACCAAAGGGTTGTCTACTTCCAGTAAGTAATG
Source organism: Vibrio sp. Vb1337 (assembly GCF_033338715.1). Taxonomy (NCBI): domain Bacteria; kingdom Pseudomonadati; phylum Pseudomonadota; class Gammaproteobacteria; order Vibrionales; family Vibrionaceae; genus Vibrio; species Vibrio sp. Vb1337. The sequence continues at coordinate 30,741 of NZ_JAWOTD010000027.1, read as the reverse complement.
CGCGCCTTTAGCTTCGATTCCATCAATTTGTTTTTGGCTGGTGGCAAGCAAACTAAAAAACTCAACATCTTCACCAAAATAGCTGTAATGCCATTTCCATTGCGAGCCTGTGATCTTGACCGTGATATCCGATTGGCTTGTGTCTTCCATTGCTACTAGAGTTTTTGTTGCGGGAATCGCCATAGCGACAAGAATGATGATGGGTATGACCGTCCAAATAATTTCCACTTTTGTGCTTTCATGGAAATGTGCTGCAACTGCTCCTTTTGACTTGCGATGACGGAAGATGGAATAGAACATCACACCAAAAACAATCAAAGCAATTACACAGCAGATATAGAAAATCAGCATATGTAATTCATACACTTGCCCACTTATCTCTGTGACCCCTTTTGTCATGTTGTAGTCATTTTCCTTTGACCAACCAAAAGAGGAAAATGTGATTAAAATCACATTCAGTGATAAGGCTAGAGTAGTCGTTAATCTTTTCAAAAGATCTCTCCTCTGCTCAGCCGCTACGCCTACGCAAGCTTCCTTGCGTCCCGATGCAAATATCGAACAACTTTACGAAAAATCACAAAAACTACGATTTCGACACGGTTTGTTATATTTATGTTAAAAGGCTAGTTATAGTTCCAAGGTTCTTCAAGAAATTAAATATGATTAAATTTTGTTCGGATAAGAAAAATTAATTCGGTTTATCGATTGCCCTCTTTGAAATGTAATTGAGAACCATTTACATTGATTTAAAAGAAAACATTGAGATACTTACCAAACGAAGTGTCCAAGAAAGTAGGCTCCCCCTACTAAGGAATGATTGATATGACAGCACTAATTACGCAATGGCTAAAACGAGACCCTGATCCTAAGACTCGTGAAGAGCTACAACACCTCGTCGATACGAACAATGAACAAGAGCTTACTGATCGCTTTGGCTCACGCCTTGCCTTTGGTACTGCAGGCTTACGTGGCAAAGTGGGCGCAGGTCCAAACCGAATGAACCGCTTGGTGATTCAAGAGACCGCCACTGGTTTAGGGAACTATTTGCTTGAGCAAGTCAAAGGTGCCGCGAGTCGTGGTGTCGTTATTGGCTACGACGGTCGTCCCGATTCAAAACAATTCGCGCATGATACCGCATCCGTACTGACGGCCCTTGGTATCAAGGTTTACCTAACGTATGACGTTGCAGCAACCCCAATTGTTGCGTTTGGTGTCCGTACATTGAATGCTGCGGCCGCTGTTGTTGTTACTGCCAGCCACAATCCACCAGAATACAATGGCTTCAAAGTATATTGGGAAAATGGCGCACAGATTATTCCTCCACACGACTCTGGAATCGCAGCGAAAATTGATGACGCAACAACGAAGCCATTACCTTTAATGTCTCTCGATGATGCAAAACAGCACGGTTTGTTAGTTTGGTTGGAAGACGACTACTACCAAACTTACCGTAAGACAATGAATGAAAACGCGCTGCTTACTCCTGACAACAATACCGATATATCTATTGCTTACACCGCAATGCATGGCGTTGGCGCGAATATGGCGGAAACGCTACTTGCCGACGCAGGCTTCCAAAAAGTGGCAAGTGTTAAGGAACAGCGCGAACCTGATGGAAGCTTCCCAACCGTCAACTTCCCAAACCCTGAAGAAGCCGGTGCAATGGATATGGTGATGGCATTAGGTAAGTCCGTAGATGCCGATATCGCTTGCGCGAACGATCCAGATGCGGACCGTTTTGCCGTGGCAGTTAAACGCCCAGATGGCGAGTATCAAATGCTAACGGGTGATCAGGTGGGCTCACTGTTTGGCGATTACTTGCTGGAACAGCAACCTAACGCTTTGGTTGGCAACACCATCGTATCCTCAAGAATGCTGAGCAGCATCGCTAAGGCGCATGGCGCACAATACTATCAAACATTAACTGGCTTTAAATGGCTTACTAACGTTGCCATGGAACAAGAGACAGAAACCAACCCATTCTTGTTTGCTTATGAGGAAGCGCTCGGTTATACCGTGGGTAACAAGGTGTGGGATAAAGATGGTTTATCTGCAATCGTCGCGTTTTCACAGCTAACAGGCAAGCTTAAAGCGCAAGGCAAAACACTGTGGGATAAACTGGAAGAGCTGTACCGCGAGCACGGTTTCTACTTCAACGCACAACGCAGCATCGCTCTCGACCCGAACTCTCCACCAATCGGCGACAAACTCCGAGCCAATCCACCAACAGAGATTGCTGGTAAAAAAGTTGCAGTAACCGAAGATCTTAAAACATCGGTTCGCATGTTTGACGACGGCTCTGAAGAATCCATTGACTTACCAGCAAGTGACGTATTGATTTATCACCTAGAAGATCAATCTCGCGTGATTGTTCGTCCTTCTGGTACTGAGCCAAAACTAAAATGTTACTACGAAGTCATCAACCTCTTCCCTGCGGATATGAGCTATGAACAAGCACAGCAAGCAGCAGAAGCGAAGATGAACGAACTTATCGACGCGCACCAGCAAAGTTTGTAAGTCAAAGAGAAACATAGATATTTGATACAACAAGAGGCGCAAATTCGCGCCTCTTTTTTGATTTTCACTAGAACAAGTCAAGCTAACCCGTGCTTTCCCTAGCCTACAATTTCCTTTTGTAGAAAGTACTTGTGGATGCCCTCTACAGGATAGCCTGAGTACTGCCCCACTTTCTCAAAACCCAATTTGAGATAGAACTCAAGAGCTTGAAAGCTGTAGGTATCCAAATAAACATGGGTAACCCCATGAGGCTTTACTTTTTGTTCTAGCATCGACATTAATTGACTACCGAGACCAGAGGTTCGACTTTCGGCGTCTACCCACAAAAACTCAACAAACACCGTATTTTTAAACATTTCGCCAGTCAAGCCACCCATGATCTTGCCATTCTCATCTTTTGCGAAACAGCCTACAGCATGCACTTCCCCTTCAGGTAAATGCACTCGGTTATAAGATCGAATACCTTCACGAACAAAATCAAGGTCTGTTTGATCTGGATTTAAACAAAATTCAAGCTTCATATATCCTCTCCTTAGGAAACACCAATATCCTAAAACAAAAAGCCAGCAATTGCTGGCTTTCTAATGGAATATGATAACTTTACAAGGCGAAACTACTCAGCATCCACAACGCCAGAATAACAAACACTAACCCCATTAGTTTATGTTGATACGTGCGGAATTTTTCGTTCTCGAGCAGCCCTTTGCCCAATGTGCCTGCTAACCCAACAAGTAATAAATTGAATGACAAGCCAAGAACGTTCAACAATAACCCTAGCGCTAGCATCTGCTCACCGGAAGATGCAGTGATATTGCTTGAGACAAACTGCGGCAAAAACATCACAAAAAAGACCAAGGCTTTAGGGTTAAGCAAATTACTCATCAAAGCACGCTGATAATAAGTTGATGCCATTTTGTTTTGACCATCAAGCTCTGGAGCCGAAGATGCCTCAGCTCGTAAGCAGTCCCAACCCATTTTTAACAAGTAAGCGCCACCTAATAGATGAAGGACTTTAAGGGCTATTGGGCTCATGGCAATCAGGGTAGATACGCCCATCGCAGCAAGCAAAGTAAGAATAACACCAGACGTCGCATTGCCTAAGCTAGCAAACAGACCGACCTTCTTACCGTAACTCATACTTGAGCTCGCTATCAGCAACATATCAGGCCCTGGTAAGAGCAATAAGGCGACAACTGCGGTGAGATAAACAGGAAGTACAGATAAATCAATCATGATGGAACCGCTTTTCTACAACAAGGCGGCGAATGTTATACCAACAAAATGACATCATCCAGCCCAAAATAGCCAAGATAAATCAAAAAATAAAAATCATAGTTTGCCCAGCCGAAAAAGAGCAATCAATTCGCCTGTTTATCAAAATCGAATAGCAATTTTGTACAAAAATAAGCACGATGGATCCGTTACACTTCTAAAATGATTTTCTTGAGCAGACCGGATAAAGATGAAAGAAAAGAATAAGGAAATCGCTACCTTCAAGATAGCTCAAGAGCTCGGAGGTTTAGAGCTTCTCGATGCAAAGTATGAGAAGCAGAATTTTTCACGCCATAGCCACGAAGGTTACACTATTGGTGTCATCGAAAAAGGGGCACAACAATTTTTTAGGACTGGCGGGAATCATATCGCGCCACAGGACAGCATCATCCTTGTTAATGCAGATGAAGTACATAACGGGCATTCAGCCTCGGAAGGCGGCTGGGAATACAAAGCAATGTACCCCGTACCTCAGCAGTTTCAAACTTTAGGACAAGAGCTTGGTTCACCAAATGTAGCTCTGCCCTATTTCCCTCAACCTGTGGTTTACGATCCTGAGCTGGCTAGTCAGTTACGATTGGTATTTGAAACACTAGAAAAATCAGACAACCGTTTATTGAGAGAAACTTTGGTTTACGGCACGTTGGTCAAGCTAGCCAGTAAACACAGTACTCATCGGGCACCACTGAAAGAATCAACCAGAGCTCAACGACAAGTGCAGCTAGTCAGAGAATTTTTGGAAGACTTTCCACAAACGGACGTCTCACTAGAAGAACTCGCCAAACTGTCTGGATTAAGCCCTTTTCATCTGCTGAGAGAGTTTCAAAAGCAATTTGGCTTTCCGCCTCATGCCTATCAAATTCAGCAACGTTTACGTATGGCGAAGAAGCTACTAAAAATGGGACAAAAAATTTCAGACGTGGCACAAGAATGTGGCTTCCATGATCAGAGCCATCTGCATCGACACTTTAAAAAAGCCATGGGCGTCACTCCCGGCCAATACGTCCGTCACAGCTAAAGCAGCAATATTGTACAAGGCGTTATGCGACTACCGAGCTATCTTGGTAATCTGATTTAGGAATAAATAAGAAGAAACTATGGACCACACTTTGCCGTTACAAAAAGAATCAAAAGCCACGCTATTTTGGCAAGGTACACTTGCGATGATGCCTCTGAGTATCGCAGTGCTCCCTTGGGGCTTACTCGCAGGCTCATTCGCAATTGATACTGGGCTTCACCCTTTGGAAGGACAAGCACTATCCGCCATTTTGTTCGCAGGTTCTGCACAGCTCGTCGCGATGGGAATGATTAAAACGGGAGCAGGTCTAGTGACCATGTTACTGACAACGTTTTTTATCACCTCTCGACACTTCCTCTACAGTGTATCGATGCGCAGTAAAATTGCACCGCTCCCTCTAAAATGGCGATTATCACTCGGCTTCTTACTTACTGACGAGCTGTTTGCGATTGTAGGCCACCATTCCGATAAACAATTTAATCGCTGGTATGCACTTGGGGCTGGTCTGAGTTTTTACCTGTTTTGGAATGTCGCGACATTGACGGGCATTATTGCGGGAAGTCTAATCCCTGAACTGAACGAAATGGGTTTGGAATTTGCTGTGGCCGCAACTTTTATCGCAATTGTAGTTCCGACTATTAAAAATGCAGCGGTGCTCGCGAGTGTTCTTGTGGCTTTGGTGAGCTCGGTTGCCCTAACCTATTATCAAATTGAGGGAAGTTTGATGATTTCGAGCATTTTAGCCATGCTTACTGGTTACTTTGTGGAACAAGTAAAGGAGAAACGCTAATGATCATGTTGGCTATTTTACTGATGACGGTACTTGTTTTCACCAGCCGCTACTTGTTTTTAGAACCCAAGCTGCCATTGCGATTAGGGACGCGCACTCAAAAAGTACTCAATTACGCTAGCCCCGCAGTACTGACTGCGATCTGGGCACCTATCGTTTTCATTCCCGATGGGGAGCTCAGCGTCAATGTGCAAAACCCATTTTTACTGGCTGCCGTACTGGCTTCTTTAATCGCTTATTTTACTAAAAATGTTCTTTTAACGACGGTTATCAGTATGGTGGTATTTCTCATTCTGCGAATTTGGCTTTAATCCGCCAACCACTCAATCTCCAACAAGGTGACATCGCCACACTTTAATCGACCAAGGAAGATGTCACCTTCATGTACCTCACCAACGCCCTTTGGTGTACCAGTCATCACTACATCGCCATCTTGAAGTGTTGTGTAACTGGTTAATTCATCCAGGATAGTTAGCGGCGGATAGAGCATTTGGTTAACGTGACCTTTTTGTACACGAACACAGTTAATTAAGAGCTCAAGGTTAAGGTCATTGATATCAATGTTATCCAAAGAGACAAACCGACTAAACACAGCAGAGCCATCAAATGCCTTAGCTCGCTCCCACGGCAACCCCTGATTTTTAAGCGAGGATTGCAAACCACGCTTGGTCAGATCCAATCCCAAACCAACCGCTGAATAACGTCCATCCTTGATCAAAAAGCAGATTTCAGCCTCATAATGAAGGGGCTCTTGATGGAATGAACGCAGAGTTGTTGATACGGAAGTTGCGGGTTTATTAAATACCACCATTTGCTCAGGCATTGCATTATTAAGCTCATGAATATGTTCAACGTAATTTCGTCCAACACAAAGCACTTTACCCACTTCTACTTTCTTTTCTTCAACTTGAATAACACTCATCATTCTTCCCTGCAAAACAAAAATCCCATCATAATCTAACCTATTGACTTAACGACACTAAATAGCAACCTCTAGTGTAAAAAATAAGACATTCACCCCGTTTTGAGTTTTGTATCATCTAATTGAAACAGCAAAGTATTTGTAAAACAAATAGACAAAAAAGCCAGCACGAGGCTGGCTTTAGATCAATGAGCTTGAATAATAGTTCTCGCTAAACCCTATTATAGGTAGTAACGAGCACCTAACGCCCATTTGTCATCAGTTTCACGACCATTGTCGTCATTTAGGTCAAATTGGTAACCCGCGTAACCAACAAATTTAGGCGTGAAGTTGTATTCTGCTTGTAGTGCCATTTCTTCACGAGCAGTTTCTGTTTTAGAGCTCTTAAACTCTTTACCTTCCACCATCTCATAGTTAACACTCAAGTTTAGGCTGTTTGCTAGAGCGTATGCGATGATCGCTTCGTACGCATCACTTTCTTCTAAACGGTCACCTTTTACACTGAAGTTCATGTTTTCGTTTGAACCATAAACTGCAGCAAGGAATAGGCCTTGGCCGTACGCACCGTAAGATGCTGATACAACGTGTGATTCCGCCGTGTGCTTACCTGCATATGCAGGGTGCTGGAAATCGCCGCCATTGTAAGAGTAACCGATTTTAGCGCCCATGATTGAGTAAGAAAGCGCAGCTTGCACACGGTCATCATATTTAGCACCGCCAGTTATAACTCCTGCATCGTTGCGCGTGTAATCATCGTTTGCACCCTGCCAACCAAGACCAAAGTTGATCACACCCGCTTCACCCAGCTCGATGGCATTACGGTAAGAAAGCATTTTATCCGCACGGCCAGTGCCAAGGTTTCCATGATCGTCATAGATGAAGTCGTTTGCAAACGCGATTGGCATATCTGCAATACCTGCGACATCGTAGTAAGGTGACCATTGCGTACCACCTACTGCACGACCATAAACCTCATGTGTTATACCTAAGTAACCTAGACGAGTTTTAAACGACTCTTCACCACCGTCTAAGTAGTTTAGCGCCCATTCACCACGTGCGTCTGCGGTGAAGCCATTACCCAAATCCTGTGTCGCAGAGATATTGATACGAGGAGAGTTAGTACCCACATCCGTGTCACCTTGCTCTGATCCATTTAAATTAACAGAAACGTGGCCGCCCATCGAAAATGTTGTGCCATCGTTATTATATAGTTCCACTGCAACTGCTTGAGTACCGAAGGTTGCTGCCGCGATTGCCGCTGCTAATAATTTTTTATTCATTTCTAAATCCATTACTTATTAGTTGGTTAGTCAGTTTTAGACCCGGCTTTGGTTCACTTTCGTAAAAACGAAATGATGAACAAAGAGAGGAATACAAAGGCTATCCGAGGCATCGTTTCCACCAGATTAGTTTTACCTTTGTGTAACAACTGCCGACACTTTATTTGATTAGTTCCTGACAACCGAGTGAAAAGATCTCAGACAAAACCTAAAAAGCAATCGTTTACTTAGTCTTCAAGAAATCGAGAAATAGAAACCTTACAATAAGAAATGCTTTAGAGAGAGTTAGCTCACAAATAGCTGATGATTCGCTATTTTTAGGCCAAACTTCCCTGCCAAATTGAAATGTTTACTTACATTTAGGGTCAAGAAGCAATTCAGGAACTTTTTGAAAAAAACACAGTCTTTAACGGAGAGGAAAAAACCTCAAAAAAGATAAACCTTTCTTTTTATAAGTGGTATGAGAAGGGGCACTTATTCTCGCCAGCAATAAAAGTGCAATCAAATCATAACTTAACAGAAATCTATCTTTCATTTTCAGCCTTTACCTTAGCGTCATCAACACATCGGGCAAGAAAGCCCATCGATTACAACTAGGGTAATAAGAAAATGAAAAAGGCAGCACTAACTACTGCAATTCTTACAGCATTGGTATCAGCACCATCATTCGCAGCAACTGTATACAAAAACGACGGTACTGAATTAAAAGTTGGCGGCCGCGTTGAGTTTCGTGGTGACTTCATCGGTTCAGACGGTGCTGAAGTTGAAGGTTCCATGGAAGATAAAAGCCGTGCTCGTCTTAACCTAAAAGGTAAAACAGACATCGGCAACGGCCTTTCTGCTTTCGGTGTTTACGAAGCCGAACAAAAAACGGGCAAGAGTGAATTCAAAAACCGCTACATGTATGCAGGCGTCGACTCTGATATCGGTGCTTTCTCTGTAGGTCGTCAAGACATGGCTGCAGTTATCATCTCTGACATGACGGATATCACAGAGTTCTCTGGTGTTCAGCAAGTTATTGATTCGTCGTCTGATAAGCAAGACAGCGTTTTCGCATACCGTGGGGCGTTTGATGCACTACAACTTCAAGCAACCTACCAAGCAAACTCTAGCGATAACGAAGATAAATACGGCATCTCTGGAATGTACTCACTACCAATGGGCCTCGACTTTGGTCTTGCATACTCTGGTGGCGATGTAGATAAAGATAACTCTGAAGATCAAATTCTAGGTGGTATCGCTTACTCGATGGACAACCTTTACCTAGCAGGTACTTATTCTCAAGGTTCCCTGACTGACTCTGAAGACTTTACGGCTTACGAGCTAGTCGCAAGCTACAAAGTAGCAAGCAAAGTGACGCTTGCAGCTCTATACACAGCTCAAGAGAATGATCCAGACAACGGTTCAAAGTACGACACCGTTGAAGGTATCGAGCTTGTTGGTTACTACAAACTAAACAGCAACTTCCGTACTTACCTGTCTTACTACATCAACCAACTTGATGAAGCAAAAGATGCAACAACAGGTCTAGTAACAGAAGGCGAAGATACACTGCGCCTAGGCGTACGTTACGATTTCTAATTCACTCTTGTCCTAAGAGCGAGTCCACTTGGCCAGCACCTTTGCTGGCCATTTTTTATGTAACCCAACACAACTCGATAAGTTTTCACACTATCGAAGCATCGCTCAGCAATGAAAAACGACCGTAACGACGCCTACTTCTGCCCTCTTTTAATGCGATTGCTCACTAAGTTAGTGCGTTTGATCTAATCGACAACATAGAAAAACCAAAAAAAACATTTAAAATCAAACAGATAAAAGTTGGCACGTGTTCTGCAATATTATTTATGCAAATGCATGGCAGCGTTTGTGCTTCTCGTTCTTTGTACCTGTTATAACAGGCACGTCCTTTGAATTGGTAATGTCGCCTCCCTCTGGGAGGCATTTTTTTATTGGCGCGAAAAACAATAGGACGTATGATCCCGCCACCTCTATCAAACTGGAATTTTTCAATTGAATCATCATCCTGTTCAAGGTGCGTCCTGGATGCTAACAGCTGGCTTGGCATTCGCCATAGTGAACAGCTTCGCCCAAATTGCTAGCATCAACTTTGGTGTCTCTTCCACCACATTTGCGTTATTCCAATATGCAATCGCCTTATTTGTTATTCTGCCCTACCTACGTACACTTGGGATTAGACGTTCTTTAAGAACCCAACACTTTGGCTGGCATGCATTCCGCATTTTTCTCTCTGTTATCGGGATTCAACTTTGGTTATGGGCTCTCGCTTACCCAGTTCCAATTTGGCAAGGTATTGCACTTCTCATGACCTCCCCGTTATTTGCCACAGTTGGTTCTGGCTTGTTACTCAAAGAGAAAGTAGGTACTGCACGCTGGTTAGCGACATTGACGGGGTTTGTTGGTGCCATGATCATTCTTGAGCCTTGGGCAGACTCATTTACATGGGCGACCCTGCTCCCTGTTGGCGCCGCATTTTTCTGGGCAGCGTATTCATTAATGGTTAAAAAAATGTCGGTAAACGATCCGCCATCAACCATGGTTGTCTATTTATTGATGCTGATAACACCATTTAATATCTTGTTAGCGATACCGACGTTTACTATGCCAGATACGTGGACGATATGGGGTGTGCTTTTAGCCGCAGGTGCACTTACAGCACTCGCTCAATGGGCTATCGTTAAAGCATATGCAGTAGCAGACGCCTCATTTGTGCAACCATTTGATCACGCCAAACTGCCTTTGAATGTTGTTGCTGGTTGGTTGGTGTTTGGTTGGGTGCCACCTGGTCGTTTATGGTTAGGTGCTGCGATTATTATTGCATCTATTGCGTTTATTACGCATTGGGAAGCGAAAAAGACAAAGTTAGTTGAAAGAAAAATCTAATTTAAAAGTTCTATATTTTCAGGAAAGGAAATGAGGAACCCATATGAGTCAACCAATCAAAATTACACTGTATCGCTGGGCTGGTAGTTGGGGCCCATTCAAAGTCAATATTCCTTGTGGTGAATGTACATTAACCAAAGATATTTTAAAGGATGCTTTTGAAAACGAACTAGCCGATGTGCCCGTTGAACTTGAAGTAAAAGATTGGTTATCGCACTGGTGGGAACCATTAAAAGCTGGTGCTTGGCATGCACCCATTCTTCTTGTCGAAGGGAAAGTTATCAGCCAAGGAGAAGCATTGAATCGGGGTGTGCTTGTACAGTCTGTTATTGCTGAGTGGGTAAAACGCGATGAGCTAAAAGGCAACATTGTTTATGGTAAAGCAACTTGCCCTTACTGTGTCAAAGCCAAACAATTACTTGACGAGGCTGGCGTTCAGTATGAGTACCATGATGTAGTTAAAGACAGCGCCGCCTTATACCGCATGATTCCTGAAGTAAAAGCCATCATTGGCGAAAAAACACCGGTAACAGTGCCGCAAATCTGGTTAGATGGAAAATATATTGGAGGCGCTGACGATTTAGAAAAGTGGTTATCAGCAAAGGGGCTAGATAAAGTGCCTAACAATGTTGTGGAGATACCAAGCCAATCCGCGTAATTCTAGATTTAAATGTCATCAGTCTTTGAGTAGCGTTTTGCCAATGTTGTGCAATATGTTGGCTACTTACTAACAACAAAACAGAGAAAAGCAAAAAGCCCTGATTTTTCAATCAGGGCTTTTTAAATTATTTCGCCAGTTTTTTAATAACACGAGCAAAAACAGAAGCTTTTTTCTTCTTCGCTTTACCGTAAAGCGCTTTGTGCATCGCGTCTTTTGCAATCATCTGGCCAATATAAGCACCACCAAGTTCGTTACCCATGACCTTCTCCTGAATGTATTGACTTAACTATGTTGTAATTTTACACCACAACTAGATAAAAACAAGACTCCAGTCACATTTATTTTGTAATTAACTTTCAGTTTGATTTTCGTGGATTTCTTGAAATGAGCGTCTATCGCTTAGGTTGTTGGTATGTTTTTCCCGCTGCGACGTACGTATCTTTCTGTTTGATTTCAAAGAATGTTTCAAAGAACCACGCAGCAAACTTGATCAAGTGATCGCCTTCATTCATGACGTGCTCTACGTATTCTTGCTCTTCTCCGGACTCATCTTCTTGAGTGGTAATATGGTAAATACGTTTCTCACCATCAACTTCTGCAAGGCCAAACTGACCCGTTAGGGATTGCGCCGCTTGTGCAACTTCTTCTTCCTCACACGCCTTCAAGATTTCAAGTGCCTTTGGCATGCTTTCTTGCTGAGTAATTTCTTTTACCAGTGTTTCAAATTCGTTTTGTTGCATTCTTTCACCTAACGATTAGAGATCGGATAGCCATTGGGCAGAAATGTATTCCAAGCTTGAGAGAAGTATCAAGGTTCGCCCTCTTCCTTTCAAACCAAGTCATTCAGTATACACAACAGGCCTAGCTTAATTTAGCTGCGCATTTTAGAAAGCCGACCTTCTGGTTGCAAGTATATTCAGATGGAAGTTTCTGCTTGAACCGTCCCTTCTGGCACTTTACGAAATTGGCTTAGTACAAGAACAAAGCAAGAAAGTAACGCAATAAACAAATAAAACACCCCAAGCTGCTGCTGATTCGTAACCCATGAGTCTACTAAGTACCCACCAAACAAACCTGCTAAACACATTTGAATAGAGCCAGATAACGCAGAAACCGCGCCTGCCTGTTGCTTATGTGGCGAAAGTAGCAAACTGATCGATACTGGGAATGACATGCCTTGGGCAAAACTTAAACACGTGAATGCCGTCAGCAATGAAAATACACTGAAGGGGGTAACCAACAACATGAAGCCAGCAACAGCAACAATCGCGAAACTCATCAGCAAGATTTGCTGAGCTTTGTAACGAGCATTGATCAAATTCAGCACTAAGCTACCCGTCAGCAAACCAACTGACGGTATGATCATCAAAGAGCCGTAATCTGCCGCCGTTAATCCTAACTCTTGTTGCATTAAAAATGGATACAAGGAGAGCGTAACCAGAGCCGATAAATAACTAAGCCAGTTGTAGCTCGCACTACCAATCACTTGTGTATTCGTTAACAGACGCAAATAGTTCGCGCTTACTTCGCCTACTTTAAATTTTCTCTTCGGATAAGGCAGCGTTTCTGGCAGCACCAATAAACCAAGTGTAAAAATTGCCATTAAGTAAATCAGCACAAACACGAAGACAGCATGCCAACTCAGGTGAAAAGCGATCCAGCCACCAAACAGCGGAGCAATAATTGGCATCACTGAAGCAGTGACTGAAATATAAGATAGCGCTTTGGTTAGTTGCATACCGTCATAACTATCACGCAGTACTGACCGACCAAGTACCGAAGCGCTGCCCGCTCCTAGGCCTTGCAGTAACCGTCCCGCTTCAAGGGCAACAATGTTGTCCGAAAACGCGATGCAAATAACCGTACCAACTAGATATACACTTTGCCCCAGAATAAAGACCGGCCGACGACCAATCGCATCAGACAATGGGCCGTAAAAAAGCTGAGAGATACCGAAGCCAACGAGAAATAGCGTGACGAGATTCTGAATCGAATGTTGCGGCAAATTCAAGTCATGACCAATCAATGGCAAAGAAGGAAGATAAATACTGACGCCAACTTGGCCTGTGGCAATGATCATCATCGCTAATAACAATGGTGTTTTACGCAAACGTTCCTCCTACTTTGTGACAGATTGATGGCAAACAGTGTATATTTGATACTCAAAGATGATAATCAGCTAAGTTGGAAAGGAATTAATTCCCAAGGAGATACAATGGACTGGATTCAAAGCGTGAAGAGTTATATTCGTGTGGTCGAAGAAGGTAGCTTTAATGCAGCAGCGCGGAAACTCAATACCACCAGCTCAGCTATCAGTAAGCGAGTTCAATGGCTAGAAGATAAAATTGGCGTTCAACTACTCAAACGTACGACCCGCTCAATTAGCCAAACTGAAGCTGGTGCGCTGTTTTATCAACGAGCAAAAAGTCAGCTTGATTCATGGCAATCGGTATTAGATGAAACTCGCTCAGTCAACCAATCACCAGCAGGGCTATTAAAAATTGGGGCAACGCTGGCCGTTGGTTCTAAATTTCTAGTTCATTATCTTGATGATTTTCTTGAGAAATATCCAGACATCACACTTCAATTAACAACAACGCTACCAGGCCAATTGCCAGAGCTAAGCTTAGACCTGTTTATTAGCCGGGAATTAGAGCAACTGAACTCTCTAAGTTTCAAAGCCACAGCGCTTTTCGAACATAAAGCACAGTTTTACGCAGCGCCTAGTTACCTAAAAAAATATGGAACACCGCAATGCGTTGAGGATCTGACAGAGCATAATGTCCTGATTTGGGGTGAAAAGCCCTCACGAGAAATCAAAACAAATCGAGGCAAACGTATCAGCTTGTCCGGTAACTTTGCCACGACCAACCCAGAAGCGCTGTTTCATGGTGCCAAAAGAGGCATGGGTATTTTGATGACGAACAACGTCATGATCAAAGATGATCTCAAATCCGGCGCGTTAGTCCCTATCCTGCCCGATATCACAGCGGATAAAGCCATTGTATATGCCTACTATCCAAAGCTGGATTATCAGCATACCCGGACTAAGCTATTCCTCGATTATCTCAAATCACGATTAGAAGAGGAGAAGCGCACCTAGCTTAGCGTTTTTATGCTTGAACCTTTAAAAGGTTCAAGCATAAAAACATGAAAATAATGATTTGTTCGTTCACAAAATTTGAAAAATCTGCCTTAGTAACCGATAGTTTATTTGATGCATATCAAATAATAATTCGTCGTGTCTTACACGATATGTTAATAACAACGCTAGGTGAAATGCTCAATGGGTCAGGTACAAATCAGTTTCCACAAAATTGATGAGATATTGAAGCTAAACGGCACGGCTCAGCTAAACCGAGTCACGTTAGATATTCATCAACACTTGCAGAGCCATTGCACTTGCGTCGTAGAAGTTGCGCATCTTCAGCATTCGGCTCATACCATTTCCTTCGCCAGCAATGGAAAAATTACAGACAACCTAAGCTACCACCTTTCAGGCACCCCCTGTGAAAAAGTGGCGAAAGACATTGGCGAACATATTTTCTATCAAGACCAGGTATACAAGCGTTTTCCTGAAGATCAGATGTTTCAAGAAGATGGCATTCAAGCTTACATTGGCCTGCCATTGAAGACACAAAATGGCGAAGTTCTGGGAATTTTACTGTCTACCTTTACCCGAAGCATCCACGCGAAAGAAGCGCAAGATATCCTCGACTTCCACCGATTTTATGCCAATGTCATTATTCATAGCTTACGTGAAAAGTGGGTCAGTGAACGTTCAGATAAGCTTCTTAATCAGCTTAGCTATGAGGTATCGCATGATAACCTAACTGGACTGCTCAACCGTAGCTGTTTAGCTGATACCTTGGAGACATTAACGCAGCAAGCGACTCGTCCATTCAGTTTGGCGTATCTTGATATCGATAATTTCAAATCGATCAATGATATCAACGGAAACTATATCGGCGACCAAATCATTAAGTTCACAGCTAACGCCATTCAACAGAGTTTGTCGTCGCCAAACAATGCGTTCCGTGTCGCAGGAGATGAATTCGCCTTCATCACGTACGACGAAGATCCTGTAGCCGTGTGTCAGGAAGTACTCGACAAAATTGAAAGTGGCTACAGCGACAAATCTAACCGGATTTCTTTCACCGTTAGTATTGGCATTGCGCGTGCCCCAGTACATATGTTGAACAGCGATGAGCTGATTTTGAATGCCAGTCTCGCTCTCAAAGATTGTAAAAAACACCGCGATACACGGATTCAGCATTACGACACACACCTTAGTGCTTTATACCACCGTAGGACGCAGCTTATTGAGGCAATGCGAATCCAGCTAAGTACTGATATACAAGACAGCGATGAGTTGTATGTAGTGGTTCAACCGATCGTCGATATCACGAGCGACCGCTGGAATTACTTTGAAATTTTGACTCGTTGGAATAGCAATATCTATGGAAATATCTCTCCAGCGGAGTTCATTGAAGCTGCCGAACAATCAGGCCTGATTATCGAGTTAGGTGAACGGATTATTGAACTCGCGTGTATCGCAAAGCAAGAACTCGAAGCGAACCTAGGCTATAAAGTCAAACTCTCCATCAATTGCTCAGCGTATGAGCTGGTTGATTCCAACCGTTATATTAATCACTTAACCAACATGGTTGAAAAGTATCAGCACGAAGCAAAAGACTTTGTTATAGAGCTCACCGAGACCGTCTTACTCTCACAAAGTGGCCGTGAACAAATGGTACTTAACTCGTTGCGATACTTGGGTTTTAAAGTCGCACTGGATGATTTTGGTACGGGATACTCAAGCTTGAACTATATACACAATTATCCGATTGATAGCATCAAAATCGATGCTACCTTTGTGCAGAACATGCTCTCAAATACAACCTCTGAACAAGTAGTGTTTTTGATAGCGCAATTGGCAGAGCTGCTTGATGTGGATTTGATTGCCGAAGGCGTAGAAGACGATAGAGCACTACAAAAGTTAATTGAAATGGGCTGCCACTACATCCAAGGTTATTTTTACTCTCGTCCACACAGTGTTGAAGAAATCGTACACCTGATAAATGAACGTGAAGTGCGGAGTGCCTAACGTACTGAACAGACTGCTGTCATAGAATTCAAATCTAGTTAATGCACAAAGTAAAAGAGACCAAGCTATGCTTAGTCTCTTTTTGTTTTTTAAGCGAAGTACTTTATTACAGCACTGCTTTCTCTTTATCGCGTAATAGTCTATCCATTTCATCTCTGTTCGCGACAAAAGTAGCCATCTCTTTCTTAGGAACAGAACTCGCCATTGGGATATTTGCTCGCATAGCGTTAACTGGACGGCCGTATTCAATCAACTCATAGTGAAGGTGTGGCCCAGTCACTCGACCTGTTTTACCAGAAAGACCGATACGCTGGCCTCGAGAAACCTTTTGCCCTTTCTTCACCAAAATCTTACTTAGGTGTAAGTAACGGGTTTTGTATTTGCTGCCGTGCTCAACAACCACGTAGTTACCCGCATAAGGGTGTTTACGAGTCATGATCACTGTACCATCACCAGTAGAAACGACTGGTGTACCGGTTGGTACAGCAAAGTCAGTGCCGTTGTGCGGCGCAACACGCCCCGTTACTGGATGTAAACGATTAGGGTTGAAGCCAGAACTGATACGCCAACGACTACTTACAGGGTAACGCTGGAATGCGCGCTGTAAGCTTTCACCTTTGGCATTGTAGAATTGACCATCAGTATGAAGGTAAGCGGTGATCTCGCGGCCGCGATTATAAATCTTAATCGCCTCAATTTCGTTCTTACCTGTTGGTACACCATTGATGCTTTGTGAGCGGCGAACAACTTCAAATCGATCACCTGCACGAAGATCACGTCCAAAGTTAAGTTGTTCTTTGAGTAAGCTTACGACTTGACTCACTTCCGCCGACGTTAAACCTAAACGACTCGCAGAAGAAGAAAAACTGCCTTGAATAACGCCAACTAAAGGTTCTTGGCTCCACACGCCAGGAATGGAAATATCAGTAAAGTCATAGCTACCATCACTATTCAGCTTGTAGACCACTTTATCTGCAATAGAAAATTGCAGTTCCATTTTCGCTAACTCGCCTGTCGCATCATCACGCCAGAAACGGAGCGTATTGCCCGGCTTAAGTGTATCAAGTGCCAAGTAGTTCAAATCCGTTTCCATTACTTTCATTAACGAGCTGTAACCGAAACCGAGCTGACTAAAAATAGTGCTTAGGTTGTCACCTGCTTGGATTTGATATTCGAAGTTCGGGGGAGTGACAACTTCGGCAGTTGTCGCATCAAGAATTTTTTCAACGACCTGAGATTCAGGTAGGTTCAATGCGATGGTTTTGGTTAAAGATGACTCTTTGAGAGAGTGAGAAACACCAATCGCAACTAAAACTGGCAAGGAGTATAACAGCAGCGCTCTACGACTTGTCAGATTCGGCAACCGTCTTGTAATTTCATTTGTAGACACGGGAATTACTATCTCCTTTCAAACAAGGCTCATAGCTTATGCATTCCCGAATAAGAAATCACTAGGAAATTTCGAGATCTAGCGCAGAAAATACTGAATTTTTACAGAACTCAAAAAAAATTCATCACTGTTGCATATGTAAGTTATTCCCTACACGCTGTAATGTGGATGAATTGAATTGATTTGGCGTGTCTGCTATTGCTTGATCGTCACCGTGCGCTAAATATGAAAGCGTGATAGTTGTATCACTTTTCCATTCGAGCTGAGTAAATTTCACGCGGTCACCAACAAAAATACTGTCTAAAAGGACAACTCGGCTCGGCACGGGGTCAAACTTGAACAAGCCAACATAGTTAAACGAACCGCTACCTTGTGTCGTTACAATCATCGGTGCAACAACCCATGAAACACCTTCAATCTCACGCTGGCTAATCGACGCAGTTGGAACAAGTACCTGACCTTTCGTCGCACCTGCATCATAGCCACCTATCAAATAGCCGTTTTCTTTATCCCACTCATCAAGAAAAGTGACCGCACCCTGCTCGGGGACTTGGATCGTCCAAGGATTACGTGCAGTGATACCAAGCGTCTCTTGCACAATAACGTTCGTTTCTACTTCTGTTTGAGGAAACTTAGCCATGATCTCGTCATCAGACAAACTAAAGCGATAAACACCCGCGATCACAACCACAACCAATAAAACGATTGGAATAAGTAGAATAAGTGGTATCGGCAGGATTTTTTTGTGAGTCATGAAGACTTCCTTGTTTCAAGGTATAAACGAAAAGCGAGTATACCATTGTATACCCAAATGATTTCACCTCTTCAAGTGTTTCAAAATTAAACTAAACTGATTGTATCCAAATAGTTTCAAGTCCAGAGCTCATAACGAGCCAGTGACATAAGCTCTGTGCTCTAGGTCTATTGGTGTATTGGGACAAATAGGTAATCACGATGACAAAAACCATTCATACATGCGAGTGCGCCTGCGGTTTAGTTGAGATCCGTTGTAAGGGAGAGCCCACCCACACGTCTGTCTGCCATTGCTTCGAATGCCAAAAACGAACTGGCAGTGTTTTTGGGGTACAAGCTCGCTTTGAAAAAGAGCATGTCACTTTAAACGGTGAAGTCACTAGCTATACCCGAATTGGCGATGATGGCAGTGAGGTTCAGTATGACTTTTGTCCATCCTGCGGCACGACAATGAGGTTGTTCGTTGCTGCATACCCAGAAATCATGATCATTCCCGTCGGTCTATTTACCGATAAAGAGTTCCACCAACCTACCGTTTCAGTCTATGAACAAATGAAACACGGGTGGGTGAGTTTCGAATGCACAACGGAACACATCTGCTAGCGAGCAATCCGCGTTCACGTATTTACTTTGGCTCGGACAACCGCCCTATAAGTGAGATTTTTTTGAGAATGATCAATCGAGTTTTACTGTAAAGGGTTTCGTAACTCGGTGTGAGCGCTATAATCGGCTCCTAATATTTGGTGGGGGTTTATTGTGATTTCCAGACTTCCTCGTTGGGTGGAATATGGCGCGTTTCTACTAGCTCTTCTCGCGGGCTGCGTCAACGCCGTTGGTCTTCTCGGCTTTCAACACCAAGCGATAACTCATCTTTCGGGAACCGTAACTCAGCTAGGGAACAGCTTGCTAACAGGTGTGGATAGCTCCATTCACCTGCTCTTCATCGTATTTAGCTTTTTGATTGGCGCTGCCTTTAGCGGCTTTTTTATTGAAAGCAGTGCGTTAAAACTAGGGCGAAGATATGGTGTTGCACTGTGCATAGAAGGGAGCTTGCTCTTACTCAGCTTGGGCTTTTTGGTGCAAGGGGATTTGTACGGCCAATATCTAGCATCAGCAGCATGTGGATTACAAAACGCCATGATCACCACGTTTAGCGGCGCAGTAGTCAGAACCACACATATGACCGGAATCATCACCGATCTAGGGATTATGATTGGAGAGAGCTTGAGAGGTCGTCAATTTGACCGACGTAAAGCAAAATTATTCCTATTCATTTTCTTTGGCTTTTTGTTTGGCGGCGTCGCGGGAGGGGCTCTATTTATGGTATATGGTTTATATACGCTGGTTTTCCCAGCAATATTGGCTTTTTCTACGGCTCTGATTTACTGGAGTTACCTATACATACTTAGCCGTCAACAAAAAGCATAAAATTTCGATCCGATTGAAGCGACATGCTTCAATCGGATTTGGCTCAATAGGTTCACACTGCAACGGTACAAGAAACGCTGAACGGTATTTTGACACCACTAAAAACCTTAGAATAGATAAGGCTAACTGAATTTCTGGCAAAGAAGTTAGTTAGATCAAAATCACATTTGTTTACCATTTTATTATTCCAGTCACAATGCGCCCCATAATTCACTGCGCAATTCGCCTCTCGTGCTACAATTTTCTAACACAAGCAACATATTCGCATACACTTAGACGTTATTTGACCAATTACCCGACAAATCGGCTGAATAACTAGATGTATTTAATGAATAGTATTGCAATGGATGCAGTTTGCGGGTACCCTCCGCAAAACTGTGATTAAATACGGATGTTTAGTGAATATTTATGTCATGGAAATGGCAAGTATTGACTAGTAGTAACACGAGACAACTATGCATAACACCACTAATGCTACTGAAGCTCCTAAGGGCAACTTTTGGATGTTTTTCATCCCTTCCCTAATTGGTCTTCTACTCTTTATGGCTCCGATCTCTTACGATGGCGGCCTAACCATTCCCGTTGCCGTGATGGCAAAAGTCATCCCAGCGGTGTTAGGCGATACCTTGATTGCTATCGTCACCAGTATCATCGCTTTCATGGCCGTTGCTTCTGTTCTTTGCAAAATTTTTAAGCCAGCTGCAATTTTACGTAATGGTTTTTTAAACGGTCTCTTCAACCCATCTCCACTTTGGCTCGTTGTTCGTTTAATCGGCGGCGCTGCCGTGTTAATGACGTTCTTCCAAGTGGGTCCAAAAGCAATTTGGGAAGAGAACACTGGCGGGCTTGTTCTTACTGGTCTTCTACCTACTCTGTTTGCCGTTTTCATTTTCGCGGGTTTACTGCTTCCGCTTCTTTTGAACTTCGGTCTTCTGGAGCTATTTGGTGCGTTACTCAGTAAAATAATGCGTCCGGTATTCAACCTACCTGGCCGCAGTGCAATTGACTGTATGGCATCTTGGTTAGGCGACGGAAGTGTTGGTATCTTGCTAACCAGCAAGCAATACGAAAATAAGTTCTACACTCAGCGTGAAGCGGCTGTTGTCGGGACCACTTTCTCAGCAGTATCGATCACGTTTAGCTTAGTTGTTATCGCTCAGGTAAAACTAGAGCACTTATTTTTGCCTTTCTACGGCGCTATCTGTCTAGCTGGTATCGTAGCTGCGATTATCATTCCTCGCCTGCCTCCGCTTAGTCTGAAGAAAGATCGCTACATTGACGGCAGCAACCCAGATAAAGACGCAGATGCAGTGCCAGAAGGCCACACCACATTCTCTTGGGGTATGGATCTAGCTCTTAAGCGTGCTGGTCAAGTCACATCGGTTCAGTCTGTATTTAAAGAAGGCGTACACAACGCAGTCGACATGGTATTTGGCGTACTACCTGTAGTTATGGGTCTTGGTACCGTTGCATTGGTGATTGCAGAATACACGCCTGTATTTGCAATTCTGGGTCAACCGTTTATCCCATACCTAGAGCTACTGCAAGTCCCTGAAGCTGTTGCAGCATCACAGACAATCGTTGTTGGCTTTGCGGATATGTTTATTCCAGCAATTTTAGCGGCCTCAATCGATAACGAAATGACACGTTTTGTTATTGCAGCAATGTCAGTAACTCAGCTTATCTACATGTCGGAAGTAGGTGCCCTACTGTTAGGCAGCAAAATTCCAGTAAACATTGTAGAGCTCTTCGTAATCTTCATTTTACGTACGTTAATCACATTACCTGTGATTGCTGGCGTTGCTCATCTTATTTTCTAAAATCGAGACGTCAATTAACAAAGGCTCCGCATCGTCGGGGCCTTTTTTATACCTAAAACTCCGTCCACATTAGGCTTTTAGTAAAAAGCTCATAATTTACAAAGACAAAACTTCAACAAAACACCTTTCAGCACCAACAAAATTTTCATCACCTCACCTGTAAAGCCAGTTAATGCCACTGTTTGTTAAGCAATTCTTTTCATTATGACGATTTCATTAATTGAGCTCGCAAACATGATCACACTCACAAGTTTTAACGTAAATTGTCGGTTTGTTTAAATTTAGTTAAAAAAGACGACAAATGAGTTCATGTTTTTGACAAAGATGTCGATAAAAATATAACCAAACACAATAGGTTTCTCTTTATGCCCAATTCGCTCGGTTTAAAAGAGGCGAAAGCAAAGTGGAACCAACCGGGAGAATCAGAGGAAAGCTCATGAAATTCAGACATAAGGTTGTCACAGCCTCTTCATTTTTGCTGCTAATTACCGTGTCGTTATTGTCGACACAACAAGTTATGACCATCCGCTCCCAAACTCAGGAGCAAATCGACTCAAGTGTAAACGAGATATTGACCAGTGTTGGTAACACTGTGCAATCAGAAATGAATGCAAAGAAGGATCTCGCTCGCTCCATTACTGAAGTGATTGAGCTTGATCCCAGTTCACATAGCTATGTTCAAAACATACTTGAAAGACCGACGCCAAAAAGCAGCTTCCTTGCCATCGGTTTTGGTTATGAAAGTAATGGTTTTGTGATTGAAAATGACGACGGCTGGGATGCGGGTCCAGACTACGACCCACGTCAGCGTCCTTGGTTTATTGCAGCTAAGAGCAAAGGCGATTTGGTCGTAACCGATCCGTACGTCGATGCGTCCTCGAAAAACGTTATCATCTCTGTTGGTACGCCAGTAAAAGAAAATGGCCAGTTTTTAGCCGGTATGTTTTATGACCTCGAATTAACTACCCTTTCTGATCTGGTCAACCAAGTGAATCTGTTTGATGCTGGTTACTTATTTCTGATCACCGCTGATGGCACAACCATTGCTCACCCTCAAAGTAAGTATAACGGCGAGAAGGTCGGTAGCTACCTCCCGCAAATCGAACTTACGCAATCAGCACAACATGTTGAGATTGATGGCAACCGCTACATGGTTAACCTGACTCACATTCCTGGCGAGAACTGGTACGTAGGTTCGGTGATCGATGAAGCTGTTGCCTATTCTGCCGTAGGAGAGCTTCGTAACAACGCTATTATTTATTCAATCATTGCCGTGATTGCATCTATTATCGCCCTAACTCTGTTGATTCGCACTCTCATGCGTCCTTTGGACACGCTAAACAATGCGATTAAAGATGTAGCATCAGGGAAAGGCGACCTTACACAACGCCTCGAAACAGATACTGACCAAGAGTTTTCTGAGCTTGCCACAAACTTCAATACGTTCATGGAGAACTTACAACAGCAAATCATTGAGTCGAAACGTATTTCTGATCAAATTTTAAACGGAACTCAAATCACCGCTGAGGGCGCAAAAGACTCGGCAGGCGCAATTCACACTCAGCTGCAAGAGCTAGAACAACTTGCTACCGCGATGCATGAGATGTCTGTCACCGCGACAGAGGTTGCTAATAATGCGCAAGGTGCGGCAAGTGCAGCCAAAGAAGCCGACCAAGCAACGGTTGAGGGGTCTTCTATCGTTGGTGAATCGACACAAACGATAAACATGCTTTCCGATAGCATTGACCTTGCAGTCGAAGAAGTACAAGTGTTGGAATCTGCTACCGCCAATATCGAAACGATTCTAAAAGTCATCAACGATATTGCGGACCAAACAAACTTACTCGCGTTGAATGCCGCAATCGAGGCTGCACGTGCGGGAGAATCTGGCCGAGGCTTCGCCGTTGTTGCAGATGAAGTACGTACACTGGCACAACGTACTCAAGAGTCGACAACAGAGATTCGTACTATGATTGAGCAACTACAATCTGGCGCTTCATCTGTGGCAAATGCCATGCATCAAAGCAAAGGTAGTGCTATAGAGGCCGTTGAAAAAGCGGGTTTAGCAAATAGTGCGTTACAACGCATTCGTGACGCGATTCAGCGTATTTCCGATATGAACTTGCAAATTGCCTCAGCAGCGGAAGAGCAAAGCCTTGTCGCTGAAGAGATCAACAACAATACGGTGAATATTAAAGACCTATCGACTCAAGTCGCCGAATCGGCAAATCGAACCAACGACGCGATGCAGGCGCAACAAGAAGATGTACATAAACAAGATCAAATCTTAAATAGATTTACTGTCTAACACTCATCTAAGCAAAAACAGCGAGCACCGGCTCGCTGTTTTTGTTTTTAACCCTCAACCCTAGTATTGGTCGATGTTACATGTGCCATGTTGTTGCTATTAAGCTCAACATTACAAGAACGCCGACTATGTGCCCTTTCAAGTTTAATTGAACTCGACATGGATATAGCGATCATTAGAACGGCGATAATAACGGTCGTCCACTTTTAGATAAGTGAAATCTCCAATCTTTATGTAGGTACTATTCCGAGGAATTCGGTCATGGTAATAGTAACTGCGCCTTGGTCGTCTGGTCTCCACATAAATAACGTCACGATGTTTGTGTTTATGCTTGTGCTTGCGCTTGTGTTTATGATGGTGGTGATGAGCATGATGGTGATCGTACCGATGTCCATGCTTATGCTTCGGGTCAGCCACCGCTTCTGTACTCAACACACCTAAAGACAACATAACGCCAACCATGGCAAAAGATAATTGCTTTGACACAACAGAGCCTCTTATTCATATCAACATCGATATAATAGAAGGGTGAATCACTGTACATGTCAGCCTTTCGCTAAGGAGTTTTACTAAAAAGTCAGCGCTAACCGTGATTATCAGAGAAACGTCAAACATCACAAATGCTGATGACTTCGAGTGGCCTGGGTTCGGCTATGAATACAAAAAAGCCGCCCGTTTGACTACGAGCGGCTCAGTTTTTAAATAAGCTAGCGTGATTTTATACTGCTTGGGCAAACAGCAAGAAACAGCCGAATAGGAAGATCATGCTCATTCCCATTGCGCCGCCACCAGCTTCATAAATATTGTCATCTTCTACCGGCACTCGGCGCACTTTCATGGTCATTGATAATGGGACAAAGACCGCGAGAAACACAAGAATAATCCCCGCGTAGCTGAGAATAGCTAGGAAGTGTTCTGGCGCAAATACAGCACCTAATAGTGGTAGCACAAAAGTAGTAACAAAAATCACTGGCTTACTTGCTTTCAGTAGGTCTGCATTTTGATCATATAGCGCCATTGCAACACCTAAGAACGACGTTAGCAGTGCCAAACCAGTAAACATGGATAGGATGAACTCTAAGCCCTCGTATTGCTGACCTAGTACCGAGATCAACTCTGTTACGTTGGAGTATTGAACAAGCTCATGAGGTGGTAGATTGCCGACAACCGCTAACAACCATAATAGGTAACAAACAAGCGGAATAGTTGAGCCCACGATAATCATATTACGCAGCTGTGTTTTACTCGCTTCTTTGTTGTAAGTTACAAGCGATGGGATCACGACCATAAAACCGAAACTGGTGAAAAGCACCGAACTGGTTTTGATAAGTGCCATTTTATCGTCGCTCACAACCTCATCAAGTCCTTCAAACGAGACGCTTGGTGCAAGCGCAAAAAGTGTCAGGATCAGCGCTACGATCATGCCTAGGAACAAACCGCGATTAAGCTTATCTACTACCCCTGTACCTGCCGAAACAATGATACCAACTAAAAGAGTAAAACCGACTTGGCTTGCGATCGTGGATGTTGGAAGCCCAATTGAGGCTGTTACTTTTTGTACCAGATCACCCGCACCAATGATGTAAGCCATTAATAGACAAACTAACAGGGCGTAAAGCAAGCTGTTGGTTACCAACTGGCCTCCTTTACCAAGCGTTTCGCGAGCAATTGCATTCATGCTCACACCACCACCTACTTTGCAACTGGCTTCAAGAAGGAGCAGCGCAGCATAAGTCGTTCCAGCCCAGATGAACAACATAAGAAGAGTGCCCCAAAGGAGGCCAAATTGAGCAAGCACCATTGGTATAGCAAGCATACCAGCGCCAAGAGCAGTACCTGCAACGATCAGGGAGCTGCCGACAAGTTTTAGGTTCACGGTTAATACCTCTAAATTCAATCCGTTAATTTCTCGCCAGTTGTGCTTTAGCTAAAGCACACAACAAAACGCTCCGACTTAGTCAAAATTTGGTTACAAGAGCACTATGTTACAAGAGCCCTGTATGGCTAAGAAAACATGCAACAAAAGGTGGTTAATCATTTGCACATGAACACTTGAGAGTCGTTTTTGGCGATGTCATCGTTGATGAAATGTGCGCAACTTTGGGTTCGAAGCAAAATTGTTCATCTTAATTCATCAACCCCATTCGTTATGAATGGATTTGGTTCGAAAAGATTGTAAGGCATAAGCAGGACGATTGAAAAGCAAAAGGTCAATCTTATAGCGATATATTTTAACAACTCTTATCTTTTACCTAAGATGTGTTGTTTTTTTCGTCACTAATTAGTCTTTTATCGCTTAAAGAGAAGGCAGAACGTGCTCAATGGCTCAATTTGGCTGGGTGTACAGATTAATTTACAGTTTAAGTGAAGGTGTTAGATTCCAAGGACGTAGCCTAGATCGGACAATATCGCTATTATTCGCTGCGTACCGACACGTTCGGTTCACATACCTCTAAACACTGATTTACGGTTCGAAAATATAGGTAAATGAGTGTCCGAATGCTGGGTGTGGTTCCC
This sequence comes from Vibrio sp. Vb1337, assembly GCF_033338715.1. NCBI lineage: Bacteria > Pseudomonadati > Pseudomonadota > Gammaproteobacteria > Vibrionales > Vibrionaceae > Vibrio > Vibrio sp. Vb1337. Next base: position 4,054 of record NZ_JAWOTD010000027.1, on the reverse strand, counting down.
CAGCATTTGCATCCTTTCTTTTAGATGTCATCAATTGATCGAAATTGCATAAATCTTGTATCGCCCGACTTTACGGCTGTGTTAATACGCTTTATCTAGCGCACCAATGATATAAGTTAACACTGGAATACCCATATCGGCGACCTGCTTCTCAGTCTCACTCATATTTTCATGCGCCACCCGCAGCTCTACTTCACTTATCGACTCTTTGTGAAGGTAAAGCTCTTTGTAGTTCATCAATCGCTGTTGTGACTGTTGAATCAGTGTCACAACATTCTCTTTAGTCTCACGATGTTGCTGATCAATTTCACTAAGTAAATGATCTAAAATGCGTTGCATTTTGCGAATAGAAGCTTTCGTTTCTATTGATTTGTATGATTGATACTTTTCCATTGAGTTAATAACTGACTAAAATATTTACGTTTTTATAAGACAGTTATTTTTATACTGATTGCAAAGCAGGTAAATATGTGGTGGTTAAACTGGTCCACTTCTTGCTCCGTTTAGGTCAAAACTGTCCTTTCAGGAGAGCACATGCAGGTAGACCCTATAATTCAAGCACTGATCGCAAGACGAAAATCGAATGGCCTCTCCCGTGAGCAAATGGCAAACATCGCTGGAATGAGCGTAAAAACATATCAAAGGATCGAGCGCGGAGAGTCCGATCTTAAACTCTCACAATATCGTGCCATATTGCGTTCGCTTCATTTGACTGACCTAGATATTGCTTTAGATGTACGTGATGTTCAGCATGTCACAGCAAATGACCTAACGGCCGTGGCGAGATTGCTCTCACCGGAAGCTCAGTCCCTGCTCGTTCGCCTATTATCGTTAGTCCTTGAACAAAAGAACAAGAAAGGTGATTAACGACATTGCTCATACCCAAACGATGAATGCCCTGTTGAGCGTTGAAACATGAATCGTTTAGACAAAAAAACTCGTCAAATGACGAGTTTTATTCTTTATATCAGTCCGTTACTCTAGGCTTTTCAATTCCGATGTATCAACGCCTTTTATTGCATCTTTCGCCACTTTATCAGGATCAAAGACATCACGTTCTTCATATGAATTATCAATCATGCCTTGTCCTATCGCGGTCGCCTGCTTTTGTAACTTGTTACCCTCTACCTCACCAGCATCCCAGCCTTGTCGATAATCTGAGTCGGTTTGATACCTTGTTTCGTCCTTAATATAGTGTTCAAAATCATTCCCTGCCTCTTGCATACCACTATGCCGACCGTCATGAAAGCCTTGGATATAAGCTTCATCATAACCGCTCTCTTTTAACGCGCTGTCACTCGTACCACAGCCTGAGAGGAGAACAAAAAATAGCGAAACGAATACCCTATGAAACATATTTAGGCCTCAAAGCTTTCAAATAAATTAATCATAGTTCGCGATTTCAACTTCTGCTTACTTCAGGCTATTAGATAGCATTGTGACTCGACGAAGCCTGTGAACTTGAGTCCCTACAGTGAGTACAAAGCTGGACAAAGCATCACACCTACTGATAAACGTTATACTCACGCGCGTTTAATACTTCCATCGCAAGTGCTTCATCATCTTGCTCAGCCAAACCGCTAATGCCAATTGCACCGACGACTTTCTCCTCTTGTTCTACAGGTACACCACCCATAAAGCCAGTGATCTTTGGGTCAGTCCAATAACTCAACTGCTTACCTGTCTCACGAGCCCAAGCGCCCAGATTGCCACTAGGCTGACGGTCTCTAGCCGAGGTGTAAGCTTTGTTCTGTGCCAACAAACCTGCTTGCACACTCACATCATCCATTCGGGCAAAACCGAGCAATTCTCCATGTGTATCAACCACGGCAACCGCAATGTTTTGCTTGCGAGCAGTCGCAATTTCCAATGCCGTTTGAATCAGAGTTTGAACTTGTACGTATTTCATTTTTCTCTCCTACGGGATCTCATGACCAAGGGTTTTCTCGAACAAGCCATACCAATGGCTACGTGATAGCGTGACGTTCTCTACTTGAGCACAAGCGCGAATACGCTGTGGGTTTGCAGTACCAATAACAGGCTGAATTTGGTTTGGATGACGCGTCAGGAAGGCTAAAACAATCGCTTCAGACGACACGCCATATTCAGCTGCTAGCGCCATTACCATCTCCGCCGTCTGTCTGGTGTTGTGATCATCAGAATGTAAACCACGCTCTGAGAATCTTCCTTGCGCCATACTGCCCCACGCTTGCAGTTGGATATTATGCTTACGGGCATGTTCCAGTGTTCCCGCAACGTAGTCAGATTCCGACGAAGGAAGCCCCATGCCTTGCTTAATAAACTCAGACTTAGCCAGACTCATTTCCAACTGGTTCGCCACAACAACTTCGCCCGTTGCTTGTTGAAGAAGGTCAATTTGAGCACTGTTCATGTTAGAAACACCGAAGTGGTTAACTTTGCCAGCTTGTTTCAGGGCTTTTAGCGTTGTGCCCAGTTCTTCAAATTCAACCAAAGGATCAGGACGATGCAGCATCAAAACATCAAGGTTTTCCACGCCAAGGCGCTCAAGAATGCCCTCAACAGAAGCCATCACCCATTTAGCAGAAAAGTCATACTGCTTAACACCTTGCTCATCTCCTAGACGGATGCCGCACTTGGATTGCAGATAAATTCGCTCTCGTAAGGTTGAGTCATTGGCTAAGATGCACCCAAACACTTCTTCTGCCTTACCGAATTTGTAGATATCCGCATGATCAAAGAGATTAATGCCTACCTCTAATGCTGCCTCGACAGCGGCATAAGCTTGGTTTTCATCTTGGGCGGTTAATGGGTTGCGATTCCACTCCCCTCCAAGTCCCATACAGCCGAAGACCAAGCGGCTAACGTTAGGTAAGGTTTTGGCGAGCGGTAGTGTTGGATTGTTCATCGTTATTCTCACTTTTCCGATTTCTGCATCTTCAATTTCTTAAGTTAACTCGAACCATCTTACCGTTCGTAAAAATTAGTTTAATACCGTAAAATCGAATTCATTATCCTCGCTACCGAACAATTAAAGCGAACAATAAAGACGAGCAATCAAGATGGCAGATTATAAGAGAATCGAAAAACTGATGCTGTTTGCTGAAGTGGCTCAAACACTCAACTTTTCTAGGGCAGCGGAGCAACTTGGCATTTCTAAAAGTTACCTGTCGGAACAAATCAAGCGATTGGAATCGGAACTCGCCACGCCTTTGATTGTTCGAACCACACGCAGCGTGAGATTGACGGCAGAGGGTGAGTCGATCTTTGCACAAGCAGAAGATCTCAAACGCCGCGTAATGGAAATGGAAAAGAGTTTAAGTCAGCGATCTGAACAAATAGACGGTCTGATTCGTCTTACCGCTCCCAAGATGTTTGCTGAAGCGGTGCTGCATGATTTGTGCGTAGCGTTTCGCGCTTTACATCCAAACGTAGAGTTCGAGATTCTTTCTAGCTATCAAGCGTTTAATCTGACGGAAACCAGCGTTGATTTTGCGTTTCGAGCGACAAGAACGCCGCCAGAGAATATGATTGCTCATCACCTTTTGGACTACCACCACTGGCTGGTTGCCTCTCCTCATTATCTGCAAGAAGAAGGTACGCCGGAGACGTTAGCGGATTTAAAACAGCATCAATGCTTAACCACATTGCATCAAAAAGAGTGGCCGTTAAAAACGGGAACAGTTCAAACCCAAGGTTGGCTTTCAAGCAATGAAAACCGCTTACTCAAAGAATCAGCCCTGTCTGGCAATGGCATTGCTCGGTTAGCAAGTTACTTTGTCGAACAAGACGTTGAGCACGGCCGTCTAGTGCAGGTTTTATCGGAAGAAACCGACCACCAGCACAACGCGGTGTACTTGGTGTATCCGCAGCTCATTTATCAATCGGCGAAAACCAGAGCCTTCATTGAATTCGTGAAGCAGCACTTTGCTATATAACTAAGGCAGTTAATCCGCAGACCACACCGAGCGAATATCTGGCCAACCCCAGTTAGTAAGAGCGTAACCGTTCACCAGTCCCCCATTGACAATCAAGTGTGACTCTCCGCACTTGATCCACTTTTTCTTCTTGAGTG
>NZ_JAWOTD010000026.1:0-66342 GCF_033338715.1 Vibrio sp. Vb1337 | reverse complement strand
GGAGCGACACACGAGGTTCGAACTCGTGACCTCAACCTTGGCAAGGTTGCGCTCTACCAACTGAGCTAGTGTCGCATCAACAACGTTTCCGCTGTTTAGGGCTGCGAATTATAAGAGCATTTTTTTGTGATGCAAGTCCTTCCTTCAAAAAAACTTTATTTTTTTACTGAACGACGAAAAAGCAATCAAAAGCGATATAAATTACAACAATTTGGATCGCAACCTTAACAGTTAAATCTTGAAAATAGTACCTCGATAGTACTTAAGTTCTGCGATGGACTCACGAATGTCGTCCAAGGCCAAATGTGTTCCCTGTTTTGTGAACCCATTTAGCACCTCAGGTTGCCAGCGACGTGCTAGTTCTTTAAGAGTACTAACGTCAACATATCGGTAATGGAAGAACTCTTCCAACTCAGGCATATGCTTGTATAAAAAGCGGCGATCCTGCCCAATGCTGTTACCACATATTGGCGAAGCTCCTTTCGGCACCCATTTTTCTAAAAATTCAATGGTTTGTGCGACTGCGTCTTGTTCTGAGATTTGACTGTTTCGAACGCGCTCCACCAAACCGCTTGCCGTATGCGTATTAGTGCACCAGTCGTCCATTTTCGCCAGTTCTTCTTCCGGCTGATGAATCGCTAACACTGGACCTTCAGCCAAAATATTTAGTTCGCTATCTGTGACAATAGAAGCAATTTCGATGATTTTGTGCGTTTCAGGATCAAGCCCTGTCATCTCTAAATCAACCCAAATTAGGTTTTGATCGCTAAAGGACATGGTTACGCCGCCTATTTGTTTATCGATAAAAGAGGTACTATACCTCAAAATACGAGAAACACGATACTCATACACAGAGCCAAGAGTACGGCTCAACCATTTGAGTAAATTCACATAAAGTACAGAATTGTGGCAAAGAAGAAAAAGTTAACCAAAGGTCAGGTGCGACGCGTACGTAGCAACCAACAAAAGCGTTTGAAGAAGCAAGAAGAGTCCATCCAGTGGGATGAAAACATGCTAGGCGCCAGCAAGCAAGGTCTCGTGATCACTCGTTTTGGTCAGCACGCGGACATTGAAGACCTTGAAACAGGCGAAATTCAACGCTGTAACCTCCGCCGTGGTATTGAGTCTCTAGTATCTGGCGATCGTGTTTTATGGCGCGAAGGATTGGAGTCTATGGCGGGCATCTCTGGTGTTGTTGAAGCGGTAGAACCTCGCTCTTCAGTGCTCACTCGTCCAGATTATTACGATGGCCTAAAACCCGTTGCAGCCAATATTGATCAAATGGTCATTGTCTCTTCGGTATTACCAGAGCTATCGCTAAATATTATTGACCGCTATCTCGTTGCATCAGAAACACTGAATATTGCGCCATTGTTGGTCTTAAATAAGGTCGACCTTCTAGAAGCCGATGATCGTGCAATGTATGAAGAATGGCTCAAAGAATATGAACGTATTGGCTATAAAGTGCTTCTGGTCAGCAAGAAGTCTGGAGAAGGCATTGCTGAACTAGAAACCCTGCTGCGTGACCGAATTAATATCTTTGTTGGTCAATCAGGCGTAGGGAAATCCAGCTTAGTCAACGCGTTAATGCCGGAACTAGAGAGCGAAGTGGAAGAAGGCGAAGTCTCTGAGAACTCTGGCTTGGGCCAACACACCACGACGGCTGCACGTTTATACCACATTCCAACGGGTGGCGATTTGATCGACTCACCTGGAGTACGTGAATTTGGTCTTTGGCATTTGGAAGCAGAAGAAGTAACAAAAGCATTCATTGAATTTCGACCATATTTAGGTGGTTGCAAGTTCCGAGATTGTAAACACAATGATGACCCAGGCTGCCTTCTACGTGAAGCTGTCGAGAACGGGGAAATTAACGAAACTCGCTTTGAAAACTATCATCGCATTTTGGAAAGCATGGTTGAAAATAAAGCAAATCGTCAGTATTCACGTAATAAAAAAGCCGATCTGTAATTGAGTTAAGGCTGTAACTGTGTAAAAAGTCTTCACCTAATACTGACAAGCAAATTAAATTTCAGTAACATCACGCGCCCTAAAGCGCGAATCTAACAGAAGTATCGGAATTAAAGATGGACAAGTTTAAAGTTGGACTGCAGTACTGGATCCCACAACACGGCCTCACTCGCCTAATGGGTAAACTGGCTTCAGCAAAAGCTGGCGGTCTAACAACAGCAGTTATTCGTTGGTTTATCAAACAATACAATGTGAATATGGATGAGGCAAAGCACTCAGATCCTAAGCATTTTAAAACGTTCAACGAGTTTTTCGTTCGTGAGCTAAAAGAAGGCGCACGCCCAATTTCTGAAGGCGAAAACGTCATCACTCATCCAGCCGACGCTTGTGTTAGCCAGTTTGGCCCTATTGAAGATGGTCAACTTATCCAAGCAAAAGGTCATCACTTCTCAGCACAAGAATTGCTGGGCGGTGACGCGAATTTAGCGGACGAATTTAAAGATGGTTCTTTTGCCACATTGTATCTATCTCCGCGCGATTACCACCGTGTACACATGCCATGTGACGGCACTCTGCGCCAAATGATTTACGTACCAGGTGACCTGTTCTCAGTAAACCCTCTGACAGCAGAAAACGTACCAAACCTATTTGCACGTAACGAGCGTGTGGTGTGTATCTTCGATACTGAGTTTGGTCCAATGGCACAGGTGCTTGTTGGTGCGACAATTGTTGGTAGCATTGAGCAAGTATGGGCTGGCACGATCACTCCGCCTCGTGGAAACACTGTCTACAAATGGGATTACCCAGCAGAGGGTGACAAGGCCGTGATCTTGAAAAAAGGTGAAGAGATGGGCCGCTTCAAACTGGGTTCTACTGTTATTAACCTGTTTGCCAAAGACGCGATTGAGTTTGACGCAAGCATGGAAAACGGTAAGCCAACCGTTATGGGCACACCTTACGCCTTGAAAAAATAAGTAAAACACCGTTAAAGAGCCCTTTATTAAGGGCTCTTTTTATTGATAAAAAGCAAAACTCCGTTCGAAATTTAGCCTCTATTTCTCAAACTCATACCTGCCTCTAAGACCCTCATTCCACAATCAATTATCCTGCGCTTAGAATGAATATTTAGAGGGGCAGCCAATGCCAAAGATGAGTGTAAACACGTTGGCGAAATTGCTGGTGTGCTTTTTAATTCCGCTCGGTGTTTTGATGATGCCGATCGATGCTATTCCTATTAACGATCTCACTTTAATTCAGCATCGCCTGTTGGCTATTTTTCTTCTTGCTGCCCTACTTTGGGTTCTCGAGCCGGTTCCCGTTTTTGCTACGTCCATTCTTATTATCGCTCTTGAACTGATCATGATATCGGATAAAGGTTTGCATCTATTTCGCAATCCACCAGCGGGGCATGATTTAGGAGAGTTAATTGCTTACACCGATATTTTCTCGGCCTTCTCTTCACCGATCATTATTCTTTTTATGGGTGGTTTTGCTCTTGCGATTGCGGCTTCCAAATACGAGCTCGACAACAACCTCGCCCGAGTACTATTAAAACCATTCGGCACCCAACCTAAGTTCATCATGCTGGGCTTGATGTTAATTACCGCCGTTTTTTCAATGTTTATGTCCAATACTGCCACGACCGTGATGATGCTAGCCCTGCTTGGCCCCATCGTCGCTTCAGCACCTAAAGGGGATTTAGGCATTAAAGCACTGGTGTTGTGTATTCCAATTGCCGCGAATACAGGCGGCATTGCGACTCCGATAGGCACGCCACCTAATGCGATAGCGCTTCAATATCTCACTGGAGAAAACGCGATAGACTTCCTATCGTGGATGACAATGGGTCTACCCTTTGTGTTGGTACAACTCACTGTAGCTTGGTTCTTGTTGCAAAAGCTGTTTCCGTCTAGCGAACCAGAAATGAAACTAAAGCTAGATGGTACATTCAAAAGGAGCTGGCGTGCGATCGTCGTCTACATCACTTTTGCACTAACCATTTCGCTTTGGATGACAACGAAAGTGCATGGCATGAATACATACGTTGTCGCGATTATCCCACTAGCAGTGTTCACGTTAACGGGCATTATGGGAAAAGAAGAGCTCAAGCTGATTAACTGGGATGTTTTATGGCTAGTTGCCGGTGGTATAGCAATTGGCATTGCCTTAGACAAAACGGGCTTAGCCGAAGCATTAGCGCACGCCATTGATTACAGCCTGCTATCACCATTTGCCGTTGTTTTAGCCCTATCGGTAGTGTGCTGGTTAATGGCGAACTTTATGTCTAATACCGCAACGGCAAACTTATTGATGCCTATTGCTGCCGCTATTGGTACATCCATGCCAAGCCTTATTGCGGTTGGTGGCCTACAAGGTTTACTGGTTGTCGTCGCCTTCTCCGCATCACTTGGCATGATCTTACCGGTTTCCACACCACCAAACTCTTTGGCTTATTCAACAGGCCTCATCGAGAGCAAAGACATGGCGAAAGTAGGCCTGATTCTCGGTTTGATTGGTCTACTTATCGTGTATGGCGCAGTTTTGGTACTGTTTTAATCGAAGAGCTCCATGAAAAAGCGTGTTGTCATGGAGCTGCTCTCCAGCTACTGCCCTTACAGAGCGGCTTTTACATCCCATAAATTTCGTGCATATTAAGACTCCTCTACTCTACAAGGACGTCGACACATCATGGGTTACGAATGGCTTGCTTTATGCGCCGCTTTTCTGTGGGCAGTTTCTAGCCTAATTTCGGTCATTCCTGCACAACACCTAGGCGCTTTTTCTTACAGCCGCTGGCGCATGGGCTGTACGGCCGTGATCTTATCAACAATGGCCTGGATAACTGGCGGCTGGTTAACGGTTTCTTGGGAACATGTAACGCCAATGATGGCCTCAGGACTGATTGGTATTTTTATTGGCGATACCGCTCTATTCGCGTGTTTGAATCGTATGGGGCCAAGACAAGCCGGGTTACTCTTCTCTTGCCACGCCGTGTTCTCTGCCATCTTGGGCTACTTCTTATTTAGCGAAGTCATGACCACAATAGAACTACTGGGCGCATCATTGGTATTTAGCGGCGTGGTGATGGCGATATTCTTTGGCCGAAGAGGTCAAGTGAATAACGTCTTGGAAGACATTAAAGGTAACATCTGGGTAGGTATTGGACTTGGCTTAACCGCAGCAATGTGCCAAGCATTGGGAGGCATTATCGCCAAGCCAGTAATGCAAACCAGTATTGACCCAGTTGCGGCTTCTGCTATTCGAATGATCAGTGCCTTTTTCGCCCACAGCATGTTGTTAGTTCTAGGGGTCAAAGTCGCTCGCTCGACGCAACACATTACTTGGCGCGTATTTGGTATTACTGCCCTTAATGGTTTCTTGGCGATGGCCGTCGGCATGACGCTAATCTTATACGCACTGCAAGAAGGAAATGTAGGTATGGTTGCACTTCTATCTTCAACCACGCCAATTATGTTGCTACCACTGCTCTGGATTTACACTAAACGCCGACCAAACCGATTTGCATGGTTGGGCGCAGCCCTAGCTGTGATTGGTGCTGGCATTTTGGTTCAGTAACCTTACAGACCAGCCCTTACTGCCAGATACAAAAAAGCCCGAGTTTAAACTCGGGCTTTTGTCATTCGGAGCCGTTAGTTAATTATTTAACTAGTACTTCACCCGTCATTTCTGCTGGGATTTCTAGACCAGCTAGAGAAAGCATGGTTGGTGCAAGGTCAGACAGTTTACCGCCTTCTTTGAATTCAACCGCTTTGTCACCTACATAGATTAGAGGTACTGGTAGGTTAGTATGAGCAGTGTGGATGCCGCCAGTTTCAGGGTCGATCATCATTTCTGCGTTACCGTGGTCCGCAGTGATCAATAGTTGACCGCCAACTTCTTTGATTGCTTCAACCACTTTACCCACACTTTCATCTAGAGCTTCGATTGCTTTCTCAGCCGCTTCATAAACGCCAGTGTGACCAACCATATCTGCGTTCGGGTAGTTACAGATGATGGTATCGAACTTACCAGACTTGATAGCCGCAACCATCTTATCTGTTAGTTCTGGAGAGCTCATTTCAGGCTGCATGTCGTACGTTGCAACTTTTGGTGAAGCAACCAATTGACGCTCTTCGCCTTCAAATTCGTTCTCAACACCACCGTTGAAGAAGAAAGTCACGTGTGCGTATTTCTCTGTTTCAGAGATACGTAGCTGAGTTTGACCTTGTTTAGATAGCCACTCACCGTAAGTGTTTTCTAGAGACGCAGGTGGGAATGCGATAGCTAGAGGGATATCAGCCGCGTATTGAGTCAGCATCACAAAGTTGATTGCTGGGAATACTGCACGCTCAAAGCCGTCAAACGCAGGAACGAATGCACGAGTGATTTGACGTGCACGGTCAGCACGGTAGTTCATGAAGATAACCGCATCACCATCTTGCATGATTGCGTCTTCTTGACCTTCCGCTTTGATAGCTGTTGCTTTAACGAATTCGTCGTTTTCTTCACGAGCGTAAGCCGCTTCTAGACCTGCAACTGCCGTTTCTGCTGTGAACTCAGCTTTAGCTTGAGTTAGAAGATCGTAAGCAACTTGGACGCGATCCCAGTTGTTGTCACGGTCCATTGCGTAGTAACGACCTACTAGAGAAGCAACGCGGCCTTTACCTAGTTTCGCAAATAGGTCTTGGAAACGTTGTAGTGAGTTTTCAGCACTACGTGGTGGTGTGTCACGGCCGTCTAGGAAGCAGTGTAGGTAGATTTTCTCTGCGCCACGCGCCGCTGCCATTTCAACTGCAGCGTAAATGTGGTCTTCGTGAGAGTGAACACCGCCTGGAGACATCAGGCCCATGATGTGTACTGCTTTTTCAGCTTTCACAGCAGAGTCGATTGCTTCAACTAGCGCAGGCGTTTGTTCGAACTCACCATCAGCAATTGATTTAGTGATACGAGTCAGGTCTTGGTATACAACGCGGCCTGCACCAATGTTAGTGTGACCAACTTCAGAGTTACCCATTTGACCATCAGGAAGGCCAACATCCATGCCTGAAGCAGAGATTAATGTGTGTGGGTTATTCGCAATCAGAGCATCCATTACTGGTGTTTTCGCATTCGCAATTGCGTTACTTGCTGTGTCTTCACGGTAACCGTAACCGTCAAGGATAACTAGAGCCAGTGGCTTCTTAGCTGACATAGTGATGACCTCATCAAATTTAAGTAACTTTTGGCGTAGGGCCTCGCTGCCCTATCTAACCTTGAAACAAAACTAGCGTAATTTTACTACACTTTTTAACCAAAACTGTAGGTTAAGATCAAATAATGTTTGCGATTTATTGTTGCTATCTTACAAGTTAAGCGAACAACGAGTCAGTGCCGACAATCGTGTTCCACAAGCATAGTCATTTCTAATACGCTTTGTACACCCCAGTCTAAGTTCGGTTTTCTTACGCTTCTCATTCTTATTTTTGCACTTGAAACAGCGCTAATTTAAAGCAACATCAAACAAGATGGGTTAATACCTATTGTTCTCTTTTCTCAGTAAAACAGAAGTCACTTAAACCGATAAGTCCAATAGGCAAAAGCAATCAAGCTACCAGAGCGAAATGTACGGATAGTAAGGGCATAAAGGGTTTATAGAGATCTCAATTATTCGTTAGAAAATTTTAACCCTCTCGCCTAAGAGCCGTAACCTCGCTATACTCCTGCTTTATTTTTCCGCCAACAGCGTAAGAGCTCAAGACATGCAAGAGTACATTGAATTTTTCCAACAGAACATGATTCTATCTTTGGTTTGGGTAGGTCTTCTTATCGCCTTTATCATGAACATCGTGAAATCAGCGACAGCCGCATACAAAGAAATCAACGTAAACCAACTGACTCATCTTATGAACCGTGAAAACGGCGTTGTAGTGGATATCCGTACCAAAGACGAGTTCAAAAAAGGTCATATCACCGACTCACTTCACATTTTACCGTCAGACATCAAAGCGGGTAACTTGGGTAGCCTTGAAAACCACAAATCAGACCCAATCATTGTGGTATGTAAGACAGGACAGACCGCTCAAGAAAGCGCAAACCTACTAGTAAAAGCAGGCTTCGAAAACGTGAGCCTACTAAAAAATGGTTTGATTGCGTGGAACGAAGCGAACCTGCCGTTAGTTCGCGGTAAGAAGTAGGAACGTGGCAAGAACGAAAGTTCGTGTTTAAACGCGCTTTTACCAAGCCTCGCGGACAAAAAACTGAGCAAATTGAAAGCAGTTGGAGCACTAAGTTGTGACGCTTTGCACGTAATACACGCTTCATCTAGTCAAGGTAGATTGGCTCAGTTAGTCTCAGGACATACCAGTTTTCTGAGCTTAGACGTTTCTAGGCTCAACAAATATTGATTTAAGGATTAAAAAATGGCTGAAGCAGCACCTCAAGACGCACAACAAAACTTCGCAATTCAACGCATCTTCCTAAAAGACGTTTCTTTTGAAGCGCCGAACTCTCCAGTAATTTTCCAGAAAGAGTGGAACCCAGACGTTAAACTAGACCTAGACACTCAAAGCCGTGAGCTTGGTGAAGGCGTTTACGAAGTTGTTCTACGCCTAACCGTTACTGTGAAGAACGAAGAAGAGACTGCGTTCCTATGTGAAGTTCAACAAGGTGGTATCTTCACTGCTGAACAAATGGAAGCTGGTCAACTTGCACATTGCCTAGGCGCATTCTGCCCGAACATCCTATTCCCATACGCTCGTGAAACTATCTCAAGCCTAGTCGTTAAAGGTACGTTCCCTCAACTGAACCTAGCGCCAGTAAACTTTGACGCGCTATTCATGAACTACCTACAACAGCAAGCTCAACAAGGCGAAGCTGAAGCGTAATTCACGTTTTATAAGTGACGAATAGCCACAGTGCTGACGTCACCGACTCAAATAAAATGCACAGAGCGTCTACCATCCGATGCAATGTGCATTTTTTATTTCTGACAAAAGTTCCTAGTTCCTAATCGCCAGAAGGCGTAAAATTTGACGATTAGGAACTAGATTCTACTAGTAGCAAGACAATTAGGCGGTAGCATGACACAAGCAAATACAAACAATGCTTACGGTAAAGACATCGCAATGACTGTGATTGGCGCAGGCTCATACGGCACCTCTTTGGCAATTTCACTCGCTCGTAACGGCGCGAACGTTGTCCTTTGGGGACACGAGCCAGAGCACATGGCTCGCCTAGAAGCAGACCGAGCTAACCATGCCTTCTTACCAGGTGTTGATTTCCCTGAAAGCTTGATCATTGAATCGGATTTAGAAAAAGCCGTTCAAGCAAGCCGAGATTTGTTGGTTGTGGTTCCAAGCCATGTCTTTGGCATCGTGCTAAACAGCTGTAAACCATTCTTGCGCGAAGACTCTCGCATCTGTTGGGCAACCAAAGGGCTTGAACCTGAAACGGGGCGCCTGCTGAAAGACGTCGCTTATGACATTATCGGTGAAAACTACTCACTAGCAGTATTGTCTGGCCCAACGTTTGCGAAAGAGCTCGCAATGGGTATGCCGACTGCAATTTCAGTTGCGTCTCCAGATTCTGAATTTGTTGCGGATCTACAAGAAAAAATCCACTGTAGCAAAACCTTCCGCGTATATGCCAATAGTGACTTTATTGGTATGCAATTGGGCGGCGCTGTGAAAAACGTTATTGCGATTGGTGCGGGTATGTCTGATGGTATTGGTTTTGGCGCCAACGCCCGTACTGCATTAATTACTCGTGGCTTGGCTGAAATGAGTCGCCTTGGTGCTGCGCTGGGTGCACAGCCAGAAACCTTTATGGGCATGGCAGGTTTAGGCGATCTTGTCCTGACATGTACCGATAACCAATCACGTAACCGACGCTTTGGCTTGGCATTAGGCCAAGGTAAAGACGTTGATACGGCTCAAGAAGAAATTGGCCAAGTGGTTGAGGGTTACCGCAATACAAAAGAAGTATGGCTACTCTCTCAACGTATGGGTGTTGAGATGCCGATAGTTGATCAAATTTATCAAGTATTGTATCAAGGAAAAGATGCGCGCTTAGCAGCGCAAGATTTACTTGCTCGTGACAAAAAAGCCGAAGGAAAGTAGCAATCTACCGCCCTTTGCAGCTCATCTGAGAAAAATTGAAGTTGTCGGGTCACGGAAGAACCACTCTGGATATTGAGAATGAAACACTGCGAAAAACAAAAAGTCTGGAACAAAATTGTCTCAGAAGCCCGTGAAATGTCAGAACAAGAGCCTATGCTGGCGAGCTTCTATCATGCCACCATTATCAAGCATGAAAGTTTGTGTGCCGCTCTGAGTTATATTCTGGCTAACAAATTGAACACCGCTTCCATGCCAGCGATGGCTGTGCGTGAAGTGGTTGAAGAAGCCTTTGCGGCTGATCCAACCATCACTGACGGCGCGGCTTGTGATATTTGTGCCACGGTCAATCGCGACCCTGCTGTTTCAATGTACTCAATGCCATTGCTGTACCTAAAAGGCTATCACGCACTGCAAGGCTACCGAGTAGCAAACTGGCTGTGGAAGCAAGGTCGTCACGCTCTTGCGACTTACCTACAAAATCAGATTTCGGTAGCATGTCAGGTCGATATTCACCCTGCAGCGCGCATTGGTAGTGGTATCATGCTCGACCATGCAACAGGCATCGTGATTGGTGAAACTGCCGTGGTCGAAAACGACGTGTCTATACTGCAAGATGTCACCCTTGGTGGTACTGGTAAAGAATGCGGTGATCGTCACCCGAAAATTCGCGAAGGCGTAATGATCGGCGCTGGTGCAAAGATTCTTGGCAATATCGAAGTTGGTGAAGGCGCGAAAATCGGATCTTGCTCTGTGGTATTGCAAGCCGTGCCTCCTCACACAACGGTGGCTGGCGTGCCTGCAAAAATCGTCGGACGTCCAAAAACGGACAAACCTTCTCTCGATATGGATCAAGGCTTTAACGGCAAGTCGCAAAGCTTTATCCATGGAGATGGTATTTAATCGTCAACAAACCTTTTTGACAACAACGTGGTAGGTAACTCTCAAGTGCGAAAACAAAATCACCCTGTTCTACGCTCGGCTATTTTATTAACTTGTGCTTTATCTGCCACTTATCCCATTACCTCCTCTGCTGTGACTCAGCAAGAGCTCAAAGGCGTATCCAGTGAGATAAGCCGTCAGCGCAAATCGCTCTCTTCCCAAGAAAAGCAGCTCAATGAGTTACAGAAGTCACTAAAAGATCAAGAGCTTGGAATTTCTAAGCTTGAGCGTGAAATACGACAAACCAAGTCTAACCTCGCACAAGCAGACAAAAACATAGAAAACCTAGAAGAGAAAATTGCCTTGCAAGAAGCACAGCGTCAAGAGCAAGAAGAAGAACTCAAACAGCTGCTGCAAACGTATTACGTAACCGAGCGAGCGAAGGCCAATGGTCACTTGTTAAATCAAGGTGTGGAAGAAGACCGCATGAGCCAATACTTCCAGCATTTAGCTAAAGCACGTGCTGAAGTGATTGATGCGATCACCAAAATAACCCAAGAATTAGCGCACAACAAAAACCAGCTCGAGCTAGAAAAAGAGCAAATCGAGACTCTGCTCAAGCAGCAATCCGAAAAACGTACAGCGCTAGCGAGTACACAATCCAAGCGTAAGCAAACCCTGAATAAAATTCAGAGCAGTATCAAGAATGACAAACGCTACTTAGCCGAGCTGCAACGCAACGAAACCCGTTTAAAAGCAGAGATCGCCAAAGCAGCGAAGCGTAATGCGGTGCCAATGGACGGACTCGGCAAACAGCGTGGTAAGTTGCCTTGGCCACTCAAAGGCAGTGTGTTACACAACTTTGGTACGCGACAAACCGGGCAGGTAAACTGGAAGGGCATGGTGCTGTCTGCCAACTATGGTCAACAAGTGAAAGCCGTTTATCCTGGTACTGTCGTATTTGCGGAGTATCTGCGCGGATACGGTTTAGTGGTACTGCTCGACCACGGCAAAGGTGACATGACCCTCTATGGTTACAACCAAGCCTTAACTAAAAAAGAAGGCGACCGAGTCACCGCCGGCGAAGTGATTGCTCTCGCGGGTGATACAGGTGGTCAAGACAGGCCATCGCTGTACTTTGAAATTCGTCGTAATAGTGAAGCGCAGAATCCGAAATCTTGGTTAAAACGCTGATTATCTGACTGATAGACTTATAATAAAAAAGGAGCCACTCGGCTCCTTTTTTGTATTCATATTTTGGCAAATGCTATGCGTAGTAGGTTTCTACCGCATCAATAAAAGCATTCACATCATCTTTGCTTAACGCGTTGATTCCTGCCGCCGCCTCTCGCCCCCCACCTGTCGGGAACTGACCACACACGGCAACGGCACCTTGTTTATTGTTTAACGGGGCACGGAGTGAAACCGTATAAGTCCCATCTGAATTTTCAGTAAGTACCGCATGCGCAGAGTCAGGGGTTTGGTTTGCTAGCCAGTTGCCATAAACACCACTGATTCGGCGTGATGCCGCCGTGTTTGGTAACTCAAACAACTTCAGCTTACCGCTCTCATGCATGGCAGGCACTGCGAGAGCCACCTCCATGTCTTGTTGGTAAGCCGATTGCAATTGGTAGTATGGCGAGGCCGTATCTTCAATAGCTTCAAATGGTGACGTGTACTTCAGCAAAGCTCGGTACAACTCCGCAGGGTGAAAGTGTAAATCTTCAACTTTCGATCCGTAGCCGTTGTAGTTAATTAAAGTACCCAGCTCTTTTAGCTGCTCTTTCTGTTGCTGCAACAAGCCCGCGTTATTCGCTAACTCATCGGCTTTAGCAATCATGTTATCGCCATAAGCCGCCGTAATCGCCCAGTCATGAAAACGTCCATCGAGCAACTTATCGACAATCAACGCCGTGCACATGTTGGCATCGAGATCGATGTGCGCATCCAAATTACCATGCTGAGGAATGTCGCCCGCTTTGTGATGATCGGCGTAAAAGACGTGCGCGCCTTGAGCCAAAGCTTGCTCTAGACCTGCCATGTTCTTTTCCATCGAAATGTCTAACACAGTCAGCTCATCACCCGCTTGCACGTCTACTTTTTCCACCAGCTTGATGTCGCGCTTTACACCGGTTATTAACTGGGCATCGACAGGATCAGCCAAACGTAATTGTAGAAGAGCAATGATGCCATCAGCATCACCATTAAAAATGTCGTAATTCATGGGGCGATAGTTCCTTTATCGAGAATCTTATCCCTGCAAGGGTTTTTAGCGTATGGGACTATTGTGCGTGGCATATTTGACAAGTCAACTCGAGCCACGACTCGAAAATGAGAGTGACTCTCGAAATATTAAGCAGCTTGACGTTTAACTGTGTAGATTGCTAACCGCATCTTCTAATAACAGTAGCTGCTCTAAGCCCTGCTCAGTTGCTAATGGCTTAACGACATTAAGCATCTGCAACATCCCTTGCTTCACCATTTGCTCAGTAATGTTGGTTTTTGAAGCCATCGCAGATTGATACGCCAACCAACTACACGCAATCAAGTGCAATGTACATACCAGTGACTTCAACTGTAGTTGATCGACATTCAACAGCTTCATCGTTACGAACTCTTGCATAATAGCAATGAGATTCGCTTGCAGCTTCTCTTGCACATCGATGTACTGCTCGTGTAGCTGTTCATCTCGTGACAAGATTTCTGGTAGGTTTGCGTAGAAAAAGCGGTATTTCCACATCAAGGTAAAAATAGAGTCTAGGTAGCTCTTCAGCATAGTCAGGCTCTCTTGCGAACCTTGAATAGGGGTAAATCTTTCTAAAAGTTCTGCTGAATAAAGCGCAAAGATCTCACGAACGATTTCTTGCTTATTGCGGAAGTGGTAATACAGATTACCAGGGCTAATTTCGATGTGATCGGCAATGTGATTGGTGGTGATGTTGCGCTCACCATGTTGGTTGAACAACTCCAGTGCCGCGTAGACGATTTTGTCGCGCGTTTTCATTGTTATCGTGTTCCCTCTTCATTAACGAATCGAGTATAGCGACTTCACCAACCTAGGTCGATAGAGGCTCCAAATACGGTAACATAACAGACCAGTTAAGATGCCAGTTGAGTTGGCGACAAGGTCTAACCAAGAAGTTTGTCGCCCTACATACCCTTGCAACCACTCAATAACGGCGCTGAATAGCAAAATACTAATCGCCACCGCCCAACGTTGACGCCAACGCCACACACAAAAACAACCTAAAAACGCAAAGCCGCTATACGCCATAGCGTGCTGCATTTTGTCGAGATACGCGATATTGCCCCAGTCTTGCAGTTCACCTGAACTCAGAGATAAAAAAGCGATCAATATGGCGTAGCTAAAGATGACGAAACGTGCAGCCGTCAGGTTCATTGGACGTCCTTATGCAATTGGAAATGGAAAGGCCGTCACTTGATCAATGTGGTCACAGCCTAGCGCCAGCATGATCAAACGATCGATACCCAACGCGACCCCTGCACAATCTGGCAACCCTGCTTCCAGTGCAGAGATCAGATGATAATCGATCGGCTGTGGTTTTAAACCCATTTCGATACGCTTTGCGTTATCTTGTTCAAAGCGCGCTAATTGCTCTTTCGGGTTATCCAGTTCATGAAATCCGTTCGCCAGCTCTATCCCCTTAAAGTACACTTCAAAACGATCCGCGACGCGATGATCTTGAGGATTGATTTTCGCAAGCGCCGCCTGTGATGCAGGGAAGTCGTACACAAAAGCCGGCACGTCCTGACCAATTTTGTTTTCTACTCCCACGCTAAATAGTAGTTGCAGCAGCGTATCGCGATCTTCTTCTGACTCAGCAATGTCACTCAAACCCAGCTTGCTTGCCGCCGCTTTCAGCTCAGTCATCGAGCCTTCCAGTGGACACACACCCAACACATCAATGAAGGCTTGCTTATACGTCATGCGCTGCGCTGCGCCACACTTCAATACCAGCTGCAACAGGTCATCCATTTCATCCATCAATTTATGATGGTCAAAGCCAACGCGATACCACTCCAACATCGTGAATTCAGGGTTGTGGTAGCGACCATTCTCTTCATTACGAAATGCTTTGTTGATTTGATAAATACAACCGCTACCCGCAGCCAAAAGGCGCTTCATATGGAATTCTGGGCTGGTCATAAAAAACAGCTTACTGCCATCGGCATAGCCTGGGCCAACAAACTCGGTTTGGAAAGTATGCAAATGGATGTCAGTCACGGTTGCGTGACTCATGGCTGGCGTATCGACTTCCATCACCTGTCGGTCAGCGAAGAATTGTCGAATCGACGCGACTAACGTCGCACGTTGACGAAGTTGGTCAATGGAAGCAGTAGGTTGCCAGTTGGTTTGCATAACAAATCTCTCAAACTTTAATTCAGCGAGGAAAGTCTCATTCTACATGCTTTTTACTCTTCAAGAAGAGAGGAATATCCCTTCTTCTTTTTACTAATGAGCTCGCCAATTTGAGGCAAGCATTACTCGTGCCGCAGAACAAAAAACACTCAGTTAAAATCCTATTATCCATGCGGTTAATGTCACGCAACACAGGCTTAACATCCCTAATGTTAATGCTTGAGGGCCAAAACCTCGATGCCGTGATAGCAGTCACATAACCTATAAATTCTATGCCCTTAAGTGCATTACCGAAGCAAAAACCCAATTACATCAATTTTTCTGCCATGTGGCTCATCTACACTAACCCTACTACTTTTGGGGAGTTCTTTTTAAAGAGCGCCTCGTAATGACAATAACAAGCGGATTTCCGCAATCACACACTGGAGGATAACTGTGCAAATTATCACCACAGATATCGCAGTCATCGGCGCAGGCGGCGCTGGTCTTCGTACTGCTATTGCAGCGGCTGAAGCAAACCCAGACTTAGAAGTCGCTCTGATTTCTAAAGTTTATCCAATGCGCTCCCACACGGTCGCTGCAGAGGGTGGCTCAGCAGCAGTTATCAAGGATGAAGATAGCTTAGACAACCACTTCAACGACACTGTTGGCGGTGGTGACTGGCTATGTGAACAGGATGTTGTTGAATACTTTGTAGAGAACGCGACTCGCGAAATGATCCAAATGGAGCAATGGGGTTGCCCATGGAGTCGTAAAGAGAACGGTGAAGTCAACGTACGCCGCTTTGGTGGTATGAAGGTTGAACGTACTTGGTTCGCTGCAGACAAAACTGGCTTCCACATGCTTCATACGCTATTCCAGACATCAATGAAGTACAGCAACATCAAACGTTTTGATGAGTACTTTGTGGTGGATCTGCTTGTTGATGAAGGCGAAGTTCAAGGTCTGATTGCTATTCACATGTCTGAAGGCGAGCTTGTTACTATCAAAGCAAAATCGGTTGTTCTAGCAACAGGTGGCGCGGGCCGTGTTTACCACTGTAACACCAACGGCGGTATCGTAACGGGCGATGGTATGGCAATGGCTTACCGTCACGGCGTTCCTCTACGTGATATGGAATTCGTTCAATACCACCCAACCGGTCTTCCTGGTACAGGTATCCTGATGACGGAAGGTTGTCGTGGTGAAGGCGGTATCATCGTTAACAAGAATGGCTACCGTTACCTACAAGATTACGGCATGGGTCCTGAAACTCCAGTTGGCCAACCGAAGAACAAATACATGGAACTGGGTCCTCGTGACAAAGTTTCTCAAGCTTTCTGGCACGAACAACAGAAAGGCAACACCATCAAACACCCACTGGGTGACGTGGTGCACCTAGACCTTCGCCATCTTGGTGAAGAGTACCTACAAGAGCGTCTACCGTTCATCTGTGAGCTAGCAAAAGCTTACGTAAACGTGGACCCTGCAAAAGAGCCAATTCCAATTCGTCC
Organism: Vibrio sp. Vb1337; assembly: GCF_033338715.1. Classification (NCBI taxonomy): domain Bacteria; kingdom Pseudomonadati; phylum Pseudomonadota; class Gammaproteobacteria; order Vibrionales; family Vibrionaceae; genus Vibrio; species Vibrio sp. Vb1337. The sequence continues at coordinate 49,522 of NZ_JAWOTD010000026.1, read as the reverse complement.
AACCGTTCACTACACCATGGGTGGTATTGAAACGGACGGCGGATGTGAAACTCGCATTAAAGGCCTATTCGCGGTGGGTGAATGTGCGTCTGTTGGTCTTCACGGTGCAAACCGTCTAGGTTCTAACTCACTGGCTGAGTTCGTGGTATTTGGCCGCGTAGCGGGTGAAAATGCAGTGAAACGCGCAGCAGAATTCAAAGGTTGGAACGACGCGGCAATTGACGCGCAAGTCAAAGCCGTTGAAGAGCGCATCGCGAAACTGATGAACCAAGAAGGCGACGAAAACTGGGCAGAAATCCGCACAGAAATGGGCCACACCATGGAAGCAGGCTGTGGTATCTACCGCCAAGAAGATTTGATGCAAGCGACTATCGACAAAATCACTGAGTTGAAAGAACGCTACAAACGCATCAGCATCAAAGACAAAGGTAAAGTGTTCAACACAGACCTTCTATACGCAATCGAAGTGGGTTACGGCCTAGAAGTCGCAGAAGCGATGGTTCACTCTGCGATTCTACGTAAAGAATCGCGCGGCGCGCACCAGCGTCTAGACGACGGTTGTACAGAACGTGATGACGTAAACTTCCTAAAACACTCACTTGCTTTCTACAAGCCAGAGTCAGCACCAAGTATCGATTACAGCAATGTGACCATCACTAAGTCACAACCAAAAGCTCGTCTATACGGTGAAGCAGCAGAAAAAGCCGCGGCTGAAGAGAAGAACGCAGAGGAGCAAGCATAATGTCAGCAAATCGCATTCAAAAAGTAGACATCCTGCGTTACGACCCAGAAAAAGATGCAGAACCATACAAGCAAACATTCGAAGTCCCATTCGATGAAACCATGTCTGTACTTGACGCACTTGGTTACATCAAAGACCACCTAGACAAAGATCTGTCTTACCGTTGGTCTTGTCGTATGGCGATCTGTGGTTCTTGCGGCATCATGGTGAACAACGTACCGAAACTTGCTTGTAAGAGCTTCCTACGTGACTACCCAGACGGCGTGACTATCGAGCCTCTAGCGAACTTCCCAATCGAGAAAGACTTGATTGTTGATATGACGCCATTCATCGAGCGCCTAGAAGCAATCAAACCATACATCATTGGTAACGATCGTAAACCAGAAGACGGTACGAACTTGCAAACGCCAGAACAGATGGCGAAATACAAACAGTTTGCTGGCTGTATCAACTGTGGTCTGTGCTATGCAGCATGTCCTCAGTTTGGTCTTAACCCAGAGTTCATCGGTCCTGCTGCACTAACGCTAGCCCACCGCTACAACCTAGACAGTCGTGACAACGGTAAAGATGAGCGCATGAAGCTTATCAACGGTGAAAACGGTGCTTGGGGTTGTACGTTTGTTGGTTACTGTTCTGAAGTTTGTCCGAAGAACGTTGACCCAGCAGCGGCAGTAAACCAAGGCAAAGTGGAGTCTTCTATGGACTTCGTGATTGCTATGTTGAAACCTGATGGTTCACCAAAGAAAGTGGAGGCATAAGGATGAGCAATCGTAAACCTTACGTTCGTGAAGTAAAACGCACTTGGTGGAAGAACCATCCTTTCTACCGCTTCTACATGCTACGCGAAGCTACGGTGCTTCCGTTAATCCTATTCACTCTGTTCCTAACTTTCGGTTTAGGTTGCTTGGTGAAAGGTCCTGAAGCATGGCAAGGTTGGTTAGCATTCATGGCGAACCCAATCGTAGTCGCAATCAACATCGTTGCACTACTCGGTAGCCTATTCCACGCTCAAACTTTCTTCAGCATGATGCCACAAGTAATGCCAATTCGTTTGAAAGGCAAACCAGTGGACAAGAAGATCATCGTATTGACTCAGTGGGCCGCTGTTGCGTTTATCTCACTGATCGTTCTCATCGTGGTGTAAGGAGCTGAGCAATGAAACCGAATTATAGTGTAAACACATCACCAAAACGTTCTGATGAGCCAATCTGGTGGGGTCTGTTTGGCGCAGGTGGTACTTGGTTCGCGATGATCACGCCAATCACGGTATTGGTGCTGGGCATCTTGGTCCCACTAGGCGTGATTGATGCAGAAGCGATGAGCTACGAGCGTGTCTCCGCATTCGCAACCAGCATCATCGGTGCGCTATTCATCATTGGCACGCTAGCATTGCCAATGTGGCATGCAATGCACCGTGTACACCACGGCATGCACGACCTTAAGTTCCACACTGGTGTGATTGGTAAAATTGCATGCTATGCATTTGCAGGCCTCATCACTGCACTAGCAGTTATCTTTATCTTCATGATTTAAGAGACTGACCAAAAAAGAAAAAGCTGGCTAAATGCCAGCTTTTTTATTGCTTTGGGTTACCTATGATCTTTTTGCTTTTTAAGCTTTTGACCACCCATGATCTTATTGCTGTGTGACCTTCTTTGTCTGGTCCATAAGACCCAGAGCACCAAAGCCAGTAATCACATCTAGGTTTGTTTTCAAGCCCGTTTCGTCACTTCCACCAATGTAATTTTGTGGCATCTGAACTTGGAAGTTTTGCAAATTGTTGTACAGCGAGTTCGCTACGTCTCGATTCAATTCTGCCAAGTAAACTTCACGGTTTGCTCCTAACGCCGCATACTTACCTTTAAGGACTTCAGATTCTGCGCGACCTTTCGCTAATATCGCTTTCGCTTCAAACTCAGCAGAAAGTGCGTTCGCTTTTTGAATCGCTAAGTTAGCCTCTGCGATAGCTAGCTCTTTCTCCTTCTCGACTTCAGCAAGTCGTTTGGTTTTTTCCACTTCAACGATTTCACGCTCTGCAATCTGACGTGCAACTTCCACTTCTTTTTGCTGAGCAATAATTGCGAGTTCTTTACCACGCTGAGCGTCTTGCACCTCACGTGTTCGTTGAATCTCTTTGCGTAACTGCTCGGTCTCTGCCTGTGCTTTCGACGTTTCTTGTTCCTGAATCGCGCGAATACGATCCGCCACTAAACGCTTTTTATCTGCCAATAGCTGATCTAATTGCTTTTCTGGCTGCGGGTCACCAATGGTCACCTGCGTCACTTGAATACCGTATTGTTGTAACGGATTGTCTTGACGAATCGGTTGCCCGGTTTTGTCTACGACAGGTACGGTTTTCCAAACCAGTTGATTGGTGCGCTGTAATTGGTTCGGATTAGCTTGATTCGCCCCAACAGGCGCAAGATCCAACTCTTCCACTTCAACCTGACGTCGCTCTGTTAGATAAATCCCCTCTCGTAACTGATCGCCAAGTTTCGATTTGAACTGGTTCAAACCACCTTGGAAAAACTCTTCACCCGTGTATTGGGTTGCGGTAATCACCGTTACGTTACGTGCGTTCTTTACAAGCAGCGCATCGATCAAGTTACTGTTGTTGCGGAACTCTTTATGCATCTTCTTCACCGCTTCAGGGTCATTACTGAGCTTAAAGCGGAATGTTACGGGGATCTGACCAATATAGGTGTCGGCAAATCGAACCTGAATCGCATCAAGACGTTGATAAAAATCTTCGCCCTTGCTGTTACCGAATGACACGGTGATCACTTGGTCATACTTGGTGATTTTGGACAGAAATGGCATACGAAAATGAATGCCAGGTTCAGTAAACACATCCAACTCACCAGTAATATTATTCTGATGCACGTAGCTGTAACCCGCATCGGTCATCAGCACCGAGCTATTAATCGTTAAGCCTATTGCCAACAGCGGTACGCCAAATACGGCTGCTTTTAATCCTTTATGTAGTAACTGACGTCTCTCTTCCACCTTTAAACCCCTTCCTAAACCTCTGCTTTCCATTTTGTTCTCCTTTTTTGGATTGTTACTGAGTTAAATCGATAAAAATCAGATTGCTATGCAACTCAGCAACAAGTACTAATGTATCAAAATGTTACATTAAGGAATAATCGACAGATTCATGGAATAAATAAGATTTTTACGAATAATACAAAATCATCAAAAATTTGCGGAGGATATCGATGTTTTACGCAGAGGGATTAAAAGAGAAGAATCACAGGCAATAAAAAAGGCCGCCGAAGCGACCTTTCTAACAATCATATAAAGTGCTTACTTCACACGACCTACGTATTCAGCAGTACGAGTATCTACGCGAATCACTTCACCAATTGAGATGAACAGAGGAACACGAACAACAGCGCCAGTTGATAGCGTAGCTGGTTTACCGCCAGTACCTTGAGTATCACCTTTCAGGCCTGGGTCTGTGTCTACAACTTCTAGCTCAACGAAGTTTGGTGGAGTAACAGTAATTGGGTTACCGTTCCAAAGAGTGATCATACAAGTGTTGTTTTCTACCAACCACTTAGCGTTTTCACCTACCGCTTTTGCATCCGCTGCGATCTGTTCAAACGTTTCACTGTTCATAAAGTGGTAGAATTCGCCGTCTGAATATAGATAATCTAGGTCGATATCCATTACGTCTGCCACTTCACAAGTGTCACCAGACTTGAATGTTTTCTCTAGCACTTTACCAGAAAGAAGTTTACGAATTTTAACACGGTTGAACGCTTGGCCTTTACCTGGTTTAACGTATTCGTTTTCCAGAATTACACAAGGCTCGTTATCAAGCATTAACTTAAGACCGCCTTTAAATTCATTGGTGCTAACTGTAGCCATTTTTTCCTCTTACATTCTTAGAGCTAAATTCAATGCCGCACATAATAACCCGAAAAGTCGAATCTGTTGAGCAAAACTGGCTCAAACAGTTGGCGAATGGGATCTCTGATCCTGCAAAATTGCTCGAAATACTGGAAATTGATCCTTCACCGTGGCAAGACGGGTTTGCCGCGCGCAAGCTGTTTGCACAGCGTGTACCGCAAAGTTTTGTCGATAGGATGGAGAAAGGCAACCCTAAAGACCCTCTTTTACGTCAGGTTTTACCACTGAGCGACGAATTTGAGGTGCATCCGGGTTACTCCAATGATCCATTGGAAGAGCAGGACAATGAAGTCCCTGGCCTGCTACACAAGTATCGCAACCGCGCCCTGATGATTGTCAAAGGTGGCTGCGCGGTAAATTGCCGTTACTGCTTTCGTCGTCACTTCCCTTATCAAGAGAACAAAAGCGGGAAACAAGCCTGGACCAAGTGCTTAGAGTACATGGCACAACAACCAGAGTTGAACGAAGTCATCTTCTCAGGTGGTGATCCATTAATGGCAAAAGACGATGAGATTCATTGGCTTTTAGAGCACATTGCTCACATTCCTCACATCAAACGTCTGCGTATTCATAGCCGTTTACCTGTGGTGATTCCTGCTCGAGTCACTGATGAACTATGCCAACTTCTGCAAGCATCAAGGTTACAAATCATCCTCGTCACTCACATCAACCATGCCAACGAAATCAATGACGAATTTGCTGAACAGATGTTCAAGCTCAAAAGAGCGGGCGTTACGCTTCTAAACCAAGGCGTTCTGCTGAAAGGCGTGAATGATTCGGTAGAAGCTCAAGTGGCGTTAAGTGAGGCCTTATTTGACGCGGGTATCTTGCCTTATTACCTCCACGTTCTTGATAAGGTGCAAGGCGCAGCGCACTACTTTATTTCGGACGAAGAAGCGAAAGCTATTATGCGCGGACTCATCACGCGTGTATCGGGTTATCTGGTACCAAAACTCACACGAGAAATTGGTGGCAGGCCAAGTAAAACGCCGTTGGATTTGCATTTAGAGTAAGCTCTGACGCTCAATTAAATTTGTCGTCTAGATTGATTATTTTTGTTCGCTTTGCACGGTAAGTCTATGCATACTCCGCACTTTTGGAGGTCAAGATGCATACAGCATTCGAACAAATTTTCGATCTTGGCCCATTCAGTTGGCCTGCCCTACTATGCTGCGCCATTAATGGGCTCATGATCGGTATAGAGCGCCAAACTCGTGGTAAACCGGTTGGCATTCGCACAGCAATATTAATTATTTCAGGCACCTACCTGTTTATGTCGATGGCAGTGTCGTTATCGCCAAATACACTTGATCAAGCACGAGTGCTTGGTCAGATCATTACTGGCGTCGGCTTCTTAGGCGCTGGCGTTATGATGACACTTGATGGAAAAATCCATGGCGTAACATCCGCGGCTGTAATATGGGTGCTAGCAGGTTTAGGTTTGATGATAGGTTTGGGTTATTTAACGCAGTCGGTGGTTATTACTCTCCTGACATTAACCGTGTTGTTAGGTGTGGATAAAGCAGAAAACCACATCAAAGCATTACGCCGCGGTGTTCATCAAAGAATTCAACAACGCAAAACTTCATCACGATTAATTAAATAGTTAACGATCCGAGAAACTCGCTTCATCCCATCTGTAATTAAAAAGCCCTCGACGAACATCGAGGGCTTTCTGTATATAAAGATTCTGACTTTCTCAGGGATTACTTAGCAAAGTTGATGAGTGGGAAACACTTGAAGAAACCGTTATCCGCACAGTTCAAAAGACCAATTTGCACGCCATCGATTTGATCGGTCATGTTGAAGAAACCAAACTGGAAATTAGACTTCTTAGAGATACTCGCTAAGCCCACATCCGCCATGGTGTAGCCTTCAGAATAGTTCACCGCGCTCCAGTTCAAGCCTTTTACGTTGTTCGTAATGTTAACAGCACCCAAGTTAACACCCGTCGTCTGACCTTGGTTCCAGTTAACTAAGCCTAAAGACGCGCCTTTCATTTCTTGATTTACTTTTGCTGCGCCAAAAAACAGACCGAAGTTCACACCTGTCGTACGATCCGTTTCTGACATACCAAGCAGTGAAAAGTCGACACCTTTAACCTCATTTACCTGCCCATGCAGCACAGCTAAACGAACGCCACCTACTGAAGAATTAGAGGGTGCGTTTGTGTTATCGATAGTAGAGAACATCACAGGTGTACTGTCGGCAAAAGCAACAGGTGATGCGATAGCGGCTGCAACCGCCAATGACGTCATAAGCTTTTTCATTTTCATCTCCATGATGGGAAGCAACAATTTACAACATAGTGTAATGTTCAGATTTTGCTCTGTCCCCGTTCAAAAAGTGTTAGCAATAGGTCAGATTTAACCATCTGACTCAAAAGAAAAAATATTTCTCTTCGATTTTTTGCTTCTGAAATGGCGCTTTTTACGCTCAAAAATCTCATGATAAGCCACTCCAGAACGTCATGTTTCTCAGGTGACACGCATAAAAAAAGTCGAGGCATCTGCCTCGACTTTTAAAGGTTTGGTCGGTTATCTTTCCGCTATAAGGGCTCCCTTAGAGCGATGAGATAAGCTGGCTTACATCATGCCGCCCATACCGCCCATGCCACCCATGCCGCCCATGTCAGGCATCGCTGGCGCGTCTTTTTGCGGTAGGTCAGTAACCATCGCTTCAGTAGTGATCATCAGACCTGCAACCGATGCTGCGAATTGTAGTGCAGAACGAGTAACTTTAGTTGGATCTAGGATACCCATTTCTAGCATGTCGCCGTATTCGCCTGTTGCCGCGTTGTAGCCGTAGCTACCTTCACCCGCTTTCACGTTGTTCGCAACAACTGAGTCTTCCTCACCTGCGTTCTTCGTGATTTGACGGATTGGCGCTTCCATTGCACGTAGTGCAACGCGGATACCAACGTTTTGTTCTTCGTTGTCACCCGTTAGGTGAGCAATCTTAGATGCCGCGCGGATAAGTGCAACACCACCACCAGCAACAACACCTTCTTCAACCGCTGCGCGAGTTGCGGCTAGCGCATCTTCTACACGGTCTTTCTTCTCTTTCATTTCAACTTCAGTCGCAGCACCAACTTTGATTACTGCAACACCGCCAGCCAGTTTAGCTACGCGCTCTTGTAGTTTCTCTTTGTCGTAGTCTGAAGTTGCGTCTTCGATTTGTTGACGAATCTGAGCAACACGGCCAGAGATCATCTCTTCTTCACCGATACCATCGATGATAGTCGTGTTTTCTTTCGTGATAGAAACACGCTTCGCTTGACCTAGATCTTCTAGTGCAACTTTTTCTAGCTCTAGACCGATCTCTTCAGAAATCACAGTACCGCCAGTTAGGATAGCGATGTCTTGTAGCATTGCTTTACGACGGTCACCGAAGCCAGGTGCTTTCACAGCTGCAACTTTTACGATGCCACGCATGTTGTTCACAACCAATGTTGCTAGCGCTTCGCCTTCTACATCTTCTGCAATGATAAGCAGTGGACGAGATGCTTTCGCGACAGCTTCTAGCGTTGGAAGAAGCTCACGAATGTTTGAGATCTTCTTGTCTACTAGAAGAATGAATGGGTTTTCTAGATCAACACTGCCTGATTCTTGGTTGTTGATGAAGTAAGGAGACAGGTAACCGCGGTCGAACTGCATACCTTCTACTACGTCTAACTCGTCTTGTAGCGCCTGACCTTCTTCAACCGTGATAACGCCATCACGACCCACACGCTCCATTGCTTCTGCAATGATATTACCTACGCTTGCGTCTGAGTTTGCAGAGATAGTACCAACCTGCGCGATCGCTTTTGTGTCGTTACATTCAACAGAAAGCTCTTTTAGTTGCTCAACTGCCGCGGCAACAGCTTTGTCGATACCACGCTTAAGATCCATTGGGTTCATGCCCGCTGCGACTGCTTTTAGACCTTCGTTAACGATAGATTGTGCTAGTACCGTTGCTGTTGTTGTACCGTCACCCGCTGCGTCGTTTGCTTTAGACGCAACTTCTTTAACCATTTGTGCGCCCATGTTCTGGAATTTATCTTCCAGCTCGATTTCACGCGCTACTGATACACCATCTTTAGTGATAGTCGGTGCACCAAAAGATTTGTCTAGAACGACATTACGTCCTTTAGGACCCAGTGTTACTTTTACTGCGTCAGCCAGAACGTTTACACCTTCCAGCATTTTAACTCGTGCGTCATTACCAAATTTAACGTCTTTAGCAGCCATCTTTGATTTCCTTTCTAAAATTCTTTGTGTGTAATTTCGTAATTGAATCTGAGCAAAAAATTACTCAATGATTGCTATTATTCAACGATCGCCATGATGTCGTTTTCAGACATGACAAGCACTTCTTTACCGTCGATTTTTTCAGTTTTTGTACCGTAACCTTCAGCGAAGATAACGGTATCACCGACTTTAACGTCTAGTGGCAGTACGGTGCCGTTTTCTAGGATGCGGCCTTTACCCACAGCTAGAACAACACCGCGAGTCGATTTTTCTGCAGCAGAACCAGTCAGAACGATGCCACCAGCAGACTTAGATTCAACTTCTTTACGTTCAACGATAACTCGGTCATGTAATGGACGAATGTTCATCGGTCGTCTCTCCTGAAAATTTCCATGTTTATTTGATAATTGTCCTTAGGGACTGTAGCCCCAGACACGTGATCCCTATATAAGGGGTCGAAGCAGCGATCCCAAGGGGGTGGCACAAAATTTTTGTGACTTAGTTAAAATAACGAACAACTAGGCAACGGTTTGCGTTAGAAATGCTCACTCGCTCGGCATCTCGCTTTCTTGTATCCTTGCAGTTTGCTCACCAGATAGTTGTCACACATGCAGGAAAATAACAAGCTGGAACCCCAAGCGACCGATAAGCATGGTTTGTTGACCGCACCCATTCCTGAAACGCTGCGGAAAATGACCGTACCCATGACCATGGGCATGATCGCAATTTTGATGTTTAACTTGGTGGACACGTTTTTTATCTCGTTGCTTGGCACTCAAGCGCTAGCAGCTATCAGCTATACCTTCCCTGTAACCTTTGCGGTTAACTGCATTACGATGGGGATTGGGATGGGACTAGCGACCAATATTGGTCGCTTGCTTGGGCAAGGTCATGCACCACAAGCTGCTCGGTTCACCACTCACGGTTTGTTGTTAGCCGTGTTACTTGTGGCTATCGCGTCTTCTATTGGCTTTACCACCATTGCGCCATTGTTTCGTTTTCTTGGTGCGTCTGATGATCTCATCCCTCTTATTGAGCAATATATGCAGGTCTGGTATCTCACCATTCCTCTGCTAGTGATCCCAATGGCGGGCAACAGTGCTATCCGAGCTACTGGCGACACAAAAACACCAGCAAAAGTCATGATGTTGGCTGGTTTGATTAATGGCATGCTCGATCCATTGTTGATTTTCGGTTATGGCCCTTTTCCGGAACTTGGCATTCAAGGCGCAGCCATAGCAAGTGCCTTTAGCTGGTTAGGTGCTTTGTGTGGCTCATTCTATGTGCTAATTAAACGGGAAAAATTGCTTGCTCAACCCCAATGGGCTTTGCTGAAACAAGACTGGCAACAGACACTAAAAATTGGTACCCCTGCAGCGCTATCAAACGCGATGAATCCGTTGTCCGGTGCCATTCTGATGATGCTGTTATCCAACCACGGTACAGCGGCGGTTGCTGCTTACGGCGCAGCGCAGCGTATTGAGTCTATATTGATTTTAGTATTGATGTCGCTGACCTCTGCCCTCACACCGTTTATGGCACAAAATTTAGGAGCCAAACAACCGCAACGAGCCTTTTCCGGTTTATTTATTAGCATGCGTTTTGCAGTGGTATTCCAAGGGTTTATCTTCTTGATGATGGTGCCACTGAGCATTCCTCTGGCTGCGCTGTTTTCTCAGGAAGATGCGGTGAAAAACCTGCTTTGGCATTATTTACTGGTGGTGCCATTTAGTTATGGCTTCCAAGGCATCGTAATGATGTTAGTCAGTGGTTTGAATGCGATGCACAAGCCATTGCGTGCATTCCAGTGGAGCTTTATGCGGCTGTTCATTTTTACCTTGCCATCGGCGTGGGTCGGGAGCCAAATCTACAGCATTGAAGGCTTGTTTATCGGTATCGCGGTTGGGAATACGTTGGGTGGGCTACTGGGCTACTTGTTTGCGCTGCGCGAGCGAAAATTAACGCTCATAGAGCAGAGCAGCGTGTCTTAACACTCGTCTATCGCTAGTTTCTTTTTGTTGATTCTCAAATACAAAAAAACCGCGGAAAGCCGCGGTTTTGTTTATCTATTTCAAGCTTGCTTAGAACAACTCTTCAGCAACTTTGTATAGATCGTTGCGTACTGGACGCTTCATGTTTTCGATTGCGTCGATGATATCGTGGTGAACAAGTTGCTCTTTCACGATACCTACACAACGACCACCATGACCTTCGATCAATAGGTGAACAGCGTAGTTACCCATACGAGATGCTAGTACGCGGTCAAATGCAGTTGGACGACCACCACGTTGGATGTGACCAAGTACTGTTGCACGAGTTTCACGACCTGTCGCGGCTTCGATGTCACGTGCTAGTTCATTAGCATCCATCATTAGCTCAGTAAGCGCGATGATCGCGTGTTTCTTACCTTTAGCGATACCATCTTGGATGTTGCTGATCAGCTTGTCTTTGTCTAGACCAGTTTCCGGAGTGATGATGTATTCACAACCGCCCGCAATTGCAGACATCAGAGTCAAATCACCACAGTGACGGCCCATGATTTCTACAATTGAAATGCGTTGGTGAGATGAAGAAGTATCACGTAGACGGTCGATTGCATCGATAACGGTGTTTAGTGCACTTAGGTAGCCCACAGTGTAATCCGTACCTGCGATATCGTTGTCGATTGTGCCCGGAAGACCGATACATGGGTAACCCATTTCAGTCAGTTTCTTCGCACCCATGTACGAACCATCACCACCGATTACCACTAGTGCATCGATACCATGTTTTTTCAGGTTCTCAATCGCTTTTTCACGAACTTCCACTTGTTTAAATTCAGGGAAACGTGCAGAACCTAGGAACGTACCACCTTTGTTGATCACATCTGAAACGCTAGAACGATCTAGCTTCTCGATGCGGCCTTCGTATAGGCCTAGGTAGCCGTCGTACACACCGAATACTTCCAATCCTTCGGATAGTGCTGTACGTACTACGCCGCGTATCGCAGCGTTCATACCAGGTGCGTCACCGCCACTTGTTAAAACACCGATCTTCTTAATCATGCTCACCCTCGATCTTTGGCAATCAATTATTTAATTTTCTTTTAGGCCCCTTGTTACCAAGCAACCTGCATAATCCAGAACTGTGCGTTATGTTACATTTCCTCTACAGGATTACCAATGAAAACGCACTTTTTTATGTAACTTTTCTACTTATGTAAGAGTATTACAGTTTCTCTATGAAACTTTGTTGATTCATATCAGGATCACGAATCTTAATAAGTATTGATGGAAAGATAGTCAATAAGTACCTGTTTGTCGTCGGGCACTGATGGATTTTTCAAGCCTACCAATCTTGTGCTTTCTGCTCTTTCTCTGGTCCGAAAACGACAGACAATGGATCTTGATGGATCAATACATCCGCATCAGGAAACAGAGCCAATAAATTATCTTCCACTTTATCAGCAATGTAATGCGCCTCAATTAATCTTAAGTTATCGTCTAGCTCTAAATGCAACTGTATAAAGCGCGTCGGTCCGGACATTCGCGTTCGTAACTGATGCACGCCCAATACCCCTTTTACGCTCAAACAAGCTTGGTTAATTTGCTCAAGCTCTTCATCGGGCAACTTTCTATCAAGTAAGGTTTGAATCGCTTCGCTGACCATTTTGAAAGCGCTATAAAGAATGAAGACACCAATACCAATCGCAAACACAGCATCCGCTTGAGTCACTCCAAAATAACTGAGCCCCAGAGCAACCATGATCGCAGCATTCATATACAAGTCAGTCTGATAATGCAGAGAATCCGCCGCTATTGCTTGGCTCCCCGTCACGCGAACCACATGTTTTTGGAACATCACCAAGCCAAGTGTGACCACAATCGCAAACAGCGATACATACACACCTAACTCCGGTGCGTGTAAAGCATGTGGGCGGAAAAATCGGTCAATCCCGTTAAGAATCAAAAATACTGCCGAGCCCGAAATAAACATTGCTTGGGCTAGGGCCGCTAAGGACTCAGCTTTACCATGTCCAAACGTATGTTCGCGGTCTGCCGGTTGTAAGGCGTAACGAACCACCACAAGATTCACAACCGAAGCCGCGATATCTAACATGGAGTCAATCAATGACGCCAATAAGCTCACTGAGCCGGTTACCCACCACGTGATGACTTTTACTATCAGAAGAAGCGTCGCCACAATGGTTGCAGTCCAAGCGGCGGTCGTAACTAAACGTGCGTATTGCTGTTTCATAATCAAAGAGTTAACTAAAACCATACGTTGAGTATATTGAATGACCATGAAATAACCAGATCAAAAAGAGGCAACCAATGGCTGCCTCTTTATATAACATCAATTCATGACTTAATTATTGCGCGACTTTTCCATGCGCTTGTGCATTCTGTCGCCACACTCTTGCATACGTTCATTTTGTAGCTCAACAAATTTCGCTTTCTGCTCAGGTGTTAATACGCTAAGCATTTGGTGCTTTCTTTCTAGCATTTGCACGCGACGTTCCGTTTGGCGCTCAACCATCTCTTTTGCTAATTCGGTAGCTTGAGCTTCATCAAAATTATCCGCCAGCAAAAGCGATTGCACTTTTGCGTGATGCGCTTGACGCTCAGTCATACGTGCTTCTTTGCCATCAGAGAATTTTGCTTTCATTTCCGCTTTGTTTGCTTCACGCATTTCTTTTAGCTGATCTTTTTGTGCATCAGTCAGGTCTAGTTGACGCATGACACCTCGGTCCATACCCATGCCGCATTCGTCACGAGGACCTTTATGATGGTTTTTACCACCGTAAGCGAATGCGCTTGCGGCGCCAAGAGTAAGAGGTAGAACAACAGCAGCTAACACAAGTTTTTTTGCAGACTTCATAATACGATTCCTTACACAGGTGAGTGGTTCTTCTGAGCTGTTCTCACAGCGCTTGAGTATAGAATACGACCCGCTAGGTAAAGCGACGTATAGGGAGCGTAAAGAATCGTAAAGAGTGATTTTTCTCCTCTTCGTTGCGCATCATTCCAATGTAATATTAGGCTATCGGTAACTTACTATAGGTGCCCCCATGGCAAACATTCTTTTAATCGATGACGATATCGAGCTAACCAGCTTATTAAAAGAAGTACTCAGTTTCGAAGGGTTTGACGTCAGCGAAGCAAATGACGGTGAAGCCGGCTTAGCCGCGATCAATGATAAGATTGATTTGATTTTGTTGGATGTCATGATGCCAAAACTCAATGGCATGGAAACGCTGAAACGCTTACGTGAAAATTGGGAAACTCCCGTCTTGATGCTGACCGCTAAAGGGGAAGAAATTGATCGCGTGATCGGCTTGGAACTGGGCGCGGATGATTATTTACCAAAACCTTTTAGTGACCGAGAGCTGTTAGCGCGTATCCGCGCGATTTTACGCCGCACTAGCAGCACACAAAAAAATACCAAAAACAGCGATTGCATTGAGTATCAAGAAATCCGCCTCTATCCCGGTAAGCAAGAAGCGTACTGTGAGCAACAGCTACTCGATCTCACGGCAACCGAGTTTGCGCTACTCACCCACTTCGTACAAAACCCAGGACAAGTGCTGACCAAAGAGACACTGAGCTTAGATGTGCTTGGTAAACGACTCGCTGCTTTTGATCGCGCTATCGATATGCATGTCTCGAACTTACGTAAAAAATTACCAGATCAAAGCAATGGCAAGCCGCGAATTAAAACCCTGCGTGGTCGTGGCTACATGCTGCTTGAGGAGGATTAATGCGCCTATCACGCATCAAACTGCCAAACATCAATAGCCTGTATGGACGCATCTTTGCCATTTTTTGGTTCACCATGTTATTAGTATTGATAGCCGTGCTATCACTGCCACATTTGGACCCACGCAAAGCTCGCGATATTCCAGAAGAACACTACAAACGTATGGTAGAAACGCGTGACTCAATCCAACAAAAATACAGCCAGCAAACTGATTTAGGCCGCATACTTTTTCGTATCGAGGGCAACCGCCACGGCAAGCACGACCCTCGCCCACGAGTGTTTTTTTCTGACTACAGCGGTAATGTTCTTACGACAGAAAAACGCAGCAATTTTCAATTGCGTGCCATGCAAAACTTTGTCACCAGTATCGAAGATTACAATAATCCAAAGCAGAAGCTGTATGGTCGATACATGATTGCGGGCCCAATTCCTATCACTTTGGCAGATTCCGATATCTTGATGTACGTGGGCTTCAAGTGGAATGAGCCACCACCTCTACTCCTGCGTCTGTTTGATCACCCATTCCAGCTCTTGCTTGCGGTCATGTTGGTTAGTACACCATTGCTGTTATGGCTTGCTTGGGCTTTGAGTCAGCCTGCACGTCGTCTTGAAGCCGCTGCTCAACGTGTAGCGAAAGGTGAATTTGTCACAGACCCAAATTTAGAAAAAGGCACGGCGGAATTTCGTCAAGCAGGCAGCAGCTTCAACCAGATGGTCGAAGCGGTTAATCAAATGATTTCAGGACAACAACGTTTGCTATCCGATATCTCTCACGAGCTGCGCTCACCTTTAACTCGTCTACGCATGGCAAGCGCATTAGCGACGCGTAAACAAGGAGAAAGCCCAGAATTGACTCGTATCGATACCGAAGCGCAGCGCTTGGAACAGATGATCAGCGAACTATTAGAGCTTTCTCGCATGCAGGCGAACAGTCATATGACTCGCGAAACACAGCCATTAGAAAGTTTATGGGAAGAGATCATTAAAGATGCGCAGTTTGAAGCAGAGCAAATGGGCAAACAGCTACACTATTCAGAATTACCTAAGCGCAATATTTCCGGTAACCCTAAACTGCTGATGAGTGCGGTGGAAAATATCGTTCGTAACGCCATTTACTACGGAAAAGATGAGGTACAAATCGACATCAAAGCCGATGACGATACGCTTCGTATCACGGTTGACGATAATGGAGAAGGTGTACCAGAAGAGGAACTGGCCGCGATTTTTCGCCCGTTCTATCGCGTTTCCACGGCACGCGATCGCCACTCTGGCGGCACAGGTCTCGGCCTAACCATTACCGAAAGTGCCATTCGCCAGCACAGTGGCACGATCGCAGCCAGCCGAAGTCCTTTAGGCGGATTGCGCATGAGTATCACCTTACCGATCAATTGTTAGTCTCAATTTGATGAACTAACAATAATTCGCACCATATTTCTAGAGTGAGTGATTCACAGCCCCACCCTCACTTTAGAAATTGGTGAGGCTTCTTAGAATACCCTTACAAAGATCAAAGTTGATAATAATTATCGTTAGCATTAAAGTAAATTTTCCAATTAAGGAGGATTTACTATGTCACATACATTTCCCGCTCTGCCTTACCCGTACGATTCACTAGAGCCGTACATCGATGCGAAAACCATGGAAGTGCATTACAGCAAACACCACAAGACGTACTTTGATAAGTTTATAAATGCCGTTGAAGGGAGTGAGCTCGAAACTCAGTCATTAGACGAGATCTTTGACAATATCTCTAAGCTCAGTCCAGCAGTACGTAATAATGGTGGCGGCTATTACAACCACATCATTTATTGGAATTGCATGTCACCAAACGGTGGCGGAGAGCCTCAAGGCGCGCTTGCTCAAGCAATTAACGATAAATTTGGTAGCTTTGCGCAATTTAAAGAGGCGTTTGCCCAAGCTGCCATCAATACCTTTGGGTCTGGCTTTGCATGGCTGATCGTAAAAGATGGTGAGATTCACATTACGTCCACCAGCAATCAAGATAACCCTCTGATGGACGTAGTGGATGTGCGCGGTGAACCAATCCTCGCATTAGACGTGTGGGAGCACGCGTATTACATCAGTTACCAAAACCGTCGCCCAGAATATATTGATGCGTGGTGGAACGTCGTCAACTGGCGAGCAGTTGAAGAAAACTATGCTCACGCTCTCTTATAAAAAGCATCACTACTTACGGTATTAACATCCGCGCTAATGCCTGCTTTCATACCCAGGTCAATTTTGCTGAATCTCGCATATTTCGGTGACTTGGGTATATACTGCCCCTCTCTTTGACCAACTCTATTTCAATACCATGTTTGATATCGCTTTATACGAACCAGAAATCGCGCCGAACACCGGCAACATCATTCGACTATGCGCCAACTGCGGTGCAAACCTTCACTTAATTGAACCTCTGGGTTTCGATCTTGAAGAGAAAAAAGTCCGCCGCGCTGGTTTGGATTACCATGATTTAGCTCGCGTAACGCGTCATAAAAACTATCAAGCGTTCTTAGAATATTTAGAGAAAGAGAAGCAAGGTAACTACCGATTGTTTGCCTGCACCACCAAAACCACAGGTCACCACGTTGATGCACAATACCAAACGGGTGATGTTTTGATGTTTGGTCCAGAAACTCGTGGTTTGCCTGCTGAAATCATCGATAGCTTGCCAATGGAGCAGCGTATTCGCATTCCAATGATGCCAGATGCGCGCAGCCTAAACCTTTCGAATGCCGTTGCGATCATTGCTTTTGAAGCATGGCGTCAAATGGGCTTTGAAGGCGCATTGTAAGCAGCACGAATTCCAAATACAGAAAAGGGCGCTTGGTGCGCCCTTTTGTTTTCTTTACTGTCTAACTCAATCAGTTGAGCTTGTTGCGATCATCATCGTCTTTACGCTCGTATTCCCCTTCGAAGGTCTTGCCATTATCTGACTGGGAATCAAATGGGTCACGACGGAACGGGTCTTGCTCAAATGGCCCCTGGTTAGAGAAACCACCTTGGAAGCCACCGCCATGCATGGTTTTCACCACCATTTTGCTCATCAAGTATTTAGCTATCGCGGCGCGTGGCGCAGGAAGCAACACCAACATACCAAGGGCATCGGTCATAAAGCCCGGGGTTAACAGTAGCACGCCAGCCACCGCTAGCATTACGCCTTCAAAAATTTGCTGGGCTGGAATTTCACCTTGTTCAAGACGCCCCTGTACTGACATCAGTGTTTGTATACCTTGGCTACGAACCAACGACGCACCAACAAATGCAGTGATTAAGACTAGTGCAATGGTCGGCCATAAACCTAAAAAGCCGCCCACCTGAATAAATAAGCCGATTTCAATGATCGGAACAAAAATAAACGCTAATAATAAGATAGGAAACACACGCCCTCCTTTGTTTAATTCAGTGTAATGGTAAAAGCAGACTAAGCTCAAACGAATCGTTGTAAAAAAGCGTGTTCATACTGGTCTCCTTCTTTTTTAGACAAAGTAGCGGGAGCGCGTTTCATTCAATTGCATACCGATTTTTTCGTGCTTTTAAAGTGCTAATTTCGAACTCTAAAAACTCATGTTTGTCGAGGAAAATCGAGTACCCATAAAGGGTTATTAATAACCCGTTCATACTTTGCAAATTATTGACTCATGAAAAACGAAAAAGGTGATCTAGTTACTATTTTTATGCGCTAGGTGCAGTATCATGTGCCACATAAGTCAGGACGGATTTTCCAGCCAAAAATTCTGATGAATGGATTCTAGATTGCAGAAATGGCTAATAAATAACTTTATTATCAGAATTATCATCTAAGGATCCTGCTATGGCTACCCTATCTGATGCTCCAAAAACAGCAAACCCAGCCACTCGTATTGAAGAAGATCTATTAGGTCAACGTCATGTCCCTGCAGATGCGTACTACGGTATTCATACGCTACGTGCGATCGAGAACTTCAACATCTCTAATATGACCATCTCTGACGTACCAGAATTTGTACGCGGCATGGTAATGACCAAAAAAGCAGCAGCGTTAGCAAACAAAGAACTTGGCGCTATTCCAAAAGACGTTGCAAACTACATCATCGAAGCGTGTGATTTGATCCTAGAAACTGGCAAGTGTATGGATCAGTTCCCATCAGACGTATTCCAAGGCGGTGCAGGCACTTCAGTTAACATGAACACGAACGAAGTGATCGCAAACGTTGCGCTTGAGTTGATGGGTAAAGAGAAAGGCCAATACGAATTTGTTAACCCAAATGACCATGTAAACAAGAGCCAATCAACCAACTGTGCGTACCCAACAGGTTTCCGTATTGCGGTATACAACAGCGTACACAAGCTAATGGAAGCAATTGAGTACCTAAAAGGCGCATTCGAACTTAAAGCCGTTGAGTTTAAAGATGTACTGAAAATGGGCCGTACTCAGCTTCAAGACGCAGTACCAATGACAGTAGGTCAAGAGTTCCATGCATGGGCGGTAACACTAAACGAAGAGATTCGTGCTCTAGATTACACATCTAAACTCCTCCTAGAAATCAACCTAGGCGCAACCGCAATCGGTACTGGTCTAAATACACCAACTGGCTACCAAGCGCTTGCAGTAAAACACCTAGCGGAAGTAACAGGCCTTGACGTTGTTGCAGCAGAAGACCTTATCGAAGCAACGTCTGACTGTGGTGCATACGTAATGACTCACGGCGCGCTAAAACGCCTAGCAGTGAAACTATCGAAGATCTGTAACGACCTTCGTCTACTTTCTTCTGGTCCTCGTGCGGGTCTAAATGAATTGAACCTACCTGAAATGCAAGCAGGCTCTTCAATCATGCCAGCTAAAGTAAACCCAGTTATCCCAGAAGTAGTAAACCAAGTTTGCTTCAAAGTTCTCGGTAACGACAACACGGTTTCTTTCGCAGCAGAAGGCGGTCAGCTACAGCTAAACGTTATGGAACCTGTGATCGCACAAAGTGTGTTTGAGTCTATCTCTCTACTACACAACGCGTGTGTGAACCTACGTGATAAATGTATCGACGGCATCACTGTGAACAAAGAAGTTTGCGAAAACTACGTTTACAACTCTATCGGTATCGTCACTTACCTAAACCCATACATCGGCCACCACGAAGGTGACATCGTAGGTAAGATTTGTGCAGAAACTGGTAAGAGTGTTCGTGAAGTCGTGCTAGAGCGCGGTCTGCTTACAGCAGAGGAGCTTGATGAAATCTTGTCAGTAGAAAACTTCATGCATCCTACTTACAAAGCAAAACGTTACGAGTAATAACGAATCCGAAGGGGGCCACTCAGGCCCCTTTTTTAGGCTCTCATACGGTTAACCACATTTTTTATATGCTTTTATTGCCGCTAAACCACTAGGTTCTCATTCTCTGAGCATTTACTCCTGTTCCTGAGTGTTCAAAAAATCAGAATCAAATAAAAAACTAAAGAGGTATCAATATGGTCATGGTCGAACTCTTCGTGGTTCTGCTCTTCATCTATTTGGGGGCAAGAATCGGTGGTATCGGCATTGGTTTTGCCGGTGGTGCTGGGGTCATTGCGTTGTCTTTGATCTTGGGCGTACCAACAAGCCAAGCTTACATTCCCGTTGACGTAATTTTGATCATCATGTCTGTAATCACCGCTATCGCAGCAATGCAGGTAGCGGGTGGTTTAGACTGGATGGTGCAAGTTGCTGAAAACTTTTTGCGCAAGCATCCTGAGCGCATCACCTTTTATGCGCCTATCGTAACTTACCTAATGACATTAATGGCGGGTACTGGCCACACGGCATTCTCTACTTTGCCAGTGATTGCAGAAGTAGCGAAAGGCCAAGGCGTGCGCCCTTCTCGTCCACTGTCTATCGCGGTCGTAGCATCGCAAATCGCTATCACCGCATCACCAATCTCAGCGGCTGTTGTAGCGTTCGCGGCAATGCTGCACCCATTTGGCGTTGACTACCTAACACTACTAGCAATCTGTATCCCAACGACGTTCATCGCGTGCATGATCGGTGCGTTCGTGGCGAACTTCATGGGCTGTGAGCTAAAAGACGATGCTGAATACCAAGAGCGTCTAGAAAAAGGCTTAATCAAGCTAAATACAGAAGCAAAACGCGAAATCCTACCAACAGCGAAGAAAGCAACATTCATCTTCCTAGGCGCAATCGCATTTGTCGTGTGTTACGCAGCAGCAATTTCTGGCTCTGTTGGCCTTATCGAGAACCCTGCTCTAGGTCGTAACGAAGCTATCATGACGGTAATGCTAGCAGCTGCGGCAGCTATCGTAATGAGCTGTAAAATCGATGCTGGCAAAATCCCAGCCGCAGCAACATTCCGCTCTGGTATGACAGCATGTGTGTGTGTTCTTGGTGTGGCATGGCTAGGTTCTACGTTCGTTAACGCGCACGTTGACGGCATCAAAGAAGTTGCGGGTGCGCTACTAGCAGACTACCCATGGATGCTAGCACTCGTTCTATTCTTCGCTTCAATGCTGCTTTACTCACAAGGTGCAACCACTGTTGCGCTGATGCCAGCAGCACTAGCAATCGGTGTCGCACCACTTACCGCAGTTGCATCTTTCGCAGCAGTAAGTGCGCTATTCGTGCTGCCAACTTACCCAACGCTACTTGCCGCGGTTGAGATGGACGACACGGGTTCAACTCGTATTGGTAAGTACGTATTCAACCACCCATTCTTTGTACCTGGTGTGGTAACCATCGCTTCTGCGGTAGCACTTGGCTTCGCATTCGGTGGTCTACTGATCTAGTAGAAACAGAGTCTTACTCGGGGAGCTTCGGCTCCCTTTTTTATTGCCTGTTGTCTTGATTTATGCTCAATAAATCTTCATTTTCATGAAACTTATTGACTCGCCTCCGGGTCTGATTGAGTTACACTAACGGCAATTATCTAAGATGAATTGACTCTTTTATGCGCGCATTACTTTCCGTTTTACTCTTAGGGCTCATTACCTTTTCCACTCCGTCTTTAGCTTTATTTGGCAAAGACCAGTTTAACAATAGCCAGAACAACAGTTTTGGTAGCAGCAGCGACAGCTTTGTTCCGGTTGATCAGGCGTTTCCATTTAACTTCTACCAGCAAGATGACAAATTGATGCTCGATTGGCAGGTACGTGACGGGTACTACCTATATCAAGAGCGCTTGTCTGTAGCTGGTGAAAAAGTATCGCTAGGCGAACTGCAAATGGAAGACGGCACACCGCATAAAGATGAATTCTTTGGTGACGTGCATATCTATACTCAACCTCTCTTCGTTAATGTACCAATGCATGATTGGCAAGACGGTGCGCGCGTGGTGGTGCAATACCAAGGTTGTGCGAAAGCAGGCTTCTGTTACCCGCCAGAAACTCGCGTGATTCCTATCAGCGCGTTTACTTCGTCGAACTCAGATTCAACAACGGCGACAACTGCATCAAAAGCAGAACAGGCACCAACAGCAACGCCACCAGCGGCGCAATCATCTACGTCTGGTGACACATCATCGGCGCCAGTAACACAGCAAGATAGCCTTGCAGCCAACCTTGCTGATAACTGGTGGACACCACTTCTGTTCTTAGCGCTTGGTGTGGGCTTGGCGTTTACACCTTGTGTGCTGCCGATGTACCCAATTCTGACCAGCATAGTGCTTGGCAGTGGCAAACTAAGCCAACGCCGCGCGCTAGGCTTGTCATTCGTCTACGTGCAAGGCATGGCACTGACTTACACCCTACTCGGCCTTGTGGTGGCATCTGCAGGTATGCAGTTCCAAGCGGCAATGCAACACCCTTATGTGCTGATTGGTTTGAGCGTACTGTTCATCGCACTCGCTTTGTCTATGTTTGGTCTGTACTCATTACAGCTACCAAGCAACGTTCAAACGTGGTTAAACAACCTCAGCAACAAACAGCAAGGCGGCAGCAGTGCAGGCGTATTCGCCATGGGGGCGATTTCTGGACTGGTGTGCTCACCATGTACCACGGCACCTCTGTCTGGTGCGCTACTTTACGTTGCACAAAGCGGCGATTTGCTTACCGGTGGTATCGCGTTATACGCGCTGGCGATGGGCATGGGTATTCCGCTGATTCTTGTTGCGGTCTTCGGCAACAAACTGCTACCAAAAGCAGGTGGTTGGATGGACCGAGTGAAAACACTCTTCGGCTTTATTCTGCTTGCCGCACCTATCTTCTTACTAGAACGTATCATGCCAGAAATGTGGTCAACGATTCTGTGGTCAGCACTGGGTATTGCTGCTTTTGGTTGGCTATACCACATCAAAAACAGTCTAGAGTTTGGTGGCTGGAAACAAAGTGCCGTGGGCATAATCGCCGTCTTAGGTTTGCTAGCCTCAGCACAACCTATTTTAAATTACTGGTTTGGCAACAGCACAACACAAACTCAGCAAGCCACTGTTAGCTTTACTCGCATTGCTAACGTGGCGGAGCTTGAAGAACAACTGGCACTTGCGAAAGCGGCAGGTAAACCCGTCATGCTCGATTTCTACGCCGATTGGTGTGTAGCATGTAAAGAGTTTGAAAAGTACACCTTCCATGACCCAAGCGTCGAAGCCAAACTGCAAGACTTCGTTCTTCTGCAAGCGGACGTGACCAAAAACCAAGTGCAAGACATCGAACTACTGAAGCACATGAGTGTGCTTGGTTTACCAACAATTGAGTTTTGGGATGCCAGTGGTGAACGCGTTTCAAACGCTCGTTTGACGGGCTTTATGCAAGCCGAGCCTTTCTTAGAGCATATCAAGCAGTTCTGATAACCAGATATTCAAACGCCAGTGATGTCCACTGGCGTTTTTTATTGCTCAGATTTGAATAAGAACATTGCGTTTATATGCAATTTTCCTAATAAAAGTCGATTTGGTTCAGACTTTTAGCGAATAAATATTGTCCACTCTCTCAAAGCTGGACAATAATAAATTTAACGAAATAGTCAAAAGTGTTTAACGTCATGGATTCGACCTACACCATCATTATTGCAGATGATCACCCACTCTTCCGGAATGCCTTGTTTCAATCTATCCACATGGCTATTAGTGGTGCAAATTTGCTGGAAGCGGACTCACTCGACGCACTTCTGGCTTTGTTGGAGCGAGAGGAAGAGCCAGATTTAGTGCTATTGGATCTCAAAATGCCAGGAGCAAATGGTATGTCTGGCTTGATTCATTTGCGAGCAGAGCATCCAGATTTACCTATCGTCGTCGTTTCAGCGAGTGAAGAGCCGGCGATCGTGACGCAGGTGAAAAGCCATGGTGCATTTGGTTTTATTCCCAAGTCCAGCGACATGCGCGAATTAGTGAACGCGCTCAATCAAGTGCTGAATGGCGACCCATACTTCCCTGAAGGGTTGATCACCAATAACGCGGCATGTAATGACTTAGCGGAAAAGATTGCTGCGCTAACACCGCAGCAATATAAAGTGTTGGGAATGTTGTCCGATGGCTTGCTGAACAAGCAAATCGCTTACGAATTGAATGTTTCAGAAGCCACCATAAAAGCGCACATGACAGCGATTTTCCGTAAGCTCGGTGTAAAGAACCGCACGCAAGCCGTGATTATGCTGACGGAAATGAGCGACTAGATTGACGTCTTATCGTCAGACTTACTTTTTTCGTTTGGCAATCGGATACCGACTTTCGTGACCTGCTGATCAACAACATCAGCGACGATCCAATGCAAACCTTGCCACTCGAAATGGTCTCCCAATACTGGCGTGCTACCTAATTGCTCTTCGACAAGGTTTCTCAAACTTTTATCCAGCGGTTCATCCCCCAGATTCAAACCATACATCACGGCAATATCGGCAAGCTTCACTTCAATATCGAGGAAGAAGTCACCGAAGAATCGCGCTAGCGACGCTTTCTCTGGGGCTTCACTAAACAGTAAGCTCAGTGCATCTAAATCCTTTTCTTGTGCTAATACACACAAGGTATCATCTTCCTCAAGACGCGTACTGCCGGATGGGTGCAATAGCTCTTTACTGCGAAATACAGCGGCGATACGCGTTCCTTCCGGCATCGAAAGACTACGTAATGGCTCACCAATGCACCATTTATCTGCTTTAAGTCTATAGATAAACAGCTCCCACTCACTGGTCGGGTAAATCTCTACACCCGTACGCGAAATTGGCTCAGGCTTAGAAGGTAGCTCGACCTTTGCAAGAGACATCGCCTTAGTCAACGTGCCCCCTTGTACTATCAAAGACACCATTACTACAAAGAATGCCAAATTGAAGTACAGTTGAGCATCTGGCAACCCTGCCATCATCGGAAATACCGCGAGGATGATAGGTACAGCACCACGCAGTCCTACCCAAGAGACAAACCACTTTTCACGTGGCGTGAAACTCTTGAATGGCAGTAAACCAATCCAAACTGAGATTGGTCGGGCAAACAAAATCATCCCGAAAGCAAGCGCAAGACCTGGCAACGCAATAGAGAGTAAATCGGATGGTGTAACCAACAAACCAAGCACCAAGAACATACCAATTTGAGCTAGCCACGTCATACCATCTAAAACATGAAGAATAGAGTGGCGGCTGCGTGTTGGACGGTTACCTAATAAAAGACCAACAAGGTAAATCGACAAAATACCACTGCCACCCAAAGTGTTAGATAAAGCGAAAATAAGCAAGCCACCACTGACCGTTAAAATAGAATACAGCCCATCTGGTAATTGATTGCGATTGATAACTTTCCATAAGATCCAGCCACCAGCGAAGCCAAGTAACGCGCCGATACCAAACTGCTTAAGAAAACTGAACGCCAAAAAGCCCGCACTTAAATCTGCGCCAGGGTTCGCTAAAATAGCAATCAGAGTTACGGTCAGAAACACCGCCATAGGGTCATTGGTGCCGGATTCAATTTCCAGCGTTGAACCAACACGTTCGTTCAGGCTACGACCTTTGAGTAGAGAGAAGACCGCGGCAGCATCGGTGGAGCCAACAATCGCACCAACCAATATGCCTTGCAATAAATCTAAGTCGAATAACCACGTTGCCATCAGCCCGGTCAAAATGGTGGTGATCGCAACGCCAAATGTCGCCAAAGAGACCGAGGGCCATAACGCAACCCTAAAGCTGGCGACCCGCGTTCTCATCCCACCATCAAGCAAAATGATGGCTAATGCGAGGTTACTAACCAAATAAGCGATCGAAAAGTTATCGAATAAGATGCCGCCTAAGCCGTCTTCCCCCGCCAGCATTCCAACGGCTAAAAATACCAAAAGAATTGGGATTCCCAACTTAGAAGACACTGGGCTTAAAAGAACGCTAAGTGCGATTAACAACGCACCTATTAGAAAAAAACTGTTAATGGTGTCTGCGTCCATTCTCACCCTCCCTTAATGAAAAACGATAATAATTGTGATGAGCAAGGCTACTTCGTTAATGAGGTAATGCCCTAATCTGCCTCCCCTTTACACCGTCTCAAAATGCGAGGTTGTACGAGAATGACTCAGTTATATTACTTTATTGTGCGTTAAAACGGTGATTTGATGCGAAAACTTTATGTAAATAAATTACTTGTGATCTTTCTTATCTACGCCTTCTCTCATTGAGAGCCACAAGATCACCACCAATATTTACACAGCATCTCCAAATTCAATGAAGAAAAGATTAATGGCCAGTCTTAATCATGCTTGTTTATCCAATCAACCTTTAGACCTTTGGCTAACTTAACAGTTTATTAACATAACATTTTACCCCTTTATTCGCTGCAAAAGCCCATAGTATGGAGGTTCTTCATTTTTAACACCCCGACTAAAGTTGAAAAGAGTTATTGCCAACACCTTGCTAATGTACACATTGAAACATTTCATTAACAACAATACCAATCGTAAGGAGACGGCAATGGCATTTGAAAGCGAAGAAAGAGCCAAAGCCTATTGGGACAAAAACGTGAAGCTCATGATCGGCCTAATGGTCATCTGGTTCGTCGTGTCTTTCGGCTGCGGCATTTTATTTGTCGACGTACTAAATCAATTTCAACTGGGCGGTTACAAACTCGGTTTCTGGTTTGCTCAACAAGGCTCCATCTATGCCTTCCTAGGAATTATTTTCTATTACGCATGGAAGATGCGCCAAATTGACCGTGAATTCGGCGTGGACGAATAAGGAGTCACTCAGATGGATTTGAAAACTATTACCTACCTGGTCGTTGGCGCCACGTTCATCCTGTACATCGGGATTGCTATTTGGGCTCGCGCCGGCTCAACCAAAGAGTTTTATGTTGCTGGTGGCGGTGTAAACCCGATTGCAAACGGTATGGCAACCGCAGCCGATTGGATGTCCGCAGCGTCCTTTATCTCAATGGCAGGCTTAATTGCCTTCATGGGCTATGGCGGCTCAGTATTTCTAATGGGTTGGACTGGTGGCTACGTTCTGCTTGCGCTGTTGCTAGCGCCTTACCTACGCAAATTTGGTAAGTTTACGGTGCCAGAGTTTGTTGGTGAACGCTTTTACTCCAACACAGCACGTATCGTAGCGGTTGTTTGTCTTATCATCGCATCAGTGACTTATGTTATCGGTCAGATGAAAGGCGTGGGCGTTGCGTTTGGTCGCTTCTTAGAAGTGGATTACTCCACTGGCCTATTAATTGGTATGTGTATCGTTTTCATGTACGCGGTTCTTGGCGGCATGAAAGGCATCACTTACACGCAGATTGCTCAATATTGCGTACTCATTCTTGCTTACACTATCCCTGCAATCTTTATCTCTCTGCAACTCACTGGTAACCCAATCCCACAAATTGGTCTAGGGAGTACCATGGCTGGTACCGATGTCTATCTACTCGATCGGCTTGACCAAGTGGTGACCGAACTCGGATTCAGTGAATACACGACCCAAGTACGTGGCGACACACTTAATATGTTTGTCTACACCATGTCACTGATGATTGGTACTGCCGGTCTACCACACGTAATTATCCGTTTCTTTACCGTGCCGAAGGTTCGCGACGCACGTACATCAGCAGGCTGGGCTCTGATCTTCATCGCAATCCTTTACACTACTGCACCAGCGGTATCAGCGATGGCTCGTCTCAACCTAATGAATACGGTAAATCCAGCTCCGGGTCAGCACCTAGCGTATGACGAGCGTCCTGCGTGGTTCAAAAACTGGGAAACAACTGGACTACTCGGTTTTGACGATAAAAATGGCGATGGCAATATCCAATACACTTCAGATGCGTCCACCAACGAACTGCGCGTTGATAACGACATCATGGTATTGGCTAACCCAGAGATCGCTAAACTACCAAACTGGGTGATTGCACTTGTGGCAGCAGGTGGTCTTGCAGCTGCACTATCTACCGCAGCAGGTTTACTACTCGCCATTTCTTCAGCTATTTCCCATGACTTAATCAAAGGGGTTATCAATCCGAACATATCCGAGAAAAAAGAGCTACTTGCTAGTCGAATATCAATGGCAGTAGCGATAGCAGCCGCAGGCTATCTCGGTTTAAATCCGCCTGGATTTGCCGCAGGTACGGTAGCACTCGCCTTTGGTCTTGCCGCTTCATCCATCTTCCCTGCATTGATGATGGGCATCTTCAGCAAGAGCATCAACAAAGAAGGCGCAATCGCCGGTATGATTGCGGGTATCAGTATTACGCTGTTCTACGTATTCCAACACAAAGGCATTCTTTTCGTTGCTGATTGGAAATATCTAGAAAGCTGGGGAACAAACTGGTTCCTGGGTATTGAGCCAAACGCGTTTGGTGCTATTGGCGCACTATTTAACTTCATCGTCGCATTCGCTGTCTCCAAAGTAACAGCAGAAACGCCACAAGAAGTAAAAGACCTAGTCGAACACGTTCGCGTGCCAGTAGGTGCTGGTAGTGCAGTGGATCACTAAAAACTAATCAAAACCACAAAAGCCCCGTTTGGAACCAGCCGTCCGGGGCTTTTTTATTCTCACTTTTCAGTTACCATATTCGCAGTATGTCGTTGCAAGGAAGCCAAGATGTTCAAAAACAAGCACTTTATTCTCGCTCTACTGATTGCGCCAGTTCTCTCTTTGATCGCTTACTTCGGTACCGATATGGCCCTCAGCGAGAAGCCCCACGCGGCGCAAGAAGGGGAAACTTACAAACTCGCGAGTAAGTCTAATTGTCGTTACACCAGTGGTCTGTGTGATATGGAAAATGGCGATTTTAAAGTGAAATTTCGCTCGGAAAAACTCACTAAAAATAACTTAGAATTATCACTCAACGCCGCTTACCCACTCGAAGGTGTTAAAGTTTCTATTGTGAGTGACAAAGAGAAAAACGCTCAACCGATTGATATGAAGCCCGCCGATCAAGCAGGCCAAAGCTGGTACATCACCTTACCAAAGCCTGCATCTGCAGAAAGCTGGTTAAGAGTCGTCATTCAATCAGGCGGTACACTGTATTATGGTGAAACACAAACCGCATTTGTGAAGTACGAAACCTTATTTACTGAATAACGGTGACAAGCTAATTCACCGGTATTCAAACGACAGTGACTTAGTTTCACTCAGCATAAATGAATTCCTACTCAGCCGACGCCTTTGCGTCGGCTTTTGTTTCCGTAAGTCTTTCTTCAACAACCTCTTACTCTAAAAAGGGTTGCCAACTCACAATTTAATTGATAATAATTATCATTACATTTGATGAGAGGTGGTTATGGACAACAAACGGGACATCTTTAAGGCATTTTTTAAAGCCCAAGATAGATTCCTTCTCGCCGCACCACATGGCTTTGAGCCAGACGTGATTCATGACTATATTCATTGGGGAATGGTGTTGTCTTCTTGTTATGAACACGATGCCGATGAAGAAAATCTATTGTTGTGTGAGCTGTTTTTACGTCAGGTTTATTTCCATTTACTAGACGCAATTCAAGACTCAACTCGCAGTCGTATCTTCCGTCGTATCTGTCTCGATTCTATCCATACGCCATTATTCTGCCTCAAACGCTATTACTACCAGTTTGAACAAGGCGACGTGAAATTTCTCGCACTACAACAACAATTACGCCTGATTCAAATCTCACTCGATTAACCAAAAGGATCCCTACCATGAGCACCGAATTCCGCATAGAAACTGACAGTATGGGCGAAGTAACTGTCCCTGCAGATGCTCTCTACCAAGCCCAAACTCAACGCGCCGTCGATAACTTCTCATTCAGTCAACATAAAATGCCATCTGGTTTTATCAAAGCGTTAGCACACATCAAGCAGACTGCGGCACTCACCAACGCACAGCTAGGGCTGCTTGAAGGAGATATTGCCAACGCGATTGCTGACGCAGCTCAAGCAATTATCGAAGGCAATCATATTGAGCAATTCCCAATTGACGTATTTCAAACCGGATCAGGTACTAGCTCAAATATGAATGCGAATGAAGTAATTGCAACACTGGCCTCCCAGCATCTAGGCGGCACTGTCAGCCCTAATGATCACGTCAACATGGGGCAAAGCAGCAACGATGTGGTACCAACGGCCATTCAAGTTAGCGCAGCATTAGCCATTGAAAAACAGCTCTTCCCGGCCCTGTCACACCTCAGCCAAACACTAGAGTCTAAGCAACAAGCATTGAAAGATGTTGTAAAAACCGGTCGCACCCACTTAATGGACGCGATGCCAATTACCTTTGCTCAAGAACTTGGCGGTTGGCAGTTCCAAATCGAGCATGCAAAACAAGCGATTGAACAAGCACTTCCTGCTGTAAAAGCCTTAGCCCAAGGTGGTACGGCGGTTGGAACGGGGATCAATGCCGATCCACGCTTTGCAGACTTATTCGCTAGCAACCTAACCCAGTCAACTCGTATTCAGTTCACGGCCAGTGATAACTTCTTTTTCAATTTAAGCAGTCAAGATGCGATCGTCGCTCTGTCGGGACAGCTCAAAACAGCAGCAGTTGCGATCATGAAGATCGCAAACGATCTTCGTTGGATGAATTCAGGCCCATTGGCTGGTTTAGGTGAGATAGAATTACAAGGCTTGCAACCGGGTTCTTCCATCATGCCTGGCAAAGTAAATCCTGTGATCCCAGAAGCCGCAGCTATGGCATCAGCGCAAGTCATTGGTAATGACACCACCATTACCGTCGCAGGCCAAGCGGGCAACTTCCAGCTTAACGTCATGCTGCCAGTTATTGCTCATAACGTATTGGAGAGTATCGAGTTACTCTCTAACAGCGCAACTGCTTTAGCTGACAAAGCCATTGCGACGTTTGAAGTTCGCCAAGATAACTTGGATGTAGCACTCGCCAAAAACCCAATTTTGGTTACGGCTCTCAACCCGGTCATTGGTTACCTAAAAGCGGCAGAAGTCGCGAAAAAAGCCTACAAACAGGGACGCGCGATTATTGATGTCGCGGAAGAAGAAACTGATTTGGATAGAGCCACACTAGAGCGATTGCTTAATCCAGCCAAACTGACCCAAGGCGGCGTCGCAGAATAAACGGCAAACTCAGCCTATCAACTAAGATTACAAACATCGAGACCTCCATTCGGAGGTCTCTTTTATAGCGATTTTTCAAACACTCCAATCCTAAGCGACTCGATTGAGCACCGAACGCAGCTTAAGCGGCTTAACTGGCTTAGCAATAAAGCTGAACCCATTTGCTTTGATGCCATCAAGCATATCATCGGTACGATCTGCACTGATGATGACGCCTTCAAAGCTGTGGCCTAATCTCAGGCGGCATTGCTGTAGCACTTCTAAACCAGTACGACCATCATCAAGTCGGTAATCGGAGAAAATTACATCCGGAATCCAACCATCCTCAAGCGCTTGTAGACTTTCAACTAAATCAATCGCAACTCGTGTATCGCAACCCCATCGGGAAAGTAAGTTTTCCATGCCGACTAGAATGTCAGGCTCATTATCGACACAAAGGATTCTCAGATGACCAAGTTCAGATTGCTTATTCATCGCCACGTGAACTGGATGAGGCTGAACATGATCAGCTTTATCTAGGGTGATGGAAAAAACACTGCCTTTTCCAACCCAAGAGCGCATCGAAATTTCATGCCCAAGTACCTGAGCAATTCCTTTCGAAATCGCCAAACCAAGTCCGAGACCTTGGTCGGAACGAACTTGAGTTCCGCGATTAAACTCTTCAAAAATCTCTTGCTGCTTCTCTTCTTCAATCCCCACTCCATTATCCCATACATCAATACGCACTTGCCCTTTCACGCGGCGAACACCGAGTGCGACTTTGCCATTCGGGTTATAACGAAACGCATTGGTCAGGAAGTTTTGCACCACACGGCGCAGCAGTTTGGGATCCGACTTAACCATGAGTGAGGACGGAATCATGGTGAACTCTATGCCTTGCTGTTTGGCTAACGCACTAAACTCAGCATTCAAATTCGATAACACATCATTTAACGCAAAGCCATGCACGTTGACTTCCAACTTGCCCGATTCCAAACGCGAGATATCCAGCAAATCTCCAATTAAGTCTTCGGCAGCCTCTAAAGCACTTTCAATGTGTGCTGACAGCTTTTTGGCTTCGCTGTCTTTGGCGACTTCCGATAGTGAAGATGCGAATAGACGCGCCGCGTTGAGCGGTTGCATCAAGTCATGGCTTACTGCCGCCAAGAACCGTGATTTGGACTTCGATTCCAAATCCGAGCGCTGTGTCGCTTCCACCAGCTGCTTGTTAAGTTGTTCTAATTCTCGAGTCCGCAGACGTACCCTTTCTTCCAATGTCTCGTTGGCGTCTTTCAGTGCTTGCTCTGCATCACGGAATACGGTGATGTCGGTAAAGCTCATCACAAAGCCACCACCTGGCATTGGGTTACCTTGCACCTCTATCACGCGACCATCGGGACGAACCCGAGAAGAGGTGTGCCGAGTCCCTTGCTCAAGGTGATAAACACGGCGACGGACGTGGTCATCAGGGTCACCAGGGCCACACAACCCCTGCTCTGCATTGTGCCGAATCACATCCGCAATCGGTCGACCTACTTGAATCAGGCCTGGCGGAAATTCAAAGAGTTCTAAATAGCGTTGGTTCCACGCTACCAAGCGTAGTTGCTTATCGACGACCGCAATACCTTGTCCAATATGCTCAATCGCGCCTTGGAGTAAACCCCGACTAAAATCGTACAGTTCAGAGGCTTCATCGACGATAGTCGCCACCTCTTCAAGCTGCATGTTTCTTCCTTGCAGAGCGGAAGTAAGTACTAACTTAGCAGAAGATGCACCAAATACCCCTGCTAGCACACGCTCCGTATGCCGAATCAGAGAAGATGGCGCTTGCTGATTCGGCATTAACTCTTCTCGTTGCTGGCTCCAGTAGGCTTGAAACGCCGCTTTAACTCGCGTTCGTCCGACAAATCTGGACGCTAGCATTTCCAGTTCCGCAACCGTAACGCGGCTCTGGTACAGGCTCATATTTTCGCTTTCAGGCAGCGGTGTACCAACGAATGATGCCGATTGTAAGCGCTCACTTAGGCTTGGTCGGGTAGCCATAGAAACCACAACAAAACACACTGCATTAGCGACCACACTGAGGATCATCCCCCAATCTGAAATCGCGATATCAAAACTAGCCAATACCTCTGGTGGCGTAATCAACCAGATCAGGAAGTTATTACTGGCGTCTCCGGCAAGCATGTCTGTTTGGCTCATTAACGTAATCAACCAGGTAGCAAAACCCACCGCGAGGCCAACATACACACCTTTCTTATTCCCTTGACGCCAATACATACCGCCAACCAGCGCAGGAGCAAATTGCGTGATAGCCGCGAACGAGAGAAAGCCGATAGCAGAAAGTGAATGAATGGTGTCCAACGCTTGATAGAAACACCACGCGCCAATCAACAAAACTAAAATCAAACCACGACGGATCCGCAGTAATAATTCAGAAAAATGGTGATGGTTACGCTGCGTCAGTCGCATGCGACGCAATAGCAATGGCATAACCAAGTCGTTCGAGACCATGATCGCTAAGGCAATCGTCGATACGATAACCATGCCGCTTGCCGCTGAAGTACCGCCTAGAAACGCAAGCAAAGCGATTTCACTCGCCCCTACCGACATCGGCACACTGATGACATAAGTATCAGGCGAAGCGCCACTCAAGAGGCCTTGTCCTACCCACGCAATAGGTAAAACAAAAATCCCCATTAAGATCAGATAAATGGGGAACAACCAGCGAGCCACATGCAAATCTTGAGCACGTTCATTTTCCACCACCATCGTATGGAATTGTCGCGGAAGGCAAACGATCGCCAGCATGGTGAGTACAGTATGAATCAATATAGTCGGGATATTTGGTGACTGATACGTCTGTGCGGCAACATCAAGTAAGCTCAAACTCTCGGTGTTCATCGCCAACCAAACAATGAAGACACCAACCACTAAAAAAGCCAGCAGTTTGATAATGGATTCGAAGGCAATTGCCATCATCATCCCACGATGGTGTTCCGTGTTATCAATGTGGCGGGTACCGAATAGCATCGTAAAAATCGCCAATGCGACCACAACAAACCACGACACGCTATCGTTTTGATAACCAAAATCAGTAGCCAGCTCCGGAGCAATAATTTCAAGCCCCATAGTGATACCACGCAGCTGTAAAGCGATGTACGGCAAAATTCCCGCAACCGCTATGAGCGTAACAACCACGGCCAAACCTTGGGATTTACCGTAGCGTGCTCCGATAAAGTCAGCAATCGACGTGATGTGTTCCCGTTTAGCAATCAAAATAAGCCGAGCTAAAACGCGCCATCCGATGGTAAACACTAAAATGGGAGCAATATAGATGGGTAAGAAAGACCAAGGATTACTGCTGGCCTGCCCGACCGTGCCGTAGAAGGTCCACGATGTACAGTACACCGCAATGGAAAGGCTATAAATCCAAGGCCGCCAGCGCGCTAGCCACCTTTTCTGAATGTCGCCGTACCACGCGATGATAAATAAAGCTCCCAAATACGCTAAAGAAACGGGAACCACCAGCCATCCTTGCATCCGATATCCTTTCTTGCCTTTCTTGCTACTTTTAAAGCAAGAGAATAAAAAAACCTCTCCATGAGGGAGAGGTTTCATTTAACACTGCTTTGATAACGGAGACAAAGCTTAGTTTTTAACCTTTGTTACATAAGTCTAATTCTGTGTTTCAAGTGGCTTGTCTGATACATCAACCACCTGATGTGGGTCTTGCGAATCAAGCTTGATGAACAGAGCCAATAACCCCATCGCGGCCATGCCCCAGAACACAAGCGGTCCCCAGTGCTCATAACCCCAGCCACTCAATACGGTCATTAACGCGATAAATGCGCCCAACGGAATCGCGTTATACAACGCTTGCAACGCTACGATCTTATTTTCTTCGGAGTTTTGGATATATTGGATCGCGGCAATGTGTGCGGTAGCGAAAGTCACACCATGCAATAGTTGAACAATCACCAAAGCAATAATTGATGTTGTCGACGCCGTAATACCCCAACGCATCATTACACCAACGGCAGCAGCAATAAACAGCGCGCGTATTGACCAACCTACGAATAAACGCTTACTCAGTGCAAACACTGCCACTTCTGCGGCCACCCCCAAGCTCCATAAGTAGCCAATGACATCTTCCGAGTGACCAGCGGCCTTCCAGTGAATCGCACTAAAGCCGTAGTAAGCCGCATGACTGCCCTGAATTAGTGACACCAACACTAAGAATTTTAGTATCGGCTTGTCGGTCAAAAGAGCGGTCAGCTTTGGACGTTCTGCGCTTTGCCCACCGTGCGTTACAGGCATTGGGTTAGTCGGTCGCATAGCAAACAGCAACGAGATAAACACGCCGAACATCGCAGTGTACAAGATCATATCGGAGCCAAATTCAGCCACCAGGTAGCCCACTGCCGTCGAGCCTGCGATAAAGGCGATCGAACCCCATAGCCGCGTGCGGCCATAATCGAGCATTTTCAGGCGAGCGTAGTAATTTGCCATCGCGTCCGACAACGGAATAATCGGTCCACAACAAAGATTGAACAACACTGTCGCTAGTGCCATTAACCAAAAGCTACCACCCGTAAAAAAGTGAAATCCAACAAAAAGGAGGGCAGCGAAACTCAACCAACGTAAAGCAGGCATAAGATGTTCGACTTTGTGTACTCGTGGGGTGATCACGATATTGGCAACACAACGTGTCGCAAGGCCTAACCCGACCAGCAAACCGATATCTGTCGAAGATACGCCCTGATCCTTAAACCAAAGTGACCAAAATGGCAGATACACGCCATACGCAAAGAAGAATCCGAGAAAGTACTGGGAAATCCAGCCATACGGAGAAGGTTTCAACATTACAAATATCCTAAAACGGGAACACCAACGTTCGAGCCGGGAATTATGGATCGCCATGCGTATTATAAAAAGGGAAGAATAAGAAACTTATCGTTTCCTCGATGGAATACTAACTTTGCGACATTTGGCATCTTCAAGCGAAAACATCGTAATTTAGACCAAAGTCGTCTGGCTTCCGGTAAGAAATTTGTCAGACTTAGAGAGTGTTCCTTCCATCATTATTGGGTGTTCTCATGCCTGACAAATTTAACATGCAATCTCCACCGTTCGATCGCTTAACTGAAGCACAACAAACGCGACTGCGATCGTCTCTGGACGTCGCCTACTATCGAGCTCGAGATGTTATTTTATCCTGCGGACAGAAGAACCCCCACTTACATATTCTGATCAAAGGCGCGGTAGAAGAGCGCTCCAACGATCAACAGGAAGTGTTCGCACATTATGCCAACGACGATATGTTCGATGTACGCTCGTTACTTGAAGACAAGGTACGTCATCACTACATCGCGCTTGAGGACACGCTCTCTTACCTACTGCCGAAAGAAATTTTCCTTGCCCTTTACAACGAAAATGGCCAGTTTGCAGCCTATTTCGATAACAATTTATCGAAACGGCAAGAGCTCATCGAAGCGGCCCATCAACAGCAAAACTTAGCGGAGTTTATTCTCACTAAAGTTGACCGCAGCATTTATCACCCACCGATGATCCTCGAACCAAATACACCAATTAACGAGGTAACACGTTCCTTAAAAGAAAATGGGATTGACGCTGCATTGGTTCAACTCCATGGCGATGATCCACGATTGGAAAAATGGCCATCAGCCCACCCGTACGCAATAGTGACTCGTACTAATATGCTGCATTCTGTGATGTTGGATGGTTGCGCGCTCGACACACCAGTGGGTGAGATCGCGAGCTTTCCTGTTTATCACGTTGATGATGGTGACTTTCTATTCAACGCCATGATCACAATGACCAGAAACAGAATGAAACGCCTCATGGTATGTGAAGGTAACAGAGCCGTTGGCATGCTGGATATGACCCAAATTCTTAGCGCGTTCTCAACCCACTCTCACGTGTTAACGCTCAGTATTGCTCGAGCAAGCAGCGTGGAAGAGCTCGCTTTGGCCTCAAACCGCCAACGTCAATTGGTCGAGAGCTTATTGAAAAACGGCATCCGCACTCGCTTCATCATGGAGCTGATCTCAGCCGTAAACGAGCAAATTATCGAGAAAGCGTTCGAGTTAGTAATACCACCAGCCTTGCACGACCATTGTTGCTTGATCGTACTCGGCTCTGAAGGCCGAGGAGAGCAAATTCTCAAAACCGATCAAGACAATGCCCTGATTATTCAAGATGGTCTGGAATGGCCTCATTGCGAACAAGTGATGCAATCCTTCACACACACCCTACAACAGCTCGGTTATCCACTTTGCCCTGGTAAAGTGATGGTTAACAACCCGAAATGGGTCAAAACACAGCAAGAATGGATAAGCACCCTAAACCACTGGATAGCTAAAGCCGAACCACAACAAATCATGGACTTAGCCATTTTCAGTGACGCCCATGCTGTTGCTGGGAATTGCGAGCTGCTGGCTCCAATTGCGGCGCATCTTCGTGACACAATGAAAGATCGCATGTTGATATTGTCTGACTTTACTCGCCCTGCCTTGCAGTTTTCGGTGCCCCTAACTCTATTTGGCAACGTAAAAAGTGCTAAAGACGGATTGGACATTAAACGCGGCGGTATTTTCCCAATTGTACACGGCATTCGCGCCTTGTCTTTGGAGTATGCCATTGAAGAGAAGAACACGTTTGAACGCATTGAAGCTCTGAGAAATAAGCGCATCTTAGAACCCGAAACAGCAGATAATCTCAACGAAGCACTAAAATTGTTCTTTAAACTTCGCCTTAATCAGCAACTCAAAAAGCAAGAAGCGTTGAATAACATTGATATTAAACAACTGGATAGAACTGAGCGTGATTTGCTTCGCCACGGCTTACATGTGGTGAAGAAATTTAAGCAATTTTTAGGCTTCCATTATCAAATTCGTGATTAACCCTGATTTTCATAAATCACAGAGGCG
The DNA here is from genome assembly GCF_033338715.1 of Vibrio sp. Vb1337. NCBI lineage: Bacteria > Pseudomonadati > Pseudomonadota > Gammaproteobacteria > Vibrionales > Vibrionaceae > Vibrio > Vibrio sp. Vb1337. Next base: position 11,551 of record NZ_JAWOTD010000026.1, on the reverse strand, counting down.
TAAGCAATGAACTGGTTACAACGCAAATACTGGTACTACAAATTGAAAGGTTCGCCTTATCAGTCGCTGTTTTGCACGCCAGATAAAACAGAATACGTCTCTCTTGACTGCGAAACCACCAGCCTTGACCCAAATCGCGCCGAGCTGGTGACTATTGCAGCCACCAAGATCATCGACAACCGCATCATCACCAGTCAACCATTTGAAGTCCGCTTACGCGCGCCGCAATCGCTCGACTCAGGCTCGGTCAAGATCCATCGAATTCGCCACCAAGACTTAGTCGATGGCATCAGTGAAAAAGAGGCGCTGCTCGAGCTGCTCGACTTTATCGGCAACCGACCACTTGTGGGCTATCACATTCGTTACGATAAAAAGATCTTAGACCTTGCTTGTCTGCGGCAACTTGGCTTCCCACTTCCTAACCCACTCATCGAGGTCAGTCAGATTTATCACGATAAGTTGGAACGACATTTGCCGAATGCCTACTTCGACTTAAGTCTGGATGCCATTTGTAAACACCTCGAACTTCCTATCCAAGACAAACACGACGCCTTGCAAGACGCGATTTCTGCCGCTTTGGTCTTTGTCCGCTTAACGAAAGGCGATTTACCCAACCTAACCGCACCGTATACATAAAAATCAGTTGACCTAGCTCCCAGAAATACTTTTGTTTCAGCGATTTCCCGGCGCTTCTATCACTCTCATCCTAAAGTCTAATTGTGGAAATACGCGCGGTGACTGACAGTTATAAGCACAACGTCGTCATTACCACGACCAAGTTATTTAGAACCAAAAAACAGCCCTACAAAAATATATTCAAAATCTTATCTAGATTGGTGTAAGGCCGAGAAATAAGGCACAAGGAGAGAAGCCATGAGCGAAGCCCACGTTTATCCGGTAAAAGAAAATATTAAAACTCATACACACGCGGATAATGATACTTACTTAGCCATGTATCAGCAGTCGGTAACCGATCCAGAGGGCTTCTGGAACGAACACGGCAAAATCGTTGATTGGATCAAACCTTTCACCAAAGTAAAAAGCACTTCTTTCGACACTGGCCATGTTGATATTCGCTGGTTTGAAGATGGCACACTGAACGTCTCGGCTAACTGTATTGACCGTCATCTTGCAGAACACGGGGACGACGTCGCCATCATTTGGGAAGGCGATGATCCAGCCGACGACAAAACACTCACTTTCAACGAACTGCACAAAGAAGTGTGTAAATTCTCCAACGCATTGAAAGAGCAAGGCGTACGCAAGGGAGACGTGGTGTGTCTATACATGCCAATGGTGCCAGAAGCCGCTGTGGCTATGCTCGCTTGTACCCGTATTGGTGCGGTTCACACCGTAGTATTTGGCGGTTTCTCACCAGAAGCACTATCCGGCCGTATCATCGACTCTGACGCTAAAGTCGTGATCACCTCAGACGAAGGCGTACGTGGCGGACGCGCTGTTCCACTGAAAAAGAACGTGGATGAAGCACTAACCAACCCAGACGTAAAAACCATCAATAAAGTCGTCGTGCTTAAACGTACAGGTGGTGATGTTGAATGGCATGAACACCGTGATGTTTGGTGGCACGAAGCAACAGCCAACGTTTCTGACGTTTGCCCACCAGAAGAGATGAAAGCCGAAGACCCGCTGTTCATCCTCTACACATCTGGCTCGACAGGTAAACCTAAAGGCGTACTACATACTACAGGCGGTTACCTCGTCTACGCGGCAATGACCTTTAAATATGTCTTCGATTATCAACCAGGTGAAACCTTCTGGTGTACCGCGGATGTGGGCTGGATTACAGGCCATACTTACCTAATTTATGGTCCACTAGCGAACGGGGCCAAAACCATTCTGTTTGAAGGTGTTCCAAACTACCCAAGCACGGCTCGTATGAGTGAAGTGGTTGATAAGCACCAAGTGAACATTCTCTACACTGCGCCAACCGCTATTCGTGCACTAATGGCAAAAGGTAACGAAGCGGTAGCAGGGACATCTCGTTCAAGCTTACGTGTGATGGGTTCAGTAGGTGAGCCTATCAACCCTGAAGCGTGGGAGTGGTACTACAAAACGATTGGTAACGAGAGCTCGCCTATCGTTGATACTTGGTGGCAAACAGAGACCGGCGGTATCTTAATTGCACCACTACCAGGTGCAACAGATTTAAAACCAGGCTCAGCAACTCGACCATTCTTCGGAGTCCAACCTGCACTGGTTGATAACATGGGCAACATCATTGAAGAAACCGCAGCAGAAGGTAACTTGGTGATCCTTGATTCATGGCCAGGTCAGATGCGTACTGTTTATGGCGACCACGAGCGCTTTGAACAGACCTACTTCTCAACCTTCAAGGGAATGTACTTTACTAGTGATGGGGCTCGTCGTGACGAAGACGGTTACTACTGGATCACGGGCCGTGTTGATGACGTACTAAACGTGTCGGGTCACCGCATGGGTACCGCTGAAATAGAATCGGCTCTTGTCGCACATCATAAAATTGCTGAGGCCGCTATTGTGGGCATTCCGCATGATATCAAAGGCCAAGCTATCTACGCTTACATTACCTTGAACGATGGTGAATTCCCGTCAGCAGAGCTACACAAAGAAGTGAAAGATTGGGTGCGTAAAGAAATTGGTCCAATTGCAACACCAGATGTACTGCACTGGACGGATTCCTTACCGAAGACTCGTTCTGGTAAGATAATGCGTCGAATCCTGCGTAAGATTGCAACGGGCGATACAAGCAACCTCGGAGACACGTCAACGCTTGCCGATCCGAGCGTGGTAGACAAGCTTATCGCAGAGAAAGCAGAATTGGCATAAATTCAACCAACTGTTTTAAAAGCACTTTAAAAACCGCCATCACTCATGGCGGTTTTTTGCTTTAGTGCACAAATTGGCCACACAAAAAATATGGCAATTATGTTGTTTTTGTTAACTTGGTTACAGAAACGAGAGTGGCTATTAGGAGATTAGACCAGTAAATTGCTGCTAATTGCTATGAATTAGCTATAATCTTGGTCGATTTTTTAAAATTTGCTCGGTTTTAACAAAAAAATCGTGCTGAACTATCGTATATTTGGGAATATAAACGTTCCACTCACGATAAGGGAAGATAGCAACACAATGTCTGCAAAGTCACGGATTCTTGTTCTAAACGGACCAAATCTTAATCTATTGGGTCTGCGCGAACCGACACACTATGGTCACAGTACCTTAGCTCAAGTTGTGGATACTCTTACAGAGCAAGCCCATAACGCTGGGGTAGAACTGGAACACCTACAATCAAATCGTGAGTACGAACTGATTGAAGCCATTCACGCTGCCTATGGCAAGATTGACTTCATCATCATCAATCCAGCGGCTTTCACTCATACTAGTGTGGCGCTGCGAGATGCATTACTTGGCGTCGCCATCCCATTTATTGAGGTGCACTTATCAAATGTGCACGCACGTGAACCATTCCGTCATCACTCTTATCTGTCAGATAAAGCAGAGGGTGTGATTTGCGGTTTAGGCGCACAAGGTTATGAATTTGCTCTGTCTGCAGCGATCAATAAGCTACAGGCAAAGTAACCCTAACACTCTGCAACCCTACGAGGGTTGTCTTAATCACAAGATAAAAGAGAAAGAAAAGATGGATATTCGTAAAATCAAGAAGCTAATTGAGTTAGTTGAAGAGTCTGGCATTGCTGAGCTAGAGATCTCTGAAGGTGAAGAGTCAGTGCGCATCAGCCGTCATGGCACTGCAGCCCCTCAAGCACCAATTCACTACGCAGCAGCTCCAGCGGCGGCACCTGCTCCAGTAGCAGCGGCACCAGTAGCGGAAGCGCCAGCAGCAGAAGCTCCAGCAGCAACACCTGCAGGTCACCAAGTTCTTTCTCCAATGGTTGGTACTTTCTACCGCTCTCCAAGCCCAGACTCTAAAGCATTCGTAGAAGTGGGTCAGAAAGTAAATGCTGGCGATACTCTATGTATTGTTGAAGCAATGAAAATGATGAACCAAATCGAAGCGGACAAATCTGGCGTTGTTACAGCAATCCTAGCTGAAGACGGCCAACCAGTTGAATTCGACCAACCTCTTGTTGTAATCGAATAAGCGGGGCTTGCCTTATGCTAGACAAAGTAGTCATCGCGAACCGAGGTGAAATTGCACTTCGTATTCTTCGCGCTTGTAAAGAATTAGGTATTAAGACCGTCGCTGTTCACTCAACAGCGGACCGCGATCTTAAGCACGTACTACTCGCAGACGAAACCGTATGTATCGGCCCTGCTCGTGGTATCGACAGCTACCTAAACATTCCACGCATCATTTCTGCAGCAGAAGTGACTGGTGCTGTGGCTATCCACCCAGGTTACGGCTTCCTGTCTGAGAACGCAGACTTCGCAGAGCAAGTTGAGCGCAGTGGTTTCATCTTCGTTGGTCCAAAGGCAGACACTATCCGCCTAATGGGCGATAAAGTATCTGCTATCAATGCAATGAAGAAAGCAGGCGTTCCTTGTGTACCGGGTTCTGACGGCCCTCTAGACAATGACGAAGAGAAAAACAAAGCATTTGCTAAGCGCATTGGTTACCCAGTAATCATCAAAGCATCTGGCGGCGGCGGCGGTCGTGGTATGCGTGTTGTTCGCGCAGAGAAAGACCTTATCCAAGCCATTGCAATGACACGTGCTGAAGCAAAAGCGGCGTTCAACAATGACATGGTTTACATGGAGAAATTCCTAGAAAACCCTCGTCACGTTGAAGTTCAGGTTATTGCTGACGGTCAAGGCGGCGCAATCCACCTTGGTGAGCGTGACTGTTCAATGCAACGTCGTCACCAAAAAGTAGTGGAAGAAGCTCCAGCACCTGGTATCACCGAAGAAATGCGTAAGTACATCGGTGAACGCTGTACTCGTGCATGTATCGAGATCGGTTACCGCGGCGCAGGTACGTTTGAATTCCTATACGAGAACGGTGAGTTCTACTTCATCGAAATGAACACTCGTATTCAGGTAGAGCACCCAGTAACAGAGATGGTTACTGGCATCGACCTAATCAAAGAACAGCTTCGTGTTGCAGCGGGTCAGCCTCTGTCATTCACTCAAGATGATATTAAGATCCGTGGCCATGCGATTGAGTGTCGTATCAACGCAGAAGACCCTGAGCGCTTCCTACCATCTCCGGGTAAGATCGAGCGTTTCCACGCTCCTGGCGGTATGGGTGTGCGTTGGGAATCTCATATCTACACAGGCTACACAGTACCACCTCATTACGATTCAATGATTGGTAAACTGATCACTTACGGTGAGAACCGTGATGTAGCGATTGCACGTATGAAAAACGCACTGGGTGAGATGATCATCGAAGGCATCAAAACTAACGTGCCACTGCAATTCTCCATTATGAATGACGAAAACTTCCAACACGGTGGTGCAAACATCCACTACCTAGAGAAGAAGCTTGGCTTACAATAAGCCTAAGCAAACGTCTTAAAAAATGCCCACTCCCGTGGGCATTTTTGTTTTATATGTACGCAAAGGGCTCAACATATAAATCGGCTTATTTGGGTATATACTCAAACAAATCGTAGAGTTCTGGTAAACTCTGCGCCACTTCATTCACTTTAAGAGCAAAAACCAATGCCTTGGATTCAAATCAAACTCAACGCGACCAATGAAAACGCTGAGCAAATCGGCGATATGCTAATGGAAGAGACTGGCGCGCTGTCTGTTACATTCTTAGACGCGCAGGATACACCTGTATTCGAACCTCTACCTGGCGAAACTCGCTTATGGGGCGATACTGATATTCTGGCACTGTATGATGCAGAAGCAGACACTAACTTCATCATCGACCAAATTAAAGCGAGCAATATGCTGGCTGACAATTTTGCTTACAAAGTAGAACAGCTTGAAGATAAAGACTGGGAACGCGAATGGATGGAAAACTTCCACCCAATGAAATTTGGTGAACGCCTATGGATTTGTCCAAGCTGGCGCGACATTCCAGATCCTGACGCTGTTAATGTTATGTTGGATCCAGGCCTTGCATTCGGTACGGGTACTCACCCTACAACAGCACTTTGTCTTGAGTGGCTAGAAAGCATGGACTTAAGCGGTAAGACCGTTATCGACTTCGGTTGTGGCTCAGGTATTCTTGCGATCGCAGCGATCAAACTGGGCGCTGAAAAAGTGATAGGGATCGACATTGATCCTCAAGCCCTGCTTGCTTCAAAAGACAATGCTGAGCGTAATGGCGTTGCAGACAAACTAGAAGTTTACTTACCGCAAAATCAACCTGAAGGTCTCGTCGCTGACGTCGTTGTGGCCAACATCCTTGCGGGACCTTTACGTGAACTTGCACCTATCATCAAAGGACTAGTTAAGCCAAATGGCGACCTCGCTATGTCCGGCGTATTAGACACTCAAGCTGAAGATGTTGCGAACTATTACCGTGACGAGCTTCACATTGACCCGATTGTTGAACAAAGTGAATGGTGTCGCATCTCTGGTTGTAAGCAAGGCTAGACAAGGTTTTCAGAGCTAATTGTTTGAAATTCATACAATTTACAAAAACAATTTGTAAATGCTCAAATATTAGTCTTTTCACGCAGTGAAAAAATGCGTAAAATGCGCGCCCTTGCTGGTACAGAACTGTGATGACGTTTTGAAAATCGGAAACTATCAACTTAAGAACAATCTAATCGTAGCCCCTATGGCTGGTGTAACGGATAGACCGTTTCGCGAGTTGTGTCTTCGTTATGGTGCGGGAATGGCCGTCAGTGAAATGATGTCTGCTAACCCAAAACTATGGGGAACGTCAAAGTCGAAACAGCGCATGGTACACGAGGGCGAATCGGGCATTCGCTCTGTACAGATTGCGGGTTCCGATCCACAGCTTATGGCGGACGCAGCTCAATTCAGTGTTGAGAACGGTGCACAAATCATCGACATCAACATGGGCTGCCCGGCAAAAAAAGTGAATAAGAAGCTAGCGGGCTCTGCTCTGCTTCAATACCCAAACATTATCGAAGAGATTTTGAAAGCGGTCGTGAATGCAGTGGACGTTCCTGTAACGTTAAAGACTCGAACTGGCTGGGATACAGACAACAAGAACTGTGTCCAGATCGCTAAATTAGCCGAAAACTGCGGCATACAAGCTCTTGCTCTGCATGGCAGAACGAAAGCATGTATGTACAAAGGTGAGGCCGAATATGACAGCATTAAAGCGGTAAAAGAGGCGATTTCAATTCCGGTTATCGCGAACGGTGATATCGATAGCCCGGAGAAAGCCAAATTTGTACTGGAGTACACCGGTGCGGACGCTTTAATGATTGGACGCCCTGCCCAGGGTCGTCCTTGGATTTTCCAGGAAATCCATCACTATTTGGAAAACGGCACCACAATGGAGGAACTTCCAACTGAGGAAGTGAAAACCATTATGCTTGGTCATGTAAATGCTCTGCATGAGTTTTATGGGGAGTTCTTAGGTCCACGTATCGCGCGCAAGCACGTTGGGTGGTACCTGAAAGAGCATGAACAGGCAAGTGAGTTTCGCCGTACCTTCAACGCTATCGACGCAGCTCCGCTGCAAATTGAGGCGTTAGAAGGTTATTTTGATAACGTTGCATCATAATTAAGAGAAGAGCTAGACCGAATATGTTCGAACAAAATCTGACTTCAGAAGCATTAACAGTAACTACAGTAACGTCACAAGACCAGATTACTCAGAAGCCTTTACGTGACTCTGTTAAAGCGTCTCTTAAAAACTACCTTGCTCAACTAAACGGCCAGGAAGTAACAGAACTATACGAATTAGTTCTAGCTGAAGTTGAACAGCCACTATTAGATACTATCATGCAGTACACTCGCGGTAACCAAACTCGCGCAGCAACTATGATGGGTATCAACCGCGGTACTCTTCGCAAGAAACTTAAGAAATACGGCATGAACTAAGACCGGCTTTCAAAAAGTATTTGGAACAAGCCGTTACCTTTTTAGGTAACGGCTTTTCTTTATCTACTAAAACACTACGAATAACGCTCACTTTGTTCAGCATTACCAACTGGCTTTAATATAACTACCGCTGAGCCAAACAATAACAAAGCCACGACAGCGACCCATTCACTACCTACAGAATAAGCAAAGCCCGCCAAGGCAGACCAAATCGCGACACCAAAGTGCATCATACTCATTCCAGAAGACATCAGCACACCTCGATGTTCATCAGATAAGCTTGCTATATGTGCTTGTAACGCCGGAGAGCCTACCCCTCCAGCAAGAGACCAGAGCACTAGAGCTGGAAGATAAGCGGTCACCGTACTCATCTCATTTGAGAACACCCATGCACTGCAAGGTATGCACACCATTAAAGCCACTCGCATAACGGCTCGAGAGCTACCAAGCCAGCGAGAAGCTCTCGCCACGCACATATTTCCAACCACACTCACGATCCCTAGAGCTGCATAAATAGCGCCCACCCAACCGAGCGCCAAATCGCTGGTATCTCGAATATGAAGGCCTATCAGGTTAAATACACCAATACCTCCCCCTAGACCTAAACACATCGCTAAAATCGCCCTCAACGCGCCAGGAACATGAATTACACCTGTTATAGGTGGCAGAGCATCTGACATTTGGGACTCATCATGCTTGTTGTTCATGGACACTACGCTCATGGCACCGACAAAAAGAGCCGCCACGCCCAAAATAATAAAAGCGGCACGCCATGATAAAAGCTGGGTCAACAATGCTCCGATCGCCGGGCTAGTTATCATACCTAGCGTTAATCCCGCCTGAACCATCACAATTTGACACATCGCTCTATTACCCTTCGCGTCTCCCGCTAACGCGAATGCAATTGGTAACATGCCTGCACTTGCAATACCAGTGATCACACGAGTTGCAATAGCAAGTTCAAAATCATGAACTATGCCCGTCGTAATAGACGCAACCCCAAATACAAAGCAAGCAGGCACCATGATACGAATACGCCCAGCTCGGTCTGATAAACGGCCCAAGTAAGGAGCGAAAATTGCTATGGCTAAACTATATGCCGTAATAAATAAGGTCACCTGACTCGGTTGAACACTTAAATCATTTCCGATAGGTTCAAGAATAGATCCAAGCATCAACTCATCAGCACCAACAAGAAAAGCAACGAGAAATAGGATCATGGACTGCATCATAGCTCCACCTCCTGTTCTGTTTCCGATTCAGCACAAGTGAGCAACGAAATATCTAAAACTCTATCAGGCCAAGATTGCAAAAATGCCTTCTCATGAGATACCACAATCACGCTACCGGAAAAGCGCTGGAGAGCCTCTTTAAGCGCATTTTTACTGCTGCTATCCAAGTGTGTTGTTGGTTCGTCCAACAGCAAAACATTGCATTTCTGAACCGATAAACAACACAACTTCACCCGAGTTTGCTCACCACCGCTCAATGTATCTAAGTGGCGCTGCGTCTTATCCCCCGTAATCCCAAAGCGAGCTAATAGCTTGCGTGACTCTTTGCTTGAGATTGTTGGCGCACAAGAGCACAGCTCCTGTTCAGGTGTGTTCTGAGGATGGCACCAAGACAAATCTTGAGAAAAATAACCAATCATTGCACCTTTTGCCAATACCACCTCACCAGAGAGTGGCTCGATCTCCCTCATCAGGGTTTTAAGTAAGGTCGACTTACCCACGCCGTTAAAACCAGCAACAACCAACTTTTCCCCGCGCGCTAACGTGATATCAAGCGCAGGAAGCAGAGGCTGCTGATAACCTATCATCAACGCTTTTGTGTCAATCACATACTGTTGCCCAATAGGCTGGTGAGCAAAGTCAAACATCGATACTTTTTCTATATTATTCAGTTGAATAGGTTTGATTTTATCCAGTTTTTTCTTGCGTCCCTTAGCAAGACTCGCGTTAACTCCAGCGCCATTTTTGGCAATACATTGCTCTAACTTTCGAATTTCATTTTGCTGAGCCTTATATTGCTTTTCTAACAAAGCACCGTCGTGATGCTTTTGCTGCATTGCTTTGACATAAGTGCCGCTGTATTTTCGGACCGTTTGATAATCAATATCACAAATACTGGTTGCTACTTGATTAAGGAAGTCAATGTCATGAGAAACCAGTAAAACAGTGCCAGTGTAATCGTTGAGAAACGTGACTAGCCATTCAATGTGCGGAGCATCAAGATAGTTTGTCGGCTCATCAAGAATTAACACATCGGGGTTGCGAAGTAACAACCTGCCTAAAAGGACTTTGTGCCTTTGACCGCCACTTAGCGAGATAAGCGGTGTATCTAAGCCAAATTGATAAATACCAAGACCTACAGCAACTCGTTCAATTTTGGTATTAATTGCATAGAAGTCTTCATCTTCTAAATATGCCTGTAGCCGAGCGACTTGGCTTAAAAGAGATGTAGAGTGAGACTCGGTCATCGCATGATACAAAGTCCAAAGCTTTTGCTCTGCAGCGTATAAACTCTCAAAAGAGCCCTTTAAACACTCATGAACTGTCAGCACATTATCGATCTTAAAATGTTGTTCTAAATACCCCACCTCAAGGTTTGGTAACCATTCAATGCAGCCCTTATCTGCAGATAATTCACCGAAAAGCAGTTTCAATAAGGTGCTTTTTCCAACACCATTCGCTCCGGTGATACCTATTTTCTCTCCCACGTTAATACGAAAGGTCACGTTGTTGTATAACGTCTTATCAGCTATCTGATAAGACAAATTTTTAACTTGTAAAATACTCATGTTTTCAACCAAATAAAAAAGGGCCGGTGATCAATACCGGCCCTTATTTCAATACTGGGTAATGCTTTGTAGCTGCTTAACAGATACAAAAAGGCCGATGATGAAATATCACCGGCCATCTCTTCTCTTTTATCAGGTGTACAAGCTCCTGCGTATAACTTCAGCGAAGCTACCCACACATAAAACACCTGATGAAGATTAATTTAAGACTCCGAGCAACACTTCATCGCGTTTTTTGCATGGAGTTCAGCCTTCTTACAAAGCTTTTAAACAAGAGATATAACATGATTTACTGTTGAAAAAATATTCGATGTGAAGCGTACACCTTTAGAATAAAAAGTACCAGATAATTATTAAAACTATCGTGACTTACACGAAGGTCCACAGAAAGAAGACTTTTCCTCAGTCAATGTACCAGGTGAACTGCTTACTCAGCAAACACAGCTATGAAAGCACCTATACCGCTCACGTTATACGTACGTAGTGGTGGCTTTGAAGGTTGGAGAGGGTTAGAGGGAAGAAGTAGCGAATATACTTTAAGACACTGGCTTAAATAGGTCGACAAAACAAAATCCATGTTTGGAAAGTTTTAAATGCGCTGAGTTTATATTAATAAGCGCCTATGGCTAAATCAAAACATCTAAAGCAGAGAAATCTCCCCCGAAAATAACATAACCTATTGAATAAATTTTCCAGGTAATAATAAAGGAAGCTTTGGTAAGTTAAGCACAGGGGCTCAAAACTAGCGCTCGAGACTGCAGGAACCACACAAAACTGCGTTCCACTTCACTCATGACAGGGCTTAGAAAG